>VAXY01000001.1:26083-34025 GCA_005885085.1 Actinomycetota bacterium | reverse complement strand
CGCCGCCATCGACGCCTTGCACAGCCAGCTCAGCCCGACGCACGGCTACGCCGCCAGGTGGCCCGTGATCGGGTTTCCCGGCCTCGCATCGCTGCTCTTTCTACGAGCACTGCAGCCGGGACGCGAGTTCGCGTACGCGACCCCGTAGAGGCCGAGAGACTTTGCCAACAGGTCGGTCGCGGGTTTGGAATCCGTCTGCGACGGTTAGCACTGCCTCGCCAGGTGGCAGTCGTTGGGGGATCGCCTGTTTTTCGCGGCCGCGAGGAGCGGCGGGGCGGCGCTTACGAGTGAGGAGGGAATGATGCGTGCAGCTCGGTCGGTTCGCCGGCTTGGTTGGCTGATGACGGTTGTCTCGTTCGCTGCAGTGTTTGCGGTTCCGGGGGCGGCGGCGGGCGGGTCCGCGGGGGGTAAGCCGTCGTTTGGCTCGGACATCGTCTTGCCGGGTGGGCAGGGGGCTGAGCCGTCCTTGGCGATCGATACCTCGCCGACGGCGAGCCGTGGCGACATCTACGTGGGCGCGATCGGGGATCCGAACGCGCCGCTCGAGTGGCATTCCTACGACGGCGGCACGTTGAGAAGCGCGGCCAGCATCAGACGCCGGGCCGACTCGCAGCGCCGGCCGGTTCAGCCGACTGCTGCTCACGGACGAGTCGCAAGCTCGGCCGGACCGCTGCTGAACGACTGAGAGGCGGGACGGTTAGGCGGCGTTTGGCGTCGCGGGCGAGCAGCAGACAGATGACGGCGAGCGGCAGTTCGACGAAGACTGCTTCGCCGACTGAGACGACAAACTCAGCCTGGGTCGAAGAGGTGAGGACATCGAACCAGGCGTCGACGAACAGGAGCGTCGCGCTCGCAGCCGCCGCACCTTCGAGCCAGGGCGAGCGCCGCCAAGCCGCAACCGCGACCGTGAGCAGAAGCAACGCCAGCGCGACGTCGAAGCCTGCCCAGGCGATGTCCCAGTGCGCCGCCCGGTGTGCGGACGGCAAAGCGACAGCCAGCAGGACGACCCAGGGCACGAGCAAGAGCGCCGCCAGCCCGAACAGCGGCACAACCCAGCGTGGCGCACGCCACCCGGCCGGCTCGGTCGCCGCCGCGGCAGCCCGCGGCGCCCTCAACGTGCCTCTCAGCCCAACAGACATCTCATTACTCAACGAGGCGACGCCCCGCCCGATTCCGATTTAGGGATCGGCCCGTATCTGGGCAACCTCCGGCGTCTCGACGCACACCCCGGAGAGCAGGCGGATGCACCCGCTGTCTCAATCAGTCGCGGCGCCGGCCCCGCCGGCGCCGCGACTACTTGGCGAACGCTTCGCTAGTTCGAGCGCGCGTAGTAGATGTCGCGCTCGAGGGTCGCGACCCTGTCGACGCTCTGGACGACCCGGGTCCAGACGACGCCGAGCGTGCCGTCTGGGTTGAAGTAGCTGCCCATCAAGTCCCCCGGCGCCGTCGAGCGCGAAGCGGGAGCGACGGGGTGATCCTGGTCCAGGGAGACGAGACTCGGCTTCTGCCACGGCTTGAAGATCGCGCCGTAGACCCGCCAGTCGGACGTGTCGTTCGGACGATAGTAGACGCCGACACCGAGGTTGCTGCCATCCGGCGAGACGGCGAGCCAGGCGTACTGGTAGCGGCCGCGCCCCGGCGTGATGTCCTTCGACGCCCACGTCCGGCCGTGATCGGTCGAGTGGTAGAGCATCAGGCGGTTCGTCACCGGATCGCAAACCGTCGAACCGAATGGGTCGCTGCCGCAATTGGTGACCTGCTTCGCATCGACGTAGAGCGCCCAGATCGAGCCGTCCGGCGCCACCGACACGGTCGGCCAGCTGAACGTGCTGTCGGTCGAGTTGTAGCTTCCGACCACGTAGCGCTCGAAGCTCTGGCCGTCGTTCGAGGAAACGTAGGCGTACAGCGTCCCTTTGGGATTGCTCGACGTGAACACGTCGTTCGAGCCGCCGTCGTTGCCGCAGACGGCATAGACATACTGCGAACCCGCGGCATGGTCGGCGGCAGGGCGGCACCAGCCCGAGTCCTTCAGCGTGTAACCCAGCGCGTCGAACGTCTGGCCGCCGTCGGTCGATCGATAGACGGTGTAGCGGCCGGGGCCGAAGCCGCTACCGGTTCCCTGCCCGAGCGGGTAGGTGACCTTGTCTCCCTCGTTGCCGAGGTAGAAGACGTGACCGTCGCCATGCGCAGTGACCCAGGGACGGTCGTCGACCAGCTGCGCTGTCGGAATGAGCGGCCGTGTGAAGTCGAGCTGCATGTTGGCAAGCCCGCCGCCGTCGACGCTCCAGCGCGTGATCGAGTCGTCAGTGACGTTCGTGTCGACGAAGTAGAGGTGGTTCGTGTCGTCGAGCGCCATGTCTCCTTCGTCGCCGAACTGGTGCTGCTCGAGCGAAAGGCTCGTGAGCCCCGGGATGTCCACGAACGACTTGCCGCCGTCGACCGACGTCCATGCCCACGACATGCTGCGCGTGTATGTAGGTGAGTTGACGTCCGCGCCGAGAACGAGCTGCCAGTTCTCCTTGTGCGCAGTGACGAAGATGTTGCCAAACCGATCGACCACGGTTGCCGGCTCGTAGCCGAATCCGAGAGCCGGTGTCACCTTCACCGGCGCGTTGAACGTCGCCCCAGCTCCCCGCGCGCGCGGAACGGCGAGCAGCAGCAAAGCCGCAACGAACAGCAGACTCAGACCGGTAGCGACGAGCGTCCGCTGCCGCGAACGCTCAAGAAGCGTCACCCTCATCTGACCAGCGCCTCCTTGATTGGCGGGGAATCGGCGCCGCCTTCTTACCCCGCAAGGGCCGTCGCGAACCGTGTTGTGCGCGAGGCGGACCGAATCGCAATCGACTTACGAATCAATCGACGCCTGGGAGCCTCGTGGCGCGGGCGCCGTCAGGGAACGACGCCGAGCTCGTCGAGCGAGTCACGGAGATCTGCGGGATCCCGGTACACACGGAAAGCGCCGGCACGGGTGAGCTCGTCCTCGCCGTAGCCACCGGAGAGCACGCCGACGGAGAGCATCTTCGCCCGCCGCGCGGCGAGCAGGTCCCAGACCGCGTCGCCGACCACGTAGCACTCGTCCGGCGCGGCCCCCAGGCGTCGCGCGCACTCGATGAAGAGATCGGGCTCCGGTTTCGCACGTAGGACGTCTCCCCGCTCGACGATCGTCGTCTCCGGACCGATGCGCAGTGCCTCGAGCGACGCATCGATCTCCGGCCGCCGCCCCGATGTGGCGATCCCGTGCACGACCCCCCGGTCGCGCAGCTCCGCGAGCAGCTCGACGGCGCCCGGCAGCGGCCGCCGCTCGGGCAGCAGCTCGCGGTAGAGCTCCCCATGGCGTCGCTGAACGGCCTCGGTCTCCGCCGCATCGAGCGGACGCCCGACTTCGCGTGCGACAGCACGCGCGAACAGGCCACCGCTCATACCGATGCGCCGGTGGATCCGCCAGCCGTCGATCGGCATGCCCGCCTCGGCGAGCGCCCGCTGCCACGCGAAGACATGGGCGTAGACGGTGTCGACGAGCGTCCCATCGAGATCGAAGATCAGTGCTGTCACCGCTGCGTCTCGATCGTAAAAGGCTGGGGTCTGACCCCGGCAGGGGTCAGACCCCGGCGTGCTCCTGGAATTGGGGCAGGTTGTCCGTGATCTCGAACCAGGGTGCCTTCGAGCCGACGAAGATGTGCTTCCCGTCGAGCATGTGCGCGGCGACGCCTCAGTTGGAGGCGGCTTCCTCCAGTGCGCCGAGCAACGTGTCGAGATCATAGGAGTCGTCGTATCTCGTCCCGTTGACGTAGAACGTCGGCGTGCCGTTCACGCCGCTGCGGACTCCGCTCATGAAATCCTCACGGACGCGGGCGGCGTGGACATGCTCCGCCAGCTCCTGGTCGAACGACTCGACGTCGAGACCGACCTGCTCAGCGTAGACGTGTAGATCCTCGTCGCGTAGACGCTTCTGGTTCTCGTACAGAGCGTCGTGCATCTCCCAGAAGCTGCCCTGGGCAGCGGCCGCCTCCGCGGCCTCCGCGGCCCGTTCTGCGTGCGGATGCGAGGTCGTGATCGGGAAGTTGCGAAAGACGAAGCGAAGCCGATCGCCCATCCGCGCCTGTACCTCTTTGACGATGGGGTACGCGGCACCGCAGTAGGGGCACTCGTAGTCGCCGTACTCGACGAGCGTCACGGGCGCATCCGCCGGGCCCTGAATATGGTCGCGGCTCTCCGCGACCGGCATCGTCAGCAACGCCGCCCACTGGGTCGTGCTCACGGGCCGCCCTCTCTCGCCAGGCCGTCAAGGGCACGGAGGATGCCGTCGGCGCCAGGGTTGATCCCGACGGGAGAGACGTAGCTCCACTGCACGACCCCGTCGCCGTCGATGACAAACAGAGCCCGCTCGCTCGTCCCCTCGTTCGACCGATAGACGCGATACGTCCGAGCGACCTCACCCTTGGGCTCGAAGTCGGCGAGCAGCGGGAAGTGGAGGTTGCGGTCCTTCGCGAACGCCAGATGGCTCCAGATCCCGTCGACGGAGATGCCGACGAGCTCCGCGTCGAACTTCCGGAACTCCGGCAGGAGCTCCTGGTAGAGCGCCAGCTGATCGGAGCACACCGGGCTCCAGTCCTCGGGATAGAAGGCGAGGATGACCGGCCGGCCGCGAAACTCGGCGAGCGACACGGTCTGGTCCGGCGTCGAGGGAAGCTCGAAGTCAGGGGCCTTCTTCCCGGGCGGCAGCGGCGTCGGCGGCTGGTGCATCGGTACCACCCTAGTGCGCCCGGCCGCTTCTCAGCCGACGGGATTCAGCGTCGCCCTGGCTCCTGCCACGCGCATTGCGGCCGAGAGCGCACCGATGTCGTACGCGCCATGGTGGCGGCGACCGTTGATGAAGAACGTCGGTGTGCCCGAAACGGCGCTGAGGTCGGCGCTGTCGACATCCTCGGCCACGCGTGCGGTACCGGCGTGCTCGCGGAGGTCACGGGTGAAGCGCTCGACGTCGAGACCCAGCTGCTCGGCGTATGCGACGAGGTCGCCGGGTTGGAGTGCGTCCTGATGCTCGAACAGGAGATCGTGCAGCTCCCAAAACGCCCCTTGCGCGGCCGCAGCCTCTGTTGCCTCCGCTGCGAGCTGCGCGTGCGGATGGACGTCGCTCAGCGGCAGGTGCCGCCAGACGTACCGGACGTCCCCGAACTCCCGGATCAGCTCGCGAACCACCGGCTCCGCACGGCCGCAGTACGGGCATTCGAAGTCGCCGTACTCGACCACCGTGACCGGCGCGTCGACCGGCCCACGGAAGTGGTCCCGCTCCGGGTCGACGTCGACGTAGAGATCGACCAGTGGTTCCGAGGTTCCCAGCAGGCCGCGAATCCGCAGCCTCCGAGGCAGGAGCTCCGTGGCGCGGAACAGCAGCCAGGTGACGAGCGACGCACAGAGCGCTGCGCTGAGGATGCCGACCTTCGCCTCCTCGAGCCGCGCGCCGTTGAAGGCGAGCGTCGCCACCAGCAGGGCGATCGTGAAGCCGACACCTGCGATCGTGCCGCCGCCCGCGACCGCCGCCCAGCCCACGGGTGGACGGAGCCGTCCACCGCTCAGCCGCGTCAGCAACCAGGAACTGCCGAGAATGCCCACGGGCTTGCCGACGACGTAGCCGACCAGGATCCCGAGAGTGATCGGAGAGGAGAACGCCCGGGCGAGGAAGGCACCGTCGACGGCGATGCCGGCATTCGCAAGTGCGAACAGGGGGACGATCACATAGCTCGTCCAGGGATGAAACATCTGCTGTAACCGTTCATTGGGCGACGTCGCCGAGCGCAGCTCCACACCGGCAACCCGAGCCGTCTCCGCCGTCGGCTGCTCGCGGAACTCGCGGAACCGCTCCGTCGCGCGTTCGAGACTCGAACGCCGAGCCGGAAAGGCGTACACGACGAGCCCGGTCGCCAGACCGAGGACGACCGGCTCGACTCCGGACTTGAGCAGGCCGACCCAGGCGGCCATCCCGAAGGTTGCGCAGACGATGCCGGCCCGGTTGCCGAGGCTCCGTCCGACGACGAGGCCTCCGAACAGGGCGACGGCGACGACAAGCGGAACGATGTGAAGGCTCTCCGTGTAGACCGTCGCGATCACGATCACCGCAACGAGGTCGTCGACGACGGCGACAGTGAGCATGAACGCGCGCAGTCGATCCGGGAAGCGCGGCCCGACGAGAGCGAGCAGGCCGAGCGCGAAGGCGGTGTCCGTCGACATCGCGACCCCCCAGCCGCCGGCGGAGCCACGGCCGCCGTTGAAGGCGAGATAGATCGCGACCGCCGCGACCATTCCGCCGATACCGGACAGGAGCGGCAGCGCGAACCGCCGGCGCTCACGTAGCTCGCCAAGGTCGAACTCGCGACGCGCCTCGAGACCGACGACGAAGAAGAAGAACGTCATCAGCCCGCTGTTCACCCAGTGGCGAAGATCCAAGGCGACGCCGGCGTCTCCGACGTCGATCGACAGGACCGTCGTCCAGAGCCGCTCGTACGACGACGTATCGATGTTCGCCCACGCGAGCGCGGCGACGGAGGCTGCCAGCAGCACCGCCGCACCGCCGGTCTCGGTCCGTAGGAACTCGCGCAGCGGCGTTTGTGCGCTCCGCGCCCAGGCCGTTCGTCCCGAGAAGGGCGAAGGCCGCAGGATCCGGTTGCCGGACACCATCTGCCGGAAGGCTACGCCGGGAACGAAGTCACTCTGCGTCGCGGTTGGGTACCGTTGCCGGGTGGACGCAGAGCGGGCGCGCGAATTGCTGACGGCCGAGCGCGAGCGGATCGAGAGGGCGCTTCGCCGGCTCGGGCATCAGGACACCGGCGAGCCGGCGGACGAGGACGATCCGGGGAATCTCGCTTCCGAGCTGTACCAGGACGAGCTCGACGAAGGGCTCGCGGACGATCTGCGCGAAGAGCTGGCTGCGGTCGAGCGGGCCGAGGCGCGCCTGGCCGCCGGCACCTTCGGACTCTCGGTCGAGAGCGGACAACCGATACCCGACGAGCGCCTGGAAGCGGTCCCCACAGCCGAGCGGACGGCTGAAGAAGAAGCACGCTGATCAAGCCGAGCGCGCCCAACCGGGCCCCGGCACCGTCTCGACCTCCTCAGGGCCCAGAACCTTCGTGCCCCTCGGGACCAGCGCTGCGACGACCGGCTTCTTGTCCGCTTTGCGGCGCAGCAGACGAGGAGGCCTCTCGCTCAGGTACTTGTCGCCCCACTGCCGCAGCCCCGTGAGGGCGATGTTGAGCTCTCGGCCTCTTCGCGTCAGCCGCGCTGTAGCGGACTCGTTCGAGAATCCCTTCCTCGACGAGCCGATTGAGCCGGTCCGTGAGCACATTGCGGGCGATCCCGAGGCTCTCTTGCAGTTCGTCGAAGCGGTGTAGCCCGAGGAAGACGTCGCGGACGATCAAGAGCGTCCAGCGCTCGCCGACGAGCTCCAGCGCCCGTGCGATCGAGCAGTTCTGGCCTTCGTAGTCGCGTCTCAGCATGGCCTCAGTCTATTCGTGTTAGTTGCATCACGCAACTCTCCGTGCTACCTTTGCACCATGAAGACTCTGAAGCACCCTGAGACCCAGCTCGTCGACGTCATCTGCGCGACCTGCGGCACGGCGTTCACGATTCGTTCGACCGCGGGATCGGTGTCGGTGGACGTCTGCTCGAACTGCCATCCCGCTTACACCGGCGTGCAGCACAGCGCAGCTGGTGGGAGTCGGATCGAGCGTTTCAACCGCCGGCGCGCGCTCGCCGCGGCGTAGCGGCAACAACCGAAGGTCGCACGCGGGTCGTCAGAATCCCCGGAGTGCCTGTCCTAGAGATCGACACGCCGCAGGGAACTGCGCGCGCCCACCTCCACACGGTCGAGACACCACACGCGGCGCTCGTCCTCGGCCATGGCGCCGGTGGAGGGGTGGAGGCGCCGGATCTCGTCGCCGCGCGGGAG
>VAXY01000001.1:0-26071 GCA_005885085.1 Actinomycetota bacterium | reverse complement strand
GCTGGTCGAGCAGCCCTACCGCGTCGCGGGCCGGCGCTCTCCGGCCGGTGCCGCGCAGCTCGACGCAGCCTGGATCGCGGTGGTCGAAGAGCTACGGGCGAACGACCTCGACGACCTGCCGTTGATCGTCGGCGGCCGCTCGCTCGGCGGCCGCGTCGCCTGCCGCACCTCGGAGGCCACGGGTGCCGTCGCGGTGCTGTGCCTCGCGTTCCCGCTGGAGCCGCCGCGGCGGGCCGGCAAGCCGCCCCAGAGCCGGCTGCCCGAGCTCGACGCCGTGAGACTGCCGACACTGGTCGTCCAGGGGGAACGCGATCCGTTCGGAATCCCACCCCCCGGCCCGTCCCGGGAAGTGGTGACGGTGCCGGGCGATCACGGCCTCAAGGCGGATCCCGACGCCGTAGCCGCAGCCGTTCGAGCCTGGCTTCCCACGGTCATCCACCCGTAGGCTAGTCCTGCGCCAAGCATCGGCTCTTCGTCAGCCTCGCGTGACGCTCAGCCGATCTGCTCGATGATCCCGACGAGCTCGTCGACGCGATAGCCCTGCTGACGGGCGAACCGCACGAGCTCTCTCGCGCGCGCGACCACGGCGCCCCGCTGCGGCGTGGCGGCAACGGTCACGCCCCGCCCACGGCGAAAGTCCAGCAGTCCTTCATCGCGAAGCACTCGAACAGCGCGGAGGACGGTGTTCGTGTTGACGCCGAGGACGGCCGCGAGGTCGCGCGCCGGCGGCAGCCGTTCGCCCGGTAACGCCTCACCGTCGGCGATCGCGCGACGAATCTCGCCTGCGACCTGCTCGTGCAGCTCGGTTGGCTCGTCCCGGTCGACCTTGACACGCAACATGGTGCTAGCGATAGTAGCGTTATTCGACTGGAGCGTCATGAGCGTTGCCGCACTTCCCCGTCCGCCTCGCGCTCTCGCTGATCGACGCGTTCGCTAGGCGCTCGATTCGGCCCAGATGTTGATGTCGGCGTCGGTGGCGTAGCGGTCGATCTCCGCGAGCTCGTCGGCGGTGAAGTCGAGCTTCTCGATCGCTGCGACGTTCGACTCGAGCTGCTCGACGCTCGACGCACCGACGAGTGTCGCCGTCATGCGCGGGTCGCGAAGCGTCCAGGCAAGGGCCATCTGCGCGAGCGTCTGACCTCGTCGCGACGCGATCTCGTTCAGCGCACGGACCTGCTCGATCGCCGCGTCGGTGATCAGCCTCGGCGAGAAGGAGCCGTCGCGGCTCGCTCGCGACCCTTCGGGTATGCCGTGCAGGTACTTGTCGGTCAACATGCCCTGCGCGAGCGGCGAGAAGCCGATGCAGCCGACACCGAGCTCTTCGAGTGTGTCGAGCAGCTCCGGCTCGATCCAGCGGTTGAGCATCGAATAGGACGGCTGGTGGATCAGCAAAGGGATGCCTAGCTCGCGCAGG
The DNA here is from genome assembly GCA_005885085.1 of Actinomycetota bacterium. Classification (GTDB taxonomy): domain Bacteria; phylum Actinomycetota; class Thermoleophilia; order Gaiellales; family Gaiellaceae; genus 3-1-20CM-4-69-9. Next base: position 24,657 of record VAXY01000001.1, on the reverse strand, counting down.
ATCTGAGAGGCCTCGCGGGTCTTCGCCGCCGAGTACGACGAGATGCCGACATAGAGCGCCTTGCCGGCATGGACGGCTGAGGCGAGTGCTCCCATCGTCTCCTCGAGCGAGGTCTCCGGATCGAAGCGGTGCGAGTAGAAGATGTCGACGTATTCGAGGCGCATGCGTTGCAGGCTCTGGTCGAGGCTCGCAAGCAGGTACTTGCGCGACCCCCATTCGCCGTACGGGCCGGGCCACATGTCGTAGCCGGCTTTCGTCGAGATCGCGAGCTCGTCGCGATACGGCCGGAGGTCGTCGTGCATGAGGCGACCGAAGTTCTCCTCCGCCGATCCGTACGGCGGGCCGTAGTTGTTGGCGAGGTCGAAATGGCTGATCCCGAGGTCGAATGCGCGACGGACGATCGCGCGACTCGTGTCGAGGGGCCGGTCGTGCCCGAAGTTCTGCCACAACCCGAGCGAGATCGCAGGCAACTGCAGGCCGCTGCGGCCGGATCGCCGGTACGTCATCCGGTCGTAGCGGTCTTCTGCAGGGACGTAGCTCATTCGGCGCTTCCTTTCTGTCGCCAGAGGCTAGTGCGCGGCCGACTGAGAGGCGAGCGGCAGGACGATGCGGAAGGTCGTGCCCCGACCCGCCTCCGACTGGGCGGCGGCGGTGCCACCGTGGGCCTCGGCCACCGCCGCAACGATCGAGAGCCCGAGACCGGCGCCTCCGTGCGCCCGCGACCGCGCCGGATCGGCGCGGTAGAAACGCTCGAAAACGCGCTCGAGCACGTCGGCAGGCATGCCGGGGCCTGTATCCGAGACCTCGATCACGGCGTTCGAGTTCTGCCGCGCGACGGCGACCTGCACCGGCACGTCTGAAGACGTGTGCGCGCGTGTGTTGCTGAGCAGGTTGTCCACCATCTGTCGCAGGCGATCGCGGTCGCCGAGCACGACCACGGGCTCCGTGTCGAGCCCGATCGCCCGGACGGGATCAACCGTCTGCGCCGTCTCGACGGCTTCGGTCACGACCTCGTCGATCCGCACCGGCTTCCGGTGCAGAGGACGTCCCTCGTCCAGGCGTGCGAGCAGCAGCAGATCCTCGACGAGCATGCTCATCCGCTCCGACTCGCGCGTGATGCCCATCATCGAGCGCTCGAGGTCTTCCGGTCGCCGCTTCGCCCCGCGCGTGAACAGCTCCGCGTACGCACGCACAGCGGCGAGCGGCGTGCGCAACTCATGAGACGCATCGGCGACGAAGCGACGCAACCTCTGCTCGGACCGCCAGGCGCGTTGCTCCGATGCCTCCCGCGCCTTGAACGCCGACTCGACCTGCGCCAGCATCGCGTTCAGCGCCAGCCCGAGCCGACCGACCTCCGTGCCCTCTTCGGCGTGTTCGACGCGCTGGGTCAGATCCCCGGCAGCGATCGCTGCCGCGGTCCCCTCGATCGACCGTAACGGCCGGAGACCAAGCCTGACCACCCAGAGTCCGAGCGCCGCGAGCGCAAGCAGCACCGCTCCGGTGACGAGCAGCTCGATCAGGACGAGTCGGTGGAGCGTGCCGTAGACGCCGCCGAGCGACGCGGCGATCAGAAGGATCCTGTTGCTCGCGCGCGGCTCGATCGATGCACGAACGCGGTAGCGACCCCCGCCTGACTTGGCCGGAACGGTGAAGTACATGACTCGCTCTCCTTCGCGGGCAGGCGACTTCGGGATCGCGACCTTGCTCGGCAGGCTGGGCGGCGGCGGCGGCTCTTCTTGTGTGAACTGGAAGACGGGACGACTCAGGACGATGCGGCCTGAGAGCGTCCGCACCTGGACGTAGTCGATTCCCGGCGCTGCGCCGAGGGGACCCGGGCCCGGCCCGCCAGGGGACCGCGGGCTCAGGACCGCGCCTTCGACCTCAGGGTGAGAGCTCTGCAGCGCGCTGTCGGTCCGATGGAAGAGAAACGACCGCAGCGAGGCGTAGGTCGCGACGTCGGCGCTTGCCAGCCCGAGCGCAGCGACCAGGATCACCCCCAAGACGAGGCGGGCGCCCAGCGATGTCAGCCTGAGCATCTACTCCTGCTCGGCTTCGAGCATGTAGCCGGCCTGACGCACGGTCCTGATCAGCGGCGGGCCGAGTGAGTCGAGCTTCTTGCGCAGGTAGCTGACGTACGTCTCGACGACATTGGAGTTGCCGCCGAAGTCGTAGCGCCACACGTTCTGGAGGATCTGCCCCTTCGAGACCACCCGCCGGGGATTGAGGAGGAAATAGCGCAGCAGGCTGAACTCGGTCGCGGTGAGGTCGACACGCGTCTCACCGCGGAACACCTCGTGACGCTGCTCGTCCAGCACGACGTCCGCGAAGCGCAACACGTCGCCCGGCAGCTCCCCGGCCGTCCGGCGCAGGATCGCCTGCACGCGCGCGACGACCTCCGCCAGGCTGAACGGTTTGGTCACGTAATCGTCCCCGCCTGCGCGCAGCGCCTCGACCTTGTTCTCGGTCGCGTCCTTCGCGGTCAGGAACAGCACTGCGCTCTTGACGCCTTTGGCACGCAGCCTCCGCCCCACCTCGATCCCCTCGAGGTCGGGCAGCATCCAGTCGAGCACGATCAGATCCGGCTCGACGCGCGCGACCGCGGCGAGAGCCGCACGGCCACTCGCGGCCTCCTCGACGTCGTAGCCCTCATAACGAAGCGCGGTCGCGACCGCGTCGACGATCGAAGGCTCGTCGTCGACCACGAGGATCCGCTGGTCGTCGTTCCCGGCCGGGCTCATGCACGCATCGTGCCATCCGTTCCTGTGGATTGGCTGAGAGCATGCGCTCCTAGCTAATTCACAGGTTGCTCGCAGGGCCGTCTGATGCCGGCGAGATTCGATGTCCCTGTACCCCACCCGAAAGGAGCAAGAGCCATGACGAGCACCGCAGCAACACACATCCTCTCCGAGCCCACGCGGGCAGTCCGCGTGCGAATCGACGCCCCCTCACGGACGGTGACCGGCGCCGACCAGGCGTATCTCCACGAGGCGATCAACAGCGTGAACTGGGAACGACGGGGTCCTCTGCAGAGGTTGACGCGTCGGGCCTGACCAAGTTCAGGGCATCAGACCCTGGAGGGGTCTGACCCCTGCCGTTCAGAGATCGAGGTACGGCGGGACGCTCATGTACTTGAAGCCGCTGTCGACCGCGAGCGTGACGATCACCGCTTCCGAGCCCAGTCGTTCTGCGAGTCTGTGAGCGCCGACCACGTTGGCGCCGGTCGAGATGCCGGCGAAGATGCCTTCCTCTTGCGAGAGCCGCAGGGTCATCGCGAGTGCAGGCTCGTCCTCGATCGGCTCGATGTGATCGACGCGCTCCGCGTCCCAGTGCGGCATCACCATGCCGGTCCAACCCTGGATGGCAAAGGAGCCCACGCCGCCGCCGGTAATCGCGGCCGAGCCGGCGGGCTCGTGCGCCTGGATGAAGACACCGCGCGGTTTGAGCGCCTCGGAAACGCCCATCAGTGATCCCGCGGTGCCGAGGCCGTGGCAGAACGCAGTGACGCGCCCCTCGGTCTGCGCCCAGATCTCGCGCGCAAGGTGGTCGCGGTGGTGCGCGATCGGATACGGATTGTTGAACTGATCGGTTGCATAGTGGCCGGGCTGCGCTGCGAGCTCGCCCGCGCGGTCGACCATGTTGCGGATGTCCTGAGCTGTCACCCGCGGCCGGCCCTCGACTGACCGGACGATGTCGAGTTCGGCGCCGAGCGCGCGCATCAGCTGAAAGCGCTCCTCGGTGAAACAGTCGGCGATCACGATCAGGCACCGGTAGCCCTTCGCGCGGCAGACGAGCGCGACCGCCGGACCGGTGCTTCCACCCGTGTACTCGACGACGGTATCGCCCGTCTCGAGTGCGCCGTCGCGCTCGGCTCCCTCGATCATCGCGAGCGCCATCCGATCCTTGAGCGAGCCGGTCGGGTTGCTGTACTCGAGCTTCAACCACAGCTCGGCGCCGTTCGCGGGCGCGCAGCGCGTCAGACGCACGAGCGGCGTGCCACCGATGGTGTCGAGGATCGAGGCCAACTCCGTCGATGGTCGCACAACGCCTCAGTTCTGGTCACTCGCTGACGCGACCGGCCAGGCGCAGCAGATACTCCGCACGGTCGAGGGGATTGAGGTCCGATCGTGGCCGGGTCGGCATCGAGCCGCTGACGCGTTCGTAGGAATCGAAGCTGGCCTCGAGCACGCCCTCGCCGCCTGTGAGCGCGGGCAGCTGCCGGCGGAGGTCAGCCGCCCGCACGGCGGGCAGGCTCGCCTTGATCGTCGAGAGCTCCCCCTCCACCGACGGCGTCTCGACGGCGGCACCCAGGCGCGCCAGCGCGGGCATCACTGCCCCGATCGTCTGCGCCGGAATCTCGACGCTGACCCGGACCGTCGGCTCGCACACCACCGTCCCCGCTCGCCCGAGCGCCTGCATCAGGACCAGCGGGGTGAGTTTTCGGAAGTCGGCGGCTGTGCTGAGCGGTCCACGCGTCGCCGGGGGCCCGTCAGGAGAGCTGTAGTTCGACTCGACCATGGTCACCAGGCAGTCGGTGACCTGCCAGCCGAAGAGGCCCTCGCGCAGCGTCTGGCGCACGTACTCCTCCATCGCTTCCGCGAAGTGTTCGCGTGTCTTGTAGACGTAGGTCGGGACCTTGCGATGGTCGACCTGCAACCGGAATTCGATGCCTGATTGGACGGCTGCAGGCTCGACGCGCAACCCGACGGTGGCGAGAAAGGGATTCGATTCCGCATGCAGCCGTTCGATCGCCTCGCCGTCACCGAGCGGCCGCTCGACGTAGATCGGCGTCGTCTCCCGAAACTCGACCTCGAGGCCGAAGTCGTCGGCCAGCGTCGACTGGATGACCTCCTTCTGCACCTCGCCGTAGAGCGAGACCGAGATCTCCTCGCGACGGTCGTCCCGGCGCACGTTGATGAGCGGATCTTGCTCGGCGAGCTGGCCCAGCGCGACGTACAGCCTGCCCTTGTCGTTCGGGCGACGTGGAGCGACGACTGATTCCAGCGTGGGCGGGGCGAATGAGTGTGCTGTCCACGGTCTGGAACCCGGCTCTCCGATCCTGTCGCCGATCCGGATCTCGCCGAGACCCCAGAGCCGGGCGATCTCTCCCGCGGCAACCGTGGCGCTCCGGATTGCGGAGCCTGCGTGGAAGCGGCTGATCGCAGTGACCTTCGCTTCGTCGTCGACGTCGAGCCCTTCGCGTCCGAACCACAGCCTGTCCCGTACGCGGATCGTCCCGGAGAACACACGCGCGTACGCGATCTTTTCGCCGGCGGTGCCGCGTTCGACCTTGAAGACGCTGGCCGAAACGGAACCGTCTGCGTTGCCGACGGACGAGGGCAATAGTTCCGCAATTCCTGCGATCAGCGCGTCGACCCCGGCCCCCGTGATCGCCGAGCCGAAGAAGACGGGATGGACGAACGCCCGCTGCGCCTGTTCCGCAAGGGCTGCGTGCAGCTGTCGGTGCGAGAGGTTCGAGTCGTCGTCGACGTAGCTGGCGAGCAACGCCTCCTCACGCTCGGCGAGCAGCTCGACCAATCGCGCCTTGTGGGCCTCGTCACCCGGCGCATGGGTGAGGTAGACGGCGCCGCGAGTGCCCTCGCCGCGCACCGATCCCATTCCGACCACAGCAGGTGTGAGCTTCTCCGCGATCGCCGCCAGCGCCCGCCCGCAGTCCGCGCCGCGACGGTCGATCTTGTTCACGAACATGAGCGTCGGGATCCGTAGCCGCTGCAGCGCGCGCATCAGGATGCGTGTCTGCGGTTGCACTCCTTCCACGGCCGAGATCACGAGCACGGCGCCGTCGAGCACGCTCAAGACCCGCTCCACCTCGGCGATGAAGTCGGGATGGCCGGGCGTGTCGATCAGGTTGACGGTGACGTCGTCGATCATGAACGACACGACCGCCGCCTTGATCGTGATGCCGCGTTGCCGTTCGAGCGCTAACGAATCCGTCTGCGTCGTGCCCGCGTCGACGCTGCCGATCGCGTCGATGACACCGGTCGAGTACAGCAGCCGTTCGGTGAGAGTTGTCTTACCGGCGTCTACATGCGCCAAGATCCCCAAGTTCAACGTTCTGCGAAGCACGCGTCATACCCTCCGAATAGGTCACAAAGGCCCTTTCGCTGGACATGACAGGTACGCGCACGTCGACTCCTTGGTAGATCCGCGGAAAAGCTTAGCTTTTCCGCGGATCACGGTACGGCGCTTCGCGTCGCCGCCTCGCATCAGTCCGCCTCCGCGTAAGCCGGCTTCGCCTGGCTCACGCTCCGGCCTTTCTGTTAACGCAGGATGCCTGTATGGCCTAGTGAATAGCGGCCGGGTTGTGGCCACACACAGAGGCCATGTGGGCCGGCACCGACTGGGATTTTCGCGAGCAGGCGGCCGCTTCCGGTCGAGATGGCGTAGACGACACCGCTGTACCGGCCGGTGAGCCACAGCACCTTCCCGTCGGCGGAGACGCCGCCCATGTCGGGGCTGCCTCCACCGGGAATCCACCACTTTCGTAGCACCCTGCGCGTCCGGAAGCTGATCACGGAGATCGAGCCTTCCCCTCGGTTCGTCGCATACAGCAGCTTGCCGTTGCGGCTCGGATACAGGCCGTGCACGCCGGTGCCCGTGCGCAGGAAGCCGACCGTCTTCAGGCGGCCGCCGTTGATCTCCCAGAGCCCGCCAGCGTTCAGGTCCGCGACGTAGAAGATCTTTCCGTCCGGCGAGAGCTTCACGTCTTGGGGGACGCCGGCGCGGCCGTCGGGCAGGTTGAGCACGCCCACGACACGCTCGCGTTGGATGTTTACCTTGATCACCTGACCCGAGAACTCACAGCTCGCGATCGCGTACCTGCCGTCGGCGGAGAAGTCCATGTGGTCGACGCCGACACAGGGCACGGATAGCGAGTGGTGCAGGTGGAAGCTGTGCGCGTCGCGGAAGTCGAGCCTGCGCAAACGCTCGGCCACGACGATCGCGTACCGGCCGTCGGGCGTGAAGTACATGTTGTAGGGATCGTCGACGGGAATGGCCGTGCCCGGCTTGCCCGTCTGCGGGTCGATCGGCGTGAGGCTGTTGCCGAGATCGTTGGTGACGTAGAGCGTCTTCAGGTCGTAGGCAGGCGTGACGTGCTGTGGGAGCGCGCCCACCGCGAAGTGGTCGACCACCTTGAAGGTGTGCGGGTCGATCACGTCGACCGTCGCGCTCTCGCTGTTGGGGACGTAAATCCGGGGCAACGCCGTCCGCGTCACGGGGGCGAGCATGTTCGCGCGGTCGTACGCGTACACGTTGCCGGCTGGTGTCGCGGGCACGCGTGCGACCCGTCGGGCCGGGACATGTGCCGTCCGGGAAACGAGCTCGCTGATCCCCGATTCGATGCCGTTCGTTCCACGCCCTCCGGCGACGAGGATCCTCGTGCCGAGAGTGACGGCGGCGAGATCCGACCGCGGCGTCGACAGCCGGCCGGCGCGCTGAATCCGGCTGGAGCGCAGGTCGACTGCGACGACGCGTGACGCGGCGCTCCCCACGGAGGAGCCGCGACCGCCGACGACGTAGGCAACGTCGCCGAGCGCCGCTGCGGCCGCGTGCGTGGTCGGGGCCGGCAGGCTTCCGATCCTGACCACCCGGCCGCGGGTGGGTGCATACTCGAGCACGGCGTCGCTCGCGCTCCCGTTCGGCAATGAACCCCCGGCGATCACGAGCTTGCCGGCGGCCGCCGTCACTGCCGCGTAGCGCACCGGCGTCGGCAGATGCGCGACGACCCGCGCCGGCGTGCCCGGTCGCCAGGCGACGATCGTGTCGAGCCAACGGCTGCCGGTGTAACCGCCGACGATGTAGGCGGTCCCGGCGATCGCGGCCGCTGCCTGGTCGGAGCTCGGGTTCGGGAGGCGACCGACGGTTGCCGTGACACCCGTCGCGGCGACGCGGAGGATCGTGTCCAGCTGTTTCGTGCCGTCTCCACCGCCGAACAGATACGTGGAACGCCCGAGCCGTACGGCCGCCGTGTCATGCAGAGCGACAGGCAGGGCGCCCTGACGGCCGGCACCGCCCGCCCGTGCGATCAGAATCGTGCTCGTCGACGTGTCAGCAGCCGTGAGCCCACCGAGCAGCAGCGCGCGGCGATCGTCCAGCGCGGCCGCAGCCGCGTCTTGTAGAGGTGCCGGCAATGCGCCGCTGTGCCGCTCGAACAATCGGACGGACGGCCGCTTCGCGGGCTTGTGCCCGCCTGTTACGCGACGAGGGTGAGCCACATGCTGACTCGGCGCGGCCGTCCGGTCGGACGACCTTGCATCGGCCGAGAACCGGTACACGAGTCCGCCGACAGCTGCGAGCGCGAGGAGACCGAGCGCCAAAGATCTTCGACGGCGCCGTGCCTGACGCCGCTGCAGGTTAGTGAGAGGAGAGCTAGACAGGTCGCCTCAGCCTGCCAGCTTTCATCCGGAGAGGGCGAGGATGGCGTGCGCGTAGCGCCCTGCTGCCTCGGCCGAGAGCGACCCGGCGGGCAGCTCGACGATGAAAGCCGTCGTGCCCGGCAGGCGGTGATTCTCCCAGCCGACAGCGCTCCCCGGCTCGCGCCGCAGCCGCCTGAGCGGAAGCCCGACGAGTCGCGAGAACCGCCGCTCGACACGGACGGACCCGCCCGACTCGTCCACGAGGCGCTCGTGCTGGTGAAACCAGATCGAGATCCGGGGCCGGATACGGAGGATCACCCGGTAGGCGATCCTGCTCTCGGGCTCGGACAGTGGACGTGCGCCGGACTCGAAGACACCGCTCATCGGGCGCCAGGCCCAGGGGAAGTTGCGGTTGAGGTCGACCCCGTGGGCGTTCTGGCGCGTGTCGGCGGCGTAGCCGTCGGGATTCAGGTTCTCGATCACCCAGAGATCGAGGCCGGAGGGCGTCGGCAGCCGCTCGAGTGCGCGCACGATCGCCAGACCGGCGCATTCGTTGCCATGGATGCACCCCACCACGAGGAGCTTCGTCCTGCTGTGTGGGTCGCCGAGCTCCACACCTTCGATACGGCGGCCATCGACCGAGCGTCCCAGCAGCAGGCGACGTGGCTGCGCGGTTGCGGGGAGCGCCAGCAGGAGGACGGCGAGGGCTGCTGCGGCGGCGTTCAGGACCGCGCAGCATCTCCGCCGGCGGCTGAACGGCGCCTGAACGGCTCAGGCGGCCGGCAGCGAGACGGTGAAGCGACCACCTCCGTGATCTGGTTCGACGGCGATCTCACCGGAGGCGCTGCGAGCCAGGCGGCGGGCAAGCGCGAGGCCGAGGCCGGCACCGCCGGCACCGTTGGTCGCACGGCCGGCGGCACCGCGGACGCCCGGCTCGAAGATGGACTCCCGCTCGTCGGCGGACACCCCGGGACCGTCGTCTTCGACGAGGTAGACGATGCGCGCCGAGTCGCGGGCGACGTCGATCCGTACACGACTGCGGCCGTAGCGGCAGGCGTTCTCGACGACCGGCTGCAGGATGCGTTCGGCGAGGTCGGCGTCCACCCCGAGCCGGAGCGCACGCGCGGGGGCCGCGTTCACCAGCTCGACCTGCCGCTCGGCCGCAATGTCCGCGACCGCTTCGAGCGTTTGCACACAGACGGCCTCTGCGTCCGCCGTGCCACGCGTGAGGGCGGAGTCGTGGCGCGCCGCCGCGACGAGCGCGTCGACGGTTCGTGACACCTGTTGCGCGTTGCGGAGGACGTCCACGAGCGTCTCACGGTAGTCGTCCGGGTGGCGCGGCTCGCGAAGCGCGATCTCCGCCTGCGCAATGACTCGCGCGAGCGGTGTGCGCAGCTCGTGTGAGAGCTCGGCCGAGAACCGTTGTTCGCGACGAAGGCCGGCGGCGAGCCGTTCGAGCAGCCGGTCGAGCGTCGAGGCGAGCGCGCTCACCTCGTCGTACGGCTCGCCGAGGCCGAAGCGGCGGTCGAGATCGCGCTCGCTCCACTCGGCGGACTGTCGGGTCATGCGTTCGACCGGGCGCAGGGAGGAGACGAGGAGCCATCGGGCGGCGACCGCCACGAGGAGCAACAACACCGCGCCAAGCACAAGCGACGCAACCAGCGCCGTCCGTTGTGTCTGCTCGTAGGGTGCGAGCGCGACCGCGGCGACGACGGTGCCGAGACGACGCCCGCTGCTGACAATCGGCACGGCGTAGAGGCGCCTGTTACTCGTCTTCTCATCCGACTTGGCCGGTGCGCGAGCGGCAAGAGCATGAGCCGCCGTGGCGAGCTCCGCTCCGCCGCGCGGGGCTTCCAGGGTCCGCGTGCCGGCGAAGACCCACGCATTGCTGTCGACCGCGGCGTCGTCGGCCGTCTCGCCGACGGCGAGCTTGCCGTCGTGCATCTGCACGAGAGACAGCTCTGCGGTGGCGCGGGCGTGCGCCAGCTGGTCCGCGCTGCGCGAGAGGTTGTGTTGGAGCAGAACGTTGAAGCCCGCGATCATCGCAGCGAGCGCGAGCCCGACCGCGGCGACGACGGTCACGAAGAGGCGCCCGCGGATGCTTCTCGGCAGCGGTCCGCGCTTCACGGGAGCGCGTAGCCGACGCCGTGCACAGTTCGAATCGCGGGAGCTTCGTCCAATGTGCGCAGCTTGCGACGAAGCCGTGCGACGTATGCGTCCAGAGTGTTCTCGTGCACGATCGCGCCGTGCGGCCAGCCGGCGCGGATCAGGTCGTGCCGCCGGACGGCCTCGCCCGGGCGTGACAGCACGCGGGCGAGGAGACGGAACTCGGTCGGGGTCAGCGGCACGGAGCTCGATCCGCAGGAGACCGCATGCGCGATCGGGTCGAGCCTCAGGCCGGCGGCCTCGACCACACCGTCGGCCCCCGCGCGGCGAGCCAGTGCATGCAGCCGCGCGACGACCTCGGCGAACGCGAACGGTTTCGTGACGTAGTCGTCGCCGCCGGCGTCGAAGCCCGACAGGCGGTCCGGGAGTGCGTCGCGTGCAGTCAGGAACAACACCGGTACCTGAATGCCGCGTGCCCGCAGCGCCTGGCAAAGGTCACGGCCGTCAGCATCGGGGAGCCCGATGTCGACGACGAGCAGGTCGGGCGAGCCGGAATCGGCACGAGCGAGCAACTCAGCGCCGGTCGCGACCGTCTCGGGCTGGAACCCTTCCTCGGCCAGTCCACGACGTAGCACCCGGCGGAGCTCCGGGTCGTCCTCGGCGATCAACACACGCGGCTGGCTCATTCCTCCCGCAGTATGGCTCCGAGCGGCAGTCTTCTGATCCCGGCAGCACCAACCAGCGCGGCGATCGCCGCACCCGCGACGGCCGCCGCCGCGAGCCCGCCCAGAAACAGCCAGGGTGCCGCCAGGTGGTCCGGGGGCGGGTCGAAGACGTGCTGCAGCATGGCGACGAGCATCTCCGCGAGCAGCCAGCCGAGCAAAGCCGCCAGGGCGAGCGCGGCGCCGAGGACGAGGGCCGTCTCCGTCCAGAGAAAGGCAGCGATCTCGCGCAGTCGTGCGCCGAGTGCGGCCATCGTGGCGAACTCCTGTCGACGCTCTGCGAGCGTCACCGCGACGAAGAGCGCCATCGCCGCAGCGGCGAGAGCGAGTGCGAAGCTCTCCTCGATGCGGCTGATACCGCCGAGGTCGACAGTCGTGATCGAGCTGACCGTTTGCGCGGTTTGCCGGCGGATGTCCTTGACGAGCGTTCCCTGTGCACGAGTCCGCGCAGCGACGTCTCTCGCCACTGCGACCGGGTCACCGGTCGCCTTGACAAAGAGCACATTGGGGCCAGGCTCGTGTGTCGCACGCTCGAGATACGAGAGGTTCGCGACCATGAACGAGTCGCGTGGCGCGGCGGGGAACTCCTGGACGACACCGACGACGTGGAAGGGCACGATCTTGAAGCGGCCGTTCGCGCGATCGAGCGTCCGGAGCTTGAGCAGATCGCCGAGCCGCAGCGAGTAGTCGCTGATCGTCTCTCTCGAGACGAGCACACCGCCGGGCGTCGAGCGCAACCGTGCCAGGATCTGAGCGGCGCTCCCGCCGAGGAAGTACGAGTCGCGCAGGCCCGTCCCGCGGGTCAGCGTGCGAGCATCGATGCCGAAGATGTCCTGCAGATCCGGCCCGACATACGCGTAGCTGTGATCGAGCCCCGTCGTGCCGGCGACACCCGGCAGGCGCGCCACGCTCTGGTCGAGGGAGTGCCGCCGGATCGCCCCAGGCGGAGCGGTCACGACGACGTCGGCGCCCAGGGTCAGCTGCGCGTCGACGCGTGCCTGCTGGTCATAGGTCGCCGTGAAGAGACCGAGGTCGACGCCGAAGGCGAGTAACAGTCCGGCGACGAGCAGGCCGCGGTTGATGGCGGCGCCGCGCCGGCCGGCGCTCGCAAGCAGGAAGCCGCGCCAGGTGCTCGCGCGACCGCCTCCGCCACGCGCGGCGAGCCACGCCACGAAGCTACCCCGGAGCCGCACGAGCAGCAGGGCCGCACCGAGCCAGAGGAGCGCCGGCGCGAAGAACATGTAGACGGAGAGCGAGAGGGTCGGGTTCGAGTCGGGGTTGATCACGGCCGAGAACCCAGTCCTGACGGTCAGCCAGTACACGAGACCACTCCCGCCGAGACACAGGAGGTCGAGATAGAGACGCTGCCACAGCGGCCGGCCCTGCCGGCGGACGCTGCGCCGTCCTTCGCTCACCGTCTCGCGGAAGACACTCGCGCCCGCAGCGATCCGCGCCGCCGCGGCACCGCCAACGGCGAGCGCGACGCAGACCGCGAGCGTCACGAGCATGCGCACCGCACCCGTTGCCGCACCGGCGCCGGCGAGTCGGAGCGCCGGCAGTGCGACGCCGGTCCCGATCGCGCCGGCGAGGAGGCCGAGTGCCGCGCTTTCGACCGTCGCGAGAGACAGCAGGCCGCGCCTGGTCGCACCGCGGGCTCGCAGGAGGACGAGATCGCGGCGGTCCCGCTCGGCCGTGCCGAGGGCCGCGAGGTACGCGAGTGCCAACGCCACCAGGGCACCGGGCACGGCGAGCATGATGTAGAGGGTCTCCGCGTAGAGGGCGTCGCCGGCGGCGGAGTTGAGGCTGTCTGCGAGGTTGTCCACGAACACGACCTGACCTGGCAACGTGCGCTCGACGGCATTGCGGATCTGGTCGGCGCGACGAAGCGCATGCGCAGGGCTGCCGCGCAATGCAGACGGGTCGACCTGAGCTTGCACCTGCCACCGCGTTCCTCGTTGGACCTCTGGCACCGCCGCACCGCCTGGCGCGGTCGACGCGATCGCCGGGAGCGCGGGTGCGAGCGTTCGCGCAAACGTTGACAGCGGCAGGATCGCGATGTCGGCAGGCGGCTGGGCCGGTGCCGGACCGAGCAGCGGATTGAGCGGCTGGAACAACACATCCGGCGCCGTCACGAGCACGATCCCGCTGACGCGGAAGCGCTGCGGCGATGCGCCCGCGCGTGACGCGAGGCTCACCCTGTCGCCGGGCTGGACCTGCAACGTCGCCGCCAGTTGCTGGTCGAAGACGATTTGTCCGCGGCGGAGCGACCCGCGCAGGAACCGGAACGTCCGGATGTGGTCGAGATAGCCGTCGGGTACTGCCAGGACTGCGCCGGCGCCTGAACGAATGGTTCCGACCGCCGCTTCGTGCACGGCCGACGCGAACGGGGCTGTCGCGACCGGCGACGCCTGTTGCACGCCCGGCTGCCGAGCCACGGCCGAGGCCACCCGCACTGCAGCCGAATGGGAGCCGACGGGGCCCTGCCAGTCGAGCGGCACGCTGCGCGTGGCACTCGCCGTCATCGTGCGCAGCGAATGGCCGACGAACAGGATCATCGCCGCGATCAGCGCTACGGCCGCCGCGAGCACGAGCACCCGGACTGCGGTGCGCAGCGGCTCGCGCACAAGTCCGACGAGCGCCAGGCGCGCCAAACCGCTCAAACCGTTGCCTGTGCAGAGAGAACACGGCCGTCGTGGAGCTCGACCGAGCGCTCCATGCGCGCAGCGACGTCGGCGTCGTGCGTCGCGACGACAAGCGCGAACCCAAATTCACGCTGTACGGCCTGCAGCAGGTCGAGCACGCGCTCACCGGTGTCCGAATCGAGGTGACCCGTCGGCTCGTCGCAGAGCAATAGCTGCGGCCGCTGGGCGAGCGCCCGCGCGATCGCCACTCGTTGCGCTTCGCCTCCTGAGAGCTCGGCGGGGAGATGGTCGAGCTTCTCGGTCAGTCCGACCAGCTCCAGCAACGCGACTGCAGCCAGGACCGGATCGGCGTCTCCGGAGGAGACCCGAGTCGCGAAGGCGACGTTCTCGAACGCGGTGAAGTGCGTCAGGAGATTTCCGCCCTGGAACACATAGCCAATCCCGCAGGCCCGGAGCGCGGCGCGGGCAGCGGCGTCCAGTGTCGCAAGCGGCTCTCCCCGCCACTCGACGGCGCCCGCAGTCGGCTCGACGAGGCCACCGAGCACGTGCAGCAGCGTCGTCTTGCCCGAGCCGGAGCGCCCGAGCAGCGCGAGACTGTCCTGTGCGGCGATCGTCAGGTCGACGCCGTCGAGCGCGTGTACGGCTGACTCGCCGTCGCCGTACGCGACCTTGGCGCCGCGACACTCGGCCAGCACCTCCTTCACGATGCTCGGCCGTCGCGCAGCTCGATCACGCGATCGACCGCGTCCGCGACGCGCGACGAGTGAGTCACGACCACCACCGTGCTCTCGAACTCGGCGCGCAAGCGCGCGAGTGCTTCGAGCACAGTTCGCTCGTTGTGCTCGTCGAGCTCGGCGGTCGGTTCGTCGGCAAGCACGAGCGGCGCCTGGCGTGCGGCCGCGGCGGCGATCGCCACCCGCTGCTGCTCGCCGCCCGACAAGGCGCCTGCGCGAGTGCGCCCACGGCCGCGCAGGTCGAACGCGTCGAGCGCGCGCTCCGCAGCGTCGCCGACCTTCCTGCGCCCACCCAGCCGCAGCACGAGCGCGACGTTCTCCCGTGCCGACAAGCCCGGCCAGAGATTGCCGCCTTGAAACACCATCCCTACTTGGCGCGCGCGAAACGTCGCCAACTCGCGTTCGTCCAAATGTGCAAGCGAGCGGCCGAAGACGCGCACGTCTCCAGCGGAAGGCTCGTCGAGCCCGGCTGCCAGCTGGAGCATCGTGCTCTTGCCCGAGCCGGAGGGACCGAAGACCGCCACAAACTCCCGCGGCTCGATGCGCAGGTCGAGCCCGCGCAGCGCGACGGTCTCCGCCGGCCCGGAGCGGTAGATCCTGAACACGTCGTGGAACTCCAATGCGCCGAACGACAGCGACTCGCGCCGCTCCGGCTCGCGCCAGAGGCTTGCTAACGCCAACGGAAGCTCTCGATCATCAACCGGTAGGCATCGACGTTGTCGACACCAACCGGTGTACCGAGATCGACGATCGCCTCCTTGCCGGCATGCGCGAAGTAGTAGCGGTCGACCACCAGCGTCACACGTTTGCCGGTCACCGCGTTGGGAGTGCTTTGCGTCGTGTAGACGACCTTGATCGCCGGGCGGGCGCCGCTGATTGCCAGGCGCTGCGGGCCGCTTTGGACGTGGACGCCCTTCAGCGCGCCGAGCTGTCCGCTGACAGCTGCGGCGTTGGGCATGGCGGCCTTGAGAACGACGACGCGCACGACGTTGTTCTTGTCACGAAACGCGAGCTGCGATCCTTTCCCGCTCTGCGCCCACCCCTCGGGGTACTTCATCGAGTACCCGGCTGCGGAATTCCGGAAGGTGAGGAAGACCTGGTTGTCGGGGATGTCGCCTGTGGCGGCAGCGTTCGCCTCGGCCTGCAGCGCCCCCGCCGACGCCGTGCTCCCCGCGGCGGTCGTTGCAACCGGCGTCGTGGTCGTCACGGACGTCGTAGGCGTGGCGGTTTTCGTCGCACCGCAGCCGGCGACCACCAGGGCGGCGAGCAGTGACACAGCTCTCAGGCGCATCCCCGACATGCTCGGCGCGGCTGCCTGACAGCGGCCTGAACACGCGGTGACGACACTCGAGGCAACCAGCCTCGAACCGGGCGCGCCGGGAATCGGCATCGTCCGCGAGCAGGCCCTCAGGTGCTTCGAGCATGTTCCGGATCCTGTCCGTCCGGGCTCGAGGCTCGGGAGTGTCCTCTCCCGCTCCGGTCGTTCGTCTTAGAGGCGATCATTCCGGACAAGGAGGCTGAGATGAAGTACATGCTCTTGATCCATCAAGGCGACGCCCCGACGCCCTATACGCCCGACGAGTGGGCGCGGCTGTCCGAGGAGGAGCAGCAGGCCGTGTACGCCGACTACAGAGCGGTTAGCGAGACGCCGGGCGTCACCCCCGGCCAGCAACTGCAGCCCGCCGAGACTGCCACCACCGTACGGGTGCACGACGGGAAGACGCTGACGACCGACGGGCCCTTCCCGGCGACCAAGGAAGCGCTCGGCGGCTATCTCTTCTTCGAGGCCGATGACCTCGACGCCGCGATCGAGCTCGCGTCGCGAATCCCGGCGGCACGGCTGGGCGGCGCCGTGGAAGTGCGCCCGATCGAGGAGCACTAGTGCCCCTCCCAGCAATACAGCATTACTGGAAGGGGCATTAACCGATCCTCGAGCGAGTCTTCCGTGACGAGTGGGGACGCGTCCTCGCCGCGCTGATCGGCTTCCTCGGCGACTTCGACCTCGCCGAGGAAGCCGCCCAGGAGGCCTTCGCGGCCGCCGCCGAACGCTGGCCCCGCGACGGGACGCCCGCAAACCCCCGCGCCTGGCTCGTGACGACGGCTCGCAACCGCGCGATCGACCGCATCCGCCGCGATCGCACACTCGCAGCGAAGACGCGGTTACTCGAGGTGCCGGAACCGACGGAGGTCACCGTGGACGAGACGACGATTCGCGACGAGCGACTCGAGCTCATCTTCACCTGCTGCCACCCGGCGCTCTCGCTCGAGGCACAGGTTCCGCTAACGCTGCGGACGCTCGGCGGCCTGACGACGGAGGAGATCGCTCGCGCGTTCCTCGTCGCCGAGGCGACGATGGCGAAGCGGCTCGTCCGCGCGAAGCAGAAGATCAAGGCCGCCGGGATCCCGTTTCGCGTGCCGCCGGCGCACCTGCTGCCCGACCGCCTCGCCGCGGTGCTGGCCGTGGTCTACCTGATCTTCAACGAGGGCTACGGCGGCCGCGGCGACCTCGCGGCCGAGGCGATTCGGCTCGGACGTGCGCTCACAGAGTTGATGCCCGACGAGCCCGACGTGCACGGCCTCCTCGCGCTGATGCTCGTGAACGACGCCCGGCGCGAGGCGCGCTTCGTCGACGGCACGCTCGTCCTGCTCCGTGACCAGGACCGCTCGCTCTGGGACTTCGAGCAGATCGCGGAGGGCCGGACAGCGCTCGAGCGCGCGCTGGCGCTCGGCGGCCGCGGCGCCTATGTGCTCCAGGCTGCAATCGCGAGCTTGCATGCAGACGACCCGCAGGACTGGGAACAGCTCGCGGTGCTCTACGGCGAGCTGGCACGGCGCACTGGCTCGGCGATCGTCGAGCTCAACCGGGCTGCTGCGATCGCAGAAGCCGGTGACACCGAGGCAGCGCTGGCTCTCGTGGATCGCCTGGAGCTGGGCCGGTACCCGTATCTCCACTCGACCCGCGCTGAGCTCCTCCGCCGGCTCGATCGCGTCGAGGACGCCCGAGCCGCGTACGAGCGCGCGCTGGAGCTGGTTCCGACGAAGGCGGAACGGCGGTTCCTGGAGGGGCGGCTGGCCGAGCTCTAGGAGCTGGGTTGCCCACCGGCCGCGGTGGCGAGGAGCCGCTCGTCCGGAGTCCCCGCCGCGGGGGCCTGCTCCGCGCCGAGCTCGGCGGCCGCCGCGAGCGTCGTTCGCAACGGCACCTCCTTGAGGAACCAAGAGAGGATGAAGGGAACGACGGCGAGCCCCATGCCGAAAAGGAAGACGCCGTGCAGCGCGTGCGCGAATGCCTGCAGGAAGTCGGCGTGGACTGCAGCCGGCAGGTGTTTCGCCTGCTCCGGGTTGAGGTGTACGCCGCTCCCGAGCTTGGCCGTGACGCTGTGAGGAAGGTGCGACAGCTGGCTCGCGAGCCTGCTCGCGAAGATGGTGCCGAAGATCGCGACGCCGAAGGAGCCGCCGACCGAGCGGAAAAAGGTCGCGGTCGACGTCGCAACGCCGATCTGCTGTGGGCGCGCGTCGTTCTGCACGACGAGGACCAGCACCTGCATGACGAGCCCGATGCCGACCCCGACCACGAGCATGTACAGAGACGCGACCCACGGCGCGGTTCCGACACGGAGCAGCGAGAGCAGGTACATGCCGACGACCAGCACAGCCGTGCCGGCAATCGGAAACGCCTTGTAGCGGCCGATGCGGCTGATCGCCCGGCCCGACGCGATCGCAGCGGCGAGCAACCCGAACATCAGCGGCAGCATGCGCAGGCCTGAACTGGTCGGGCTGGCGCCGTACACGAGCTGGAGGAACACCGGCAGGAACACGATCGCGCCGAACATGGCCATCCCGACCGCGAAGCCGATCGCATTCGCGACGCTGAACACGCTCGAGCGGAAGAGCGAGAGCGGCACGATCGGCTCGGCGGCCCGGGTCTCCCACCAGAGGAAGACGGCCAGCAGCGCCACACCTGCGATAGCCAGCAGGACGATCGCCGGCGAGCCCCACGCGTACTGGTTGCCACCCCATGTCGTCAGCAGCGTCAGTGCGCCGACGCCGCTGCTGAGCAATGCGGCGCCGAGCACGTCGATCCGGTGGCGCACGGTCGGGGTATGCAGGTGCAGCCGCGTGATCACGATCACGACGGCGAGCGCGCCCACGGGCATGTTGACGTAGAAGACCCAGCGCCACGAGAGATTGTCGACGAGGAAGCCGCCCAGCAGCGGTCCGGCGACGGACGCAACGGCGAACACCGACCCGATCAACCCCATGTAACGGCCGCGCTCGCGCGGGGGGACGATGTCGGCGATGATCGCCTGCGCTCCGACCATCAGTCCACCCGCACCGATTCCCTGCAGCGCACGGAAGCCGATCAGCTCGCCCATCGACTGGGAAAGGCCGGCGAGCATCGAGCCGGCGAGGAAGATCACGATCGCAGCCAGGAATACGGGCTTGCGCCCGAGCATGTCGCCGAGCTTGCCGTAGATCGGCGTCGAGACCGTCGACGCGAGCAGGTAGGAGGTGACGATCCACGAGAGGTGATTGAGCCCCCCCAGGTCGCCGACGATCGTCGGGAGCGCCGTCGAGACGATCGTCTGATCGAGAGCGGCCAGGAACATCCCCAGCATCAGCGCGCCGAACACCGTCCACAGCGCCCGCCCGGTTAGTCGCCCGTCCTCCGGCACGCTCACCTTTCCCGCCGCGCCGTAGTCCGCGCGAGCTGCGCGCGCGTCAGCGGCGGTGCCGGCAGAGGGGTTGCCGCGTCGGCCCGCAGCCCGTCGAGCACGAGGCCGAGGTAGCGGCGCCAGTAGTCAGGCACGACTGCCGCCGTCGTCTCGATCACGCGGCCGCTCGTCCAGAAGAGCATCGGCAGATCCTCGGCGGTGAAGTCGGTGCGCAGCGCGCCCTGCTCCTGTGCCCGCTCGATCAGGCGGCGCAGGAGGGGCCGGATTCGTGCGCGCATCGCTTTGGCGCGCGGAGCCCCGTGTTGCCGGGCTGCGAGCACGTCCTTGAGACCTCGGTTCTCCGCGTGGAGTGCGAGCGCCTGCTCGAGGAACGTCGTCAAGCCGGCCCAGGCGTCGTCCTCGGCGGCGGCACGCTCCGCCAGGCGGACAATCTCCGCAAATGCGTCCTCGAGCACCGCGTCGAGGAGCTCTTCCTTGGTGGAAAAGTGGCGGTAGAGCGTCCCCATCCCGAGGCCGGCGTGGTGCGTGATCTCTTCGACCGGGACGTCCACGCCCGAGGTGGCGAAGAGCTCGCGTGCGCTCGCGACAAGCCGGTCCCGGTTCCGGCGGGCGTCGCTCCGCAGCTCCTTCGTCTTGACCGAGGTGCTCACCCTCGGAGTATACAGAAAAACGGAGCGACCGCTCCGCTTAGCGGGTCAACCCAATCGCTGGAGGGCGTCGGTCGAGGGCACGAAGTAGTAGGCGCCGGTGAGCGGCCGCGTGTAACGCGTGAGCGCGTCGCGGACGCCGCCCGCCAGGCCGGCCATGCTCTCGAGCATCGTCAGAAGCGGCCGCTGCGTCGAGCTGAAGCCGACGAACATCGTGCCGTGGTCGGTCACCGTCCCGTACGGCATGTTCCGCCGGAAGATCTTCCCGAAGCGGTCCTGATCGGTGCTGGCGACGTGCGAGTCGGTCGGTCTGTCGTCGAGCTCGACGCTGTCGGCCTTCGTCCGCCCGATCGCCCGTTCCTGGTCGGCGACCGAAAGCGCTTCCCAGACCGACGCGTCGTGTGCCCACTTCTGCAGGAGCAGGATCGTCCCGCCCGCCCCCGGACTTCCCTCCGGGATCAACACGAGCTCCGGCGCGTCGGTCAGCGTCGGATTCTCGGTCCCGTCGATGAAGCCCGTCAGGTCGCGATCGTGTCGGTAGGGCCAGCTCGACGTCTCCTCTGCGACGGACGCCAGGAATCCGAGCTCGGCAATCACGTTCCGTGCCACCTCGAAGACCACGTCGTAGGCGCTGCCCGAGAGCCATAGCACCGCATCGTGCTGAGTCGCCGGCATCGCGAAACCGTCGACACCGCGCACGTGCTCGTCGAACCCGGTCAGGTCAGGCGGGGCGTCAGCGGGGGCAGTCGCGCGCCAGAGCTCGGGTCTGAATCCCGCCACCAGGTTGACCCCGCCCATCGTCGTTCTCGGCTCACGCAGGGACGAGATCGCCGCCACCAGCTCTCGCCCTGCTCGGCCGGCCGAGACGTCGAATTCGAGATAGGCGTGCGAGGCGGTCCCGAGCGCGAAGATCCCACCCTGAGGAGTACTCATCGTCGGGACGCTCTCAGCGGTCGGTCCGGGACCGCGCTGCCGCCGAGTACGCGTCGGCGCCCGCGGTCGCGGTCCGCTCGACTCCTGCCGCCGCGTACGCGTCGTCCTCGTCGAGCGTCTCGTGCTCTAGCAGCGCGCCCGCGAGCGAGTCGAGCTTGCTGCGGTTCTCCTCGAGCAGCGCGACCACCTGCCGATGCGACTCCTCGACCACCCGGCGCACTTCGTCGTCGACGAGCTTCTGCGTTGCCGGGGAGACCTCGGCGACGCCCGGAAGGAACTGCCCGGTGCCGTCACGCGGGATCACCGCTACGGGGCCGATCGCCGAGCTCATGCCCCAGCGTCCCACCATCTGGCGGGCGATCTCCGTGAGCTGCTGGATGTCGGACTCCGCGCCCGTGCTTGTCTCGCCGTAGACGACCTCCTCGGCGGCGCGACCGCCGAGGGCGACCTTGATCCTCGCCTCGACCTCCGGCTCGCGATAGTTGAAGCGGTCGCTCTCGGGCGCCGCGAACGTAACACCAAGCGCGAGCCCGCGCGGAATGATCGAGACCTTGCGCACCGGATCGGCACCTTCGGTGAGCATGCCGACGATCGCATGGCCGGCCTCGTGGTATGCGGTCCGGCTGCGGTCCGCGTCGGTCATCATCACCTGCCGCTCTGCGCCGAGCACGATCCGCTCGAGTGCATCGGTGAAGTCGGCTTCGGCGACGGCATCGTGGTTGCGGCGCGCCGCCAGCAGCGCCGCCTCGTTGACCAGGTTCGCGAGATCGGCCCCGACCATGCCCGGCGTCGTCGCGGCGATTCGCCTGAGGTCGACGTCGGGCCCGAGCGGCACCTTCCGTGTGTGCACCTCGAGGATCGCCTCGCGCCCGCCGCGGTCCGGCGGTTGTACCGCGACCCTGCGGTCGAAGCGGCCGGGACGCAGCAGCGCCTGGTCCAGTACGTCGGGCCGGTTCGTCGCTCCGATCACGATCACGCTCGTGGACGAGTCGAAGCCGTCCATCTCGGTCAGGATCTGGTTCAGCGTCTGTTCCCGTTCGTCATTGCCGCCGCTGAAGCCGGCGACTCCGGACGTGCGCGACCTGCCGATCGCGTCGAGCTCGTCGATGAACACGATCGCCGGCGCAGCCTCCTTTGCCTCCTTGAAGAGGTCGCGCACGCGTGACGCGCCGACCCCGACGATCGCTTCGACGAACTCGGAGGCGGCCATCGAGAAGAACGGGACGTCCGCCTCGCCGGCGACGGCGCGCGCAAGCAGGGTCTTGCCGGTGCCCGGAGGGCCGGACAGCAGCACGCCGTGCGGGATCCGGCCGCCGAGCTTCTGGTACTTGTCGGGGTGACGCAGGAAGTCGACGACTTCCGTCAGCTCCGCTTTCGCCTCCTCGATGCCGGCGACGTCGGCGAAGGTGACGCGGTCGCCGGTCGGTTGATACCGGCGCGCACGCGAGCGGCCGAACGAGCCCAGCACGTTCTGGACGTTGCCTGCACGCCGCATCAACCAGAACAGCAAGAAGATGAACAGGATCGTCGGGCCGAAGCCGAGCAACAGGTTCTGCCACCAGGGCGCGCCCGTGTCGAGCGGTTGCGCGTTGACGACGACGCCTTTCTGCTGGAGCAGCTGTGACAGTGCGTTGTTGTCGGCGAAGGCCGGAATCTCGGTCTGGAATAGCTTCGTCGGCTTCGATCTTCCGTACTTCTCCTTCTGCGTGAACGTGCCCTGGATCGCCGTGCCCTTCGACGTGATCTGTTGCACGTGCCCCGCCTTCACCTGCTGCAGGAAGAACGGGCTGTACGGAACGCGGACGCGTGCCGTCGGCTGCGTCGCGCGCGAGCCGAAATAGATGTTGAACGCGAGCAGCGCGAGCGCGAACAGGATCCAGGTGCGGCTGGGACGGAAGCGGGACGGCGGCCCCGACCGCGAGGACCCGCGCGGCGCCGGCGGCGCGCCCGAGTCCTTGCGCTGATCGGCGCCGGGAACGTTCATTGCTCGTAGCGTTCGACGACGTCGGGGTCGCGCTCCCGCGCGGCACCCGGGTCACGGCCGGCCTCTCTCAGCGCACGACGCTGCCGCAGCAGGTCCCAGGCCTGATCGAGCCCGACCTGGATCGAGTCGAGCCGGCGGTGCTCGCTGTCGCTCAACCCGCCTTCGGCACCACGCTCGTAGAGCTCGTGCTCCTCGGCGACGAGCTCTTCGATGCGGTTGTGGATCCCCTCGTCTTCCATCTCGAACTCCTTAACGTACGCCTTGGGCGGAAGCCACGAGCCGTTCGTACTCTGGATGCCGCTCGATGAAGTGCGCGATAAACGGGCACAGCGGCACGACGTCGAGGCCCTGACGGCGCGCGTCGTCCAGCGCCGCCTCCGCCAGGCGGCTGCCGAAGCCGCGGCCCTCGCACGACTCGTCGACTTCGGTGTGCGTGAACGCGATGCGGCCCTCCCGACGCCTGTACGCGGCCAGACCCACGAGCCGCCCGCCCAGCCGCAGCTCGTAACGGCCGGCGTCGGGGACGTCGACGATCTCGGCCTCCGCCGGGGAGCCGTCGGCGGCCTCGAGCTCGTCGGTGCCGCGGAAGTACTCGATCAGCTGACCCGGAGCGTCGGATTCGCGCGCATCGCGATGGTCGGCGAACCGGCGCCTGTGGGCCGCGGCGAACTGCCAGGGGTCGCGCTCGTGCAGGTGCGCGAAGATCTCGCGGGTGCCGCGAAACAGCCTGCCGTCCTCTACCTGCAGGACGGGGATCTGGTCCGTCTCCGCCACGTGCCGCAGCTCGCCTCGCTCGCCGGGCCACGGCTGGACCTGACACGCGACGAAGTCGACGCCGAGCTCCGTCAGGACTTCGCGGACGGCCGACGAGAACGGACACCACTCGGCCTGGTAGAGGACCGGCAGCCGGTCAGCCACGGAAGCCGTTCGTCTTGTGCGTGCCGTCGCAGAAGGGCTTGTTCTGCGAGCCGCCGCACCGGCAGAGTGCGGCCCGTTCGCCTTCGAAGAGGACATTCCCGTCGGCGTCGAGAATCCGCACGCCGCCCGAGACGAGCAGCGGCCCACCGGCGGATGCGCACACTTCGGTTGGCTCGTTGCCGTTCGCGCGCGGGATGCCGACGCGGCGCGTCCGAAGGGCCCCTGAGGGACAGCGCGCAACCGCGGCTTCCACCTCGTCGGCGGAAGCGGCGTCGACCCGCACCCACGGCCTGCGGCTCTCGTCGAAGACCTGCGGTAACGAGCGGACGCAGTTGCGCGAGTGGAAGCAGAGGCGCGGCTCCCACTCGACCACGATCTCGTCGGTCGCGTACTCCTTCGCCAACCTATCCCGGCCCGCGCTCACCCCGGTGACGTTAGCGACCGAGGTCCTCTCGAGGGTCTGATCCGTGCTCGAGCCGGTAGACGATCGCGCCGGCCCAGGCGTACGTGCGCATCTGCGCGACGGCCCGTTCGACATCGTACGACGTCCTCTCGAAACGGATATCGCCGTCCGTGTACAAGGCCCAGGCGGCTCGCGGATCCCCATCCAGCGGCATGCCGACGCTGCCTGGGTTGACGAGCAACGTTTCCGCCGCGCCGGGCCTCCGGAACTGCTGGTGGCTGTGGCCGAACACGATCGTGCGGTCGGCTTCCCCGCCGAGCATTCGTTCCTCGCCCGCCTCGGCTTGCGGCGCGAAGGTCTCGACGTCGGAGCGCGGCGAGCCGTGGCAGACGAGCATGCCGTCGAGCTCGGCTCGTAGCGGCAGCTCGTACAGCCGGGCGGTGAGCTCTGGGCCGAGCGCTTCGCGAGCTGCGGCGATCGCTGCGTCGACGAGCTCCCGCGCATTCGGCGGCACGTCCGG
>VAXY01000285.1 GCA_005885085.1 Actinomycetota bacterium | reverse complement strand
TTCGTTCATGCGCGCCATGCTCCTCGACATTCCCGGGAAGCCGCTGCGCGAGGCCGAGATCCCAGAACCGGAGCCGAGCCCGGGCGAGCTGTTACTGCGCGTCCGCGCCTGCGCCGTCTGCCGCACGGATCTCCACATCGTCGACGGCGAGCTGACGCAGCCGAAGCTCCCGCTCGTCCTCGGCCACATGATCGTGGCCGAGGACGTCGGGGAGGGGCGGCGCGTCGGCGTGCCGTGGCTCGGCTGGACCGACGGCG
Source organism: Actinomycetota bacterium (assembly GCA_005885085.1). GTDB lineage: Bacteria > Actinomycetota > Thermoleophilia > Gaiellales > Gaiellaceae > 3-1-20CM-4-69-9. The sequence continues at coordinate 4,269 of VAXY01000285.1, read as the reverse complement.
GCTGCCGCTACTGCCTCGCCGACCTCGAGAATCTCTGCGACCGGGCGCAGTTCACCGGCTACGACCGGGACGGCGGGTTCGCCGAATACGCCGTCGCCGACGAGCGCTTCTGCTTCGGGCTGCCCGAGGAGTACGCCGATCTCGAGGTCGCACCGCTGCTGTGCTCCGGCCTGATCGGCTACCGGGTCGGTGCGTCGGCGCACATCATCGTGCAGGTCGCGCTCCATCAAGGCCGGCGCGTGTTCGCGTTCACGCGGCCCGGCGACGCGGAAGGGCAGGCGTTCGCGCGCGAGCTGGGCGCGGAGTGGGCGGGAGGCTCCGACGTGGCCCCGCCCGAGGAGCTCGACGCGGCGATCATCTTCGCGCCGGTCGGCGCGCTCGTACCGGCTGCGCTGCGCGCCGTGCGCAAAGCGGGCTCGGTCGTCTGTGCCGGCATCCACATGAGCGACGTTCCCAGGTTTCCGTACGAGCTCCTCTGGGGTGAACGCGTCGTGCGCTCGGTGGCGAATCTGAGCAGGCGCGACGGGGAGGAGTTCCTCGCGCTGGCGCCGCGAGTCCCGGTGCGGACACAGGTCAGGTCGTTCGCCCTCGAGGAAGCGAACGAGGCGATCGAGCATCTTCGCCGTGGGGAGGTCCACGGCTCCGCCGTGCTACATCTCTCTGCGGCCGGCTAGCGCGCGGCCGAGCGTCACCTCGTCGGCGTACTCGAGGTCGCCGCCGACGGGCAGCCCGCTCGCGAGCCGCGTCACGCGTACACGTCCGCGGAGACGGTCGGCGAGGTAGGCGGCGGTCGCCTCGCCGGTCATGTTCGGGTTGGTCGCGAGCACGACCTCCTGTACGCCGTTGCGCTCGACCCGGCCGAGCAGCTCGTCGATGCGCAGGTGCTCCGGCTCGACGCCGTCGAGGGGAGAGAGCGCGCCGCCGAGCACGTGGTAGAGGCCGCGGAATTCGCTCGTCCGCTCGACCGAGATCAGGTCGACCGGCTGCTCCACCACGCAGATCATGGTGTGGTCGCGGCGGGCGTCGCGGCAGATGGCGCACACGTCCTCCTCGGTGAGGTTGCCGCACTCGTTGCAGAAGCGGACCCGCTCCTTCACGTCCTCGATCGCGGTCGCGAGCGCGAGCGCCTCGTCCTTGGGCCGCTGCAGCAGGTGGAATGCAAGGCGGTGCGCGGTGCGGGTGCCCACGCCCGGTAGGCGCGAAAGCTGCGCGACGAGGTTTTCCACAGCCGGGCTGAGCATCGTCCTATTGTGCCGACAGGCCCCGGACTGACGGGGCCGGCGCTCAGTCCGAGAGCTGCCGGAGCCGCTCGCCGACGCTCGGCCGCTCGGCGATCAGGCGCTCGAGCTCGGTGCGCGCGATCGCGAGGCACCGGACGTCGGTCTGCGCGCGGACGCGTGCCGTGCGCTCCCCGTCCTCCCCGACCAGCGCACGCTCGCCGAAGACGTCACCGGGGCCGAGCTCGCGCGTGCCCTCGGGCGCCTCGACGACCGCCTGCCCCTGCTCGAGCACGAACAGGCCGGAGCCGGCGCGCCCGCGCTCGATCAGCGCCTGTCCGGCGGGCGCGTCGAACTCGCTCGTGCAGGTGGCGAGACGGTCGAGCTGGTCGTCGTCGAGGTCCGCGAAGAGCGGCAGCGCGCGGAGGCGGTCGCGCAAGCTACTGACCGAGGCCGGGCAGGCCGAGGCCGCCGAGCGCGCCGCCGGCGAGGCCGCCGAGCTTCGACTCCTGCAGGCTGCGGGCGGAGCGGATCGCCTCGTTCACCGCCGCGAGCACCATGTCGGCGAGCAGCTCCGGATCGTCGGGGTCGATCGCCTTCGGGTCGATCGTGATCTGCTTGATCTCGCCCGCGCCGTTCGCCGTGACGCTGACCATGCCGCCGCCGGCGCTCGACTCGACCGTCTCGTGCTCGAGCTCGGTTTGCGCCTGCTGCATCTGCTCCTGCATCTGTCCGACCTGCTGCATCAGCTTGTCCATGTCCATGCTCATAGTCAGTCCTCTCGTTCGCGCGCGTCCAGAGTCTCCTTGACGAGCTCGAGGATCTTCTCCTCGCCCGGCGGCTCGTCGTCTCCGTCGGTGTCCTCGGTGCGCGCCTCGCCTTCCGCGAAGGCGAGACCGAGGTGCCGGCCCGTCACCTCATAGAGCGCTTCGGCGAGCAGCGTCGCATTCTTGGGCTCCTCGGCGAGCTGGCGGTGGAAGGTTGCGCTCGCCGGAAACTCGACCGTCAGCGTGTCGTCGGCGAGGTCGGCGGGATGGGCCTCGCGAAGCACCGAAGCCGCGGGGATGGAGCGCTCCTCGACGGCCGGCAGAATCGTCCGCTGCCACGCCTCTTGCAGCTGTTCGAGCTCGAGCGACGGCGGGGTCGGCGGGGGCTCGGTCGACGGCGGCGCGGGTGTCTCTTGCGGCCGTGCCTCAGGGACAGTCCCTGGGACATGTCCTCGCTGCTCAAGCTGCTCGAGCCGGAACGAAAGCGACTCGCGCGAGAGATCCGCGCCGGGCCGGGTCACCTTGACGAGGGCGAGCTCGAGGGGGAGGCGTGGGTCGCCGCCCTGCCGCATGTCCTCGACCGCGACGGCGAGCAGGTCGACCATCCGGATCACGGTTGCCTCGCCGAGCTGGTTCGCCTGCGCCCTGAGGCGCTCGCGCGTCTCCTGCGTGACCGGCAGTGTCTCCGGGACCTCGCCCATGTGCTGGACGAGCATCAGGTGGCGCAGATGCTCGAGCAGGTCGACGACGAGGCGGCCGAGATCCTGGCCCTGTTCGGCGAGCTCTTCGAGGAAGGTCAGCGCGCCGGCCGTGTCGCGGTCGACGACGAGGTCGCAGAGCCGGAACAGCGCCTCCTCCTCGACGGCGCCGAGCAGCTGGAGGACCGCCTGCACGCTGACGTCGTTCTCGGTCGCCGATGCGAGCTGGTCGAGCGTCGAGACGGCGTCGCGGAACGAGCCGCGCGCGCCGCGCGCGACGAGCGCGAGCGCCTGGTCCGGGGCCTGGATGGCTTCCCCGTCGGCGACCCGGCGGAGGTAGCGCACGAGCTCGGGCAGCCGCGGGCGCGCGAAGACGAACGTCTGGCAGCGCGAGCGCACCGTCGGCAGCACCTTCGAGAGGTCGGTGGTGCAAAAGACGAAGACGAGGTGCGGCGGCGGCTCCTCGATCAGCTTGAGCAATGCGTTCCACGCGGCGTCCGTCAGCTGGTGCGCCTCGTCGAGGATGTAGACCTTGTAGCGGCCCTCCGCCGGCTGCAGGACGACCCGCTCACGGATCTCGCGGATGTCGTCGATGCCGCGCTGCGAGGCGGCGTCCATCTCGATCACGTCGAGCGAGGTCCCGTTTGCGATCGTGACGCACGGGTTGCAGGTCTTGTCCGGCGTCGGCGTCGGCCCCTGCACGCAGTTGAGCCCCTTGGCGAGGATGCGTGCGAGCGAGGTCTTGCCCGTGCCGCGCGGGCCGGCGAACAGGTAGGCCTGGCGGACCTGCCCGGACGAGATCGCGTTCTTCAGCGTCCGGACGATCGCCTCCTGGCCGACGACCTCGTCGAAGTCCTGCGGACGGTACTTCCGGTACAGGGCGGCCACTCGAGGTCGATCTTAGACGGAGCCGCCGAAGGCGCCGCAGGCCTGGAAAAGAGCATTGGTACCATCGTCGGGCCGCGGCGGTGGAAGTGTGTGAATCGCGTCAGGGCCGGGAGGCAGCAGCGCTAAGCATTCCTTCCAGGCGCCGCGGTTTCTCCCGGGCGCATAGCTCAGCGGGAGAGCGCCCGCTTCACACGCGGGAGGTCCCTGGTTCGATCCCAGGTGCGCCCATGATTCGTGTCCCTCCGCCGCTCGATAAACGCACGGCGGGTGGGGCACGCCGCGCTCCGACGCCCGACCGCTACTCGTGCTGGGCGGCCGAGCGTCGAGGCGCGCGGGCGATTAGCTAGTCGTCGCCGTTGTCGTCGATGTCTTCACTCTGATCGTTGTCTTCGCCGCCAACGCACGGGCCGAGTGAAACCGTGACGGGGTGCAACTTCCCGTTCTTGCCGACAATGGAGAAGACGCCGGTCGTCTGCGCCTTCAACGTCAGGAAGTTGATGGTGGTCGAGTTCGCGAAGAATCCCCGCCACCTGTCGGTCGTGTCCGTGAACGTCACAGTTTCGCCGTTGAGGCAGAACGTGACCGGCGCGATAGGCGTCGCCTTTGCGGCGACGGCGGAAACCGTCGAGACAGCGAGCGCCGCCGCCATCGCGAGCAGGAATCGCGGCCGCACACGCGGCAAAAAACCCCTCCGCATCT
>VAXY01000284.1:1942-4145 GCA_005885085.1 Actinomycetota bacterium | reverse complement strand
CACGAGCTTCGAACCCCCGTCAGCGCCGTCTACGGCGCGGCCGAGACCCTGCTCGCGCGCGACCTGCCGGTATCGCGGCGCACCGAGCTACTGCGGGTCACGCATCAACAGGCGTTGCGCCTCGCCCAACTGGTTGAGCATCTGCTGATCTCCGCCTCCCTCGACCGCGGCGCGCTGCCGGTCACGGTCGACGCCATCGACGCGACCCTGCCGGCGCTCGCTGCCGTCGAAGCAGCACGCGTCCGTGAGCCCACCCGCACGATCGCCCTCGACGTCGACCGCGACATCCCCCGGGTCGCCGCCGACCGAGCACGGCTGCAACAGGCGCTGGCGGCGCTCCTCGACAACGCGCTCAAATACTCGCCACCCACGGCGCCAATCACGGTTCGCCTGGAGCGCGTCTCCAGTCGGGCACAGATCAGCGTCGTTGATGCCGGCCCCGGCGTCCCGGAGCCTGAGCGCGAGCGCGTGTTCGACAAGTTCCACCGCCTTGACCCAACCATGCGCAACGGCATCAGCGGCAGCCGACTCGGCCTGCACATCGTCCGCAAACTCGTCATCGCGATGGGCACAAACATCTGGATCGAATCAGCCACCCCCGCTGCGAGCGGAACACGAGTCGTACTCGAACTCCGCCTCGCAGAGCCAACCAGACAAGACGATCTCGTCGACGAGATCGCGTACTAAAGTTCGCCGCGCCGGGCCAGCTCCCGCCCAAGAAGCCGCTTCCTGCCTCCTCGGCTCATAAAAGGGCGGTTGCCAAACAATCATCCCTCACAGACAATCCCTGGGCTTAGACGCCGATCCTCGTCACGCACCGCTCGCCGCGCGCGCGACATGCCGCACGACTGGAAGCGGTGCCGCGTGGCGCCCACAGTCAACCGGTCTGCCGACGCGTTGCCTGGCGCGTGTCGTCTTCTGTTGGAAGACGACGCGGTCTGGTTACGGCTTGCCGGTCGGGTTTCGTGGTCTGGGCGGTGTGGCGGTGAGGGCGACGAGTTGTAGCCCGCGGTGCCGGATGCCGCGTACGATCGCGGGCAGGGCGGTGAGGGTGGCGGTGCGGTCGCCGCCGCCGTCGTGGAGGATGACGATCGAACCGGGCCGCACGGCTGAGAGGACACGCTTGGTGATCTCTTTTGCGGAGCTGCCGGGGCTCCAGTCGGCGGGGTCAACCGACCAGAGCACGACCCGCTGGCCGAGTGCCGCCGCGGCACGGACAAGCTGCGGCGAGGTGCTGCCGCCGGGCGGGCGGAACAGTCGTGGCTGCGCCCCGAGTCGACCCAGAACCTGTTCGCCGAGCGCGATCTCATCACTGAGAAGCTGCGGCGGGAGCTGCGCGAACGGTGGTACCTGCGGATGGTTGTAGCTGTGGTTTCCGACCGTCATCCCCAGTCGCAGCTCCTGCCGCACCAGGTCGGGGTTTGCCTCGGCGAGATAACCGATTACGAAGAAGGTAGCGCGTACCCGCAGCTTGGTTAGCGCCGCGAGAATGCGCAGCGTGTATTGCGGCGAGGGGCCGTCATCGAAGGTCAACGCAACGGCGCTCTCCATCCTCGCCGGCCCGCTGGGGTGGAACCGCACCGAGACCAGTTCGTGCGAGAGGGCGCCGCTGACGATCACCTGCTCGCCCGGCGTGCGACTGACGGTGAACTGCGGGTCGCTCGTTCTCCCCCCGGACACACGCACGATGCGCCGGACGAGCGGCTCCCGCCGGTCGTGAGCATTAGCGACGGTGATCCGATCGCCGCTCCGCAGCCGTGTTCCGACAGAGGCAGGTCGACCGTCGACGAGGAAGCGGCCGGGGACCGCCCCCGCGCGCAGCACCTTTCCGTTCACGTCCAGGACATCACCCGAGTGCAGGTGTAAGCCGAACGTTGCCGCTGCCTGGGCTAGCGTCGTCCCCACGGCCACGTGCCCAGACCTACCCGCGACTGTCACACTCAACGACGCGCGCTCGCTTCCCCCGAGAAGCCACCGGGCAAGCAGCGTCCCCACGACAGCGGCGACGAGCACGACCGCGGCCACAACGCTCACTCTCCGCAACAACACCACGCTCTCTCCACCTTCGTCATCCCGAAGACGAGCGTTCCTGCGCCGGCACCTACCATCACTCGAGGCTACGTGTCCACGGCGCGATCGGTCCCTGACGGCGCCGCTACCGTCTGACGGCGAGCGATACCCCTCAAAGCGCCATGGTCGTCTA
>VAXY01000284.1:1354-1898 GCA_005885085.1 Actinomycetota bacterium | reverse complement strand
AGGGAAACGAGCCGGCCCGGGTAAACACGCGCTGAGATGATTCCGCTGATCTGGGGGATCGCAGCGCTGGTCGGATTCGCGCTGGCATTGGCTCTCGGCCGAACCTGGCGGCGCACGGGTGCGGTCGTCCTGCTCGGACTCGCCCTCGCCCTCGCATGGCTCGTCGTCGGCTACTCCATGGCCACGCCCAGCGATCAGCCTCGTAACTGCTCCGACTGCTCCGTCTACCTAGGGCGCTGGTGGGAGCCAGGGTTCGCGGTCTTCATCATCGGACTGACTCTCGTCGCCTGGACGCTCGGCGTCCTCGTCGGATCCGCTGCTCGCGCCGCAACGCGTCGACTTCCGGCGGCGACTCGCAGATCGTAAAGACGCTCAACGAGTGCTGTCCCGCGTTCTGGGGGAACCGCGACACGCCGAACGCCCTCGAATTGCGCCAGGAACCGAGCGCCGAGCAGATCGGCAGCGATCGCGCGGCGCCCAAAGCCGCCGCGGAGTAGCCCCAGCCGCCTCACGAGCACAGGCAGAGGCGAGCGAACCCAAACGC
>VAXY01000284.1:0-1343 GCA_005885085.1 Actinomycetota bacterium | reverse complement strand
CCGGCTGGATCGACGCGCTACCTAATCGGAGACGACTTCGACGCGAGCACCACTGTGGCGCGCTTTCCACGACTCGACGTAGCCGATAAGAACCGCCCGGTCGTGCCGTTCGCTCACGCTGTTGAGAAGATGCGTGTCGATCTCCGCCGCCCCTCGCTTCACGGCGAGACATGACGAGGCTCGAAGAAACTCAAGCAGGTCGTCTCGCAGATCCGGTGGATCGACGCTCAAATGCATAGCCGCAGCAAATACTCGATCGGCTTGCGTGGGTCGAACCCGAATCGCCTTCACGAGTGAAGACTCTGCCCGCATTGCTCGCCGGCACGTACCCAGCCCCGGGGTTTTCGTAGAAGAGCCGAAACCCGACACGCGCGCCCCCGCTTGGTCTGCGACACCAACGAAAACCGTTATCCGGCTGCTTCGCGAGGAACTCACCTGCTCCTGTGCGGGCCGTTCGCCGGGCTTTTCGATCTCGAGCATGCGGTCCGATCTCGGTCGGAGCAGCACGCATGCTCTCTGGGAGCCGGCCCCGTTAAACCGCCTGAGACTACGGGCGAGCGCGGCGCGAGCGGCGCGTCCGTGCGGCGAGTCGCTGCTCGAACTGACCTTTCAAACGCTCGGTCGTGACGTGATGTTCTGTCTCGACCTCCAGCGGGATCTCGACCCTGATCTCCGCGGGCTCGAGGCGCACGACCTCCACGTGGTCTGACACGTGGTCCCGGTATGAATGGTCATAGCATTCGCCTTCTTCAAGAGAGTCTTCCTGCGGTCGCTCCCGATGAATCAGGCGCACGGCCTGATTATCGCTGAGGTTTATCTGCTCGTCGGACCGGTCAGCGGTGGCAACCGGATCTTGGAGTCCGGCGGCCCGGGAGGGATCGGGATGAGTCCGCTGGTGCTTCAGGCTCTCGTAGTGGCCTCGCCCGCTCCTCGGAACAAAGCTACGGCGACATCTCCGCTGCCGTCCGCGGGCTTTGGCCTCCTGAGGTCGCGCTTAAGCGAGCAAACGCTCGACTGCCCCATACGAGCCGTCCGCGGCGAGACTGCGGCTCGCTTCCGAGAACGCCTGACGGAAGCGTTCGCTCTCGCGAACAGGGGGCGAGAACACTTCGTCCAGCTCGAGGAAGGTCAGCGGTGCGTCGACCGACCCGAGCGCAAGCGCAATGCTGCGTTCTCCGCGAGGATCGGGCGCGCGCTCGGCGGCGGGCGTCACGGCTAGATAGCGCGCCCAGCCGGCAAGGGCCAGAGCTGCACACTCGATCGGGCCGCCGAGCTCGAGCTCGCGTTCGATCGTCGGAATCAGGAAGCTCGGAAATTTCGCCGTCCCGTCGATGCAAAGGCGC
>VAXY01000070.1:8221-8489 GCA_005885085.1 Actinomycetota bacterium | reverse complement strand
GCCGCCGTGATCCTCTCCGGCATGCTCGCCGCGCTCGGCGGCGCGTACCTGTCAATCGGCTACCTCGGCTCTTTCAGCGAGAACATGACCGCAGGCCGCGGCTTCATCGCCCTCGCCGCGGTGATCTTCGGCAACTGGCGTCCGTTCGGCGCCTTCGCGGCCGCGCTGCTCTTCGGCGGCTCGACCGCGCTCTCGTTCCGGCTTGCGCAGCCCTGGGGGAACGCCTCGGTACTGTTCCAGGCGCTCCCGTACGTCCTGACCCTGATCG
>VAXY01000070.1:0-8160 GCA_005885085.1 Actinomycetota bacterium | reverse complement strand
AAGCAGTAAGACACGCGCCTGGGTGGCGCTCGTGCTTGCACTGGCGGCCCTGGCGACGCTGCCTGCCGCCATCGAGGTGGCGCGGCGCTCGAAGCGGGTCGGGCTGCTCGAAGCCGGCTACGCCATCCCGCTCGCCTTCCTCTTGGGCCTGGTCGCGCTCGTGATGGCGCGGCGGGCGCGCGAGAACCTGCGCTGGCTTCGGGTGAGGCAGAGTGGGACCGGCGTCGCGAGCACGGCCGTGATCGCCGGCGCCCTCGCCGTGTGCCTGGCTCTGACGGCCGCTCTTTCCATCGGTTTCTACGAATTGGTGCTCGTGTATCAACATTCACGCTAGGGGCCCCTGTGCGCTTCGGCCGGACCGCTCTACAATGGGCTGCCGCCGTGTTCGAGATTGGGAACAGCCTCCGCGAGGCGCGACTGCGCCAGGCTCTCGACTTCCCCGAGATCGAACAAACGACGAAGATCCGCGCCAAGTACCTCCGCGCGCTCGAAGACGAGCAATTCGACGTGCTGCCCGCGCAGACGTACGTCAAGGGCTTCCTGCGCTCCTACGCCGAATATCTCGGCCTCGACGGCCAGTTGTACGTCGACGAGTACAACTCACGCTTCGTCGTCGGGGAGGAGGAGACACCCGCCCGCCCTAGACGCTCGGCCCCGCCGCCGCGGGGCGTCCACGTCCAGTCCCGAGTTGTCCTGTTGACGCTGCTCGGGATCGGGGCCGTCACCGCGCTCGTGATCGTCGCCTGGACGCGCGGCGAGCCACAAAAGAAGGAGCCGGTCGGGCTCAACAGCACGCCCTCTCAGCCCACGCCCGTCGTTCACCCGAAGACCGCCAAGGGCACGACCGTGCGCCTGATCGTGACGGCGAAGCGTGGCAACTGCTGGCTGGAGGTCCACAGTGGGTCGGCGACGGGACGCATCCTCTTCCAGGGCACGCTCGAGCTTGGCCAGCGGAAGCTCTTCGCGGGGCGCAAGATCTGGATCACGCTTGACCGTCCCGAGAATCTGAGCACGATCCTCAACGGCCACACGCGGCTGCTGCCGCGCGGTGGCGTCAAGACACTGATCGTCACCGCACGAGGGATCAGCCCCGGCGTTTGACCCGTCCGCGGGCCGTCGTCGTCGTCACCGGCAGCGAGCTCGTCCGCGGCGACCGTACCGACCTGAACGGACCGTACCTGGCCGCCGAGCTGCTGCGGCTCGGGATCGAGCCGGCGCGGATCGTGATCGTCGGCGACCGGGAGGACGAGCTCGCAGATGCACTGGGGGAAGGTCTCCGCGCGGACCTGTGCGTCGTGTCGGGCGGGCTCGGCCCGACCCACGACGACCGTACGGTCGAGCTCGTGGCGCGTGCGGCAGGCGTGGGGCTCCGCCTGGACGAGCCGCTGCACGATCAGATCGGTGGGATCTCCCGGCGCTTTGCGCAGCGCCTCGGCCGTCCCTACGTCGACTTCGAGGCCGGCGTGCGCAAACAGGCGACGATTCCCGAGGGCGCACTTTCGCTCGGCCTCGCCGGAACGGCGCCCGGGCTGGTGCTCGAGGCGCCCCGAGCCGTCGTCGTCGTGCTGCCCGGACCGCCCGCCGAGCTGCGCCGGCTCTGGGCCGAGGCGCTGCGAGTCGAGCCGGTCCGCCGCGTGCTGGATCGAGCCCGGCCGCCGGAGCTGCGGCTGCTGCGCTTCTTCGGCGCGAGTGAGTCGGCGGTGGCAAAGGCGCTCGCCGACGCCGGCGGGGACGGGAACGGAGTGGAGGCGACGATCTGCGCGCGCGATTTCGAGATCCACGTCGATCTCGTCGTCGAGCCGGGCGCGGAGGCGCGCGCGGACGACCTCTCGGCCCGGCTCGCCGCTCCCCTGGAGCAGTACCTCTTCGGCCGTGACGGACGCCCGGTCGAGGAGCTCGTGCTCGGTCTCTGCCGCGAGCGTGGCCTGACGCTCGCGACCGCCGAATCCTGCACCGGCGGGTTGGTCGCGCAGCGGCTCACGTCGGTGCCGGGCGCGAGCGACGTCTTCCTCGGTGGCGTGGTGGCCTACTCGGACGACCTGAAGATGCGTCAGCTCGACGTGCCAGCAGAGCTCCTGGAGCGGCACGGCGCCGTCTCGGCGGAGGCCGCCGCGGCGATGGCCGCCGGAGCGCGGGCCCGTCTCACCGCCGACGTGGCGGTCTCCGTCACCGGGATCGCCGGGCCGGGCGGCGGCAGCGAGGAGAAGCCGGTCGGTCTCGTGTATCTGCAGGCGGAGGGGCCTGCGGGGGTGCGCAGCGCCGACTTCGTGTTTCCGGGCGACCGCGACTCGATCCGTCGCCGCGCCGCGGTGACGGCACTCCACCTCTTGAGGCTGCACCTGGCACAGAATCGCCACGAAGGCGTGTGACGCTCCCGGCTAGCCTTGAAGGTCGTGAACGTGCACGGCTCTTCTGCGCCCTGCGGCTCCCCGACGCCGCGGTCGACGTGCTGTCGGAGTGGCAGGCCGGCCACATGGAGGGCGGGCGGGTGGTCCCGCGCGAGCACCTGCACCTCACGCTGGCGTTCCTGGGCCACCGGCCCGTGGGCGAGCTGGCGGCAATCACCGGTGCGCTGCGCGAGGCCGCCTCGGCCGCCCGGCCGATCCGGCTCCTGCCGGAGCGCTACCGCGAGACCCGGAGCGTCGGCATGCTCGTCCTGACCGATGTCGGCGATGCGGCGACGAGCCTGGCCGAGGATCTCTTCGGCCGTCTCGAGCGGGAGGGGGTGTACGAGCGCGAGCGCCGGGCCTGGCTGCCGCACGTCACCGTCGTGCGCTTCCGCCGGCCGCCCCGGCTGCGGCCGCCGCTGCCCGACCTCGGTGAGGTCATGCCGTCCGACGCGGCTGTTTTCCTTTCTCGGTTACGGCCTTCCGGGGCCGAGTACGTTGTCGTCGAATCGTTTGCCCTAGGAGGTTGATGTCAGTGGATCGCGAGCAGGCTCTGGATGTCGCTCTCGGCCAAATCGAGCGGCAGTTCGGCAAGGGGGCGGTGATGAAGATGAACGACCGTGCGGCCGTCTCGATCGGCGCGATCTCCACGGGCTCGCTCGCGCTGGACCTCGCGCTCGGAATCGGCGGGCTGCCGCGGGGCCGCATCGTCGAGATCTTCGGCCCCGAGTCGTCCGGAAAGACGACGCTCGTCTACCACGTGATCGCGGAGGCGCAGCGGCGCGGCGGCATCTGCGCGTTCATCGACGCCGAGCATGCGATGGACCCGGCGTATGCGAAGCGGATCGGCGTCAACATCGACGACCTGCTCGTGTCGCAGCCCGACACCGGTGAGCAGGCGCTCGAGATCGCCGAGCTGCTGATCCGCTCGGGGGCGCTCGACGTCGTCGCCGTCGACTCGGTCGCGGCGCTGACGCCGAAGGCCGAGATCGAGGGCGAGATGGGCGACTCACACGTCGGCCTGCAGGCGCGGCTGATGTCGCAGGCGCTGCGCAAGCTGGCGGGGACGCTCAACCGTACCGACACGATCTGCCTCTTCACGAACCAGCTGCGGGAGAAGATCGGCGTCATGTTCGGCAATCCGGAGACGACTCCGGGCGGGCGGGCGCTCAAGTTCTACTCGTCCGTGCGGCTCGACATTCGCCGCATCGAGACGCTGAAGGAAGGTGTCGAGGCGTTCGGCAACCGCGTGCGCGTGAAGGTGGTCAAGAACAAGGTCGCGCCGCCGTTCAAGCAGGCCGAGTTCGACATCATCTACGGCTCCGGGATCTCGTGGGAGGGCACGGTGCTCGACGCCGGGCTCGAACGCAAGATCGTGCAGAAGTCGGGCTCGTACTTCAGCTTCGAGGACGAGCGGCTCGGCCAGGGCCGTCAGAACGCGACCGCGTTCCTGCGCGAGCATCCCGATGTCTGCCAGTCGATTCTGGCGCGGATCCAGACCGAGCTCGGGCTCGAGCAGGTCGCGTCCGCGCGCCTGCTGCCGGTTGCGGACGCGGCGGCGCAGAACGGGAAGGTCGAGGGGGATCCGAAGGCCGTCCAGAAGGCCGCCTCGAGGTAGTGCCCACCGTCACCGCGCTGCGCGACGACCGGCGCGGTCGCGTGGCCGTCGAGCTCGACGGGGTCCCCTGGCGAATGCTCCCGCTCGACGTGGTCGTCCGCGCCGGGATCGCGGAGGGTCGACTGCTCGACCGGCCGGCGCTGCGCTTGCTCCGCCGGGAGCTGCAGCGAGCTGAGGCGCTGCAGGTCGCCACGCGCGCGCTGCGAGCGCGGGACCTGTCGACCCGCCGGCTGGGGGACCGGTTGGCGCGCGCGGCGGTGACCCCGGCCGCGGCCGCGGAGTCGGTTGCGGCATTGACCCGGGCCGGGATCGTCGACGACGCGCGCTTGGCGCGGACCCGGGCCGAAGCGCTGGCCGAACGAGGTTACGGCGATGCGGCGATCCGGCACCGCCTCGCGCAGGAAGGCCTGCCGGAGGAGCTCGTGACGGGGGCCGTCGCGGGCCTGGCCGGGGAGGCGGAGCGTGCTGCCCGGCTGGTCGAGCGCCGGGGAACCGGCATCCGCACCGCTCGGTACCTGACGGGGCGAGGGTTCGGGGAGGAGGCGGTCGAGGCTGCACTCGGAGCGAGGTTTGGACACGACGGGTGAGCAGCGATAGGATGGGAAGTGTCATCCGACGATTTGCCTGCATAGCGACGTTTTCCGAATCACGATCGTAGTTCTGAAATCCGTGTCAACCACCGACCAGCGCGACAGCGAAAGGTTCCTGACAGCGGCGACCTAGCAATCCGCTGCTCGAGCCGCGCTGTCGGCTCGTTTCACTCGATTCGGGGACATCCCGTGCCGGCCGACCGCCGGGAGGCACCGCGGTAACGCCGCGGACAACCGACCCAGGAGCTGTCCATGCTGGTCGTCATCGGGATACTGATCGGCCTCATCATCGGGGGCATTGGGGTGGCGCTCGCAATCGGCGTGCTCGGCAAGTCGCGCCTCGGGGGGGCCGCGCAGCAACGGAAGCTGTTGATCGAGGACGCCCACCGCCAGGCCGACACGCTGCGGCGCGAGGCACAGATCAGCGCACGCGAGGAGGCGGTTCAGCTGCGCGCGGAGATCGACCAGGAGGTCGTCGAGCACCGCGCGCGGATCGTCAAGGTCGAGGAGCGTGTCCTGGCGAAGGAGGAGGAGATCGATCGCAAGCTGACCGAACTCACGCGTCGTGAGCAAGGCCTGGCCGACCGGGAGACGCATCTGCGGCAGCTCCAGGACGAGCAAAAGGAGGCCCGTGAGCAGCAGCTCGCGGAGCTCGAGCGCATCTCGGGCATGACTGTCAACGAAGCGAAGGTGATGCTGCTCGAGCGGTCGGAGGATCTCGTCCGCCACGAGCTCGCGCGCCGGGTTCGCCAGCTCGAGGAGGAGGCGCGCACCGAAGCGAAGCGGCGTGCCCGCAACCTCGTCGCCGACGCGCTGCAACGCGTTGCCGCGAGCCACGCCGCGGAGACGACGGTGTCGGTGGTCGAGCTGCCATCAGATGACATGAAGGGGCGCATCATCGGCCGGGAGGGCCGCAACATCCGCGCGCTCGAGCACCTGACCGGCGTCGACTTCATCATCGACGACACGCCGCAGGCGGTGGTGCTGTCCTCGTTCGACGGCATCCGGCGCGAGGTTGCGAAGCTGACGCTCTCGAAGCTGATCGAGGACGGCCGGATTCATCCTGCGCGAATCGAGGAGACGTACTACCAGTCCAAGGCGGAGATCGAGGACCACATCGCGCAGGCGGGCGAACAGGCCGTGTTCGAGGCGAACTGCGGCGAGTTCCACGAAGAGCTGGTCAAGATCCTCGGCCGTCTGCGCTACCGCACGAGCTACGGGCAGAACGTCCTCAAGCACACGCTCGAGGTCGTGCATCTCGCCGGCATCATGGCGTCCGAGGTGGGCGCCAGTGTGAAGGTGACGAAGCGCGCGGCGCTCCTGCACGACCTCGGCAAGGCGATGACGCATGAGGTCGAGGGGTCGCACGCGTCGATCTCCGCGCAGCTGGCGCGACGCTACGGCGAGTCTCAGCACGTCGTGCACGCGATCGAGGCACACCACTACGAGGTCGAGCCGCAGACCGTCGAGGCTGTACTGCTGATCGCCGCCGACGCGATCTCGGCGTCACGGCCGGGCGCGCGTGGCGAGAGCCTCGAGCACTACATCAAGCGGCTGGCCGCACTGGAGGAGCTGGCGGCTCAGAAGCCGGGCGTCGACAAGGTGTACGCCCTGCAGGCGGGGCGAGAGATCCGCGTCATCGTCCGGCCGGGGGATGTCGACGACGACGGCGCCATCCTGCTCTCACACGAGATCGCGCGCGAGATCGAGGACCAGCTCGAATATCCCGGCCAGGTGAAGGTGACCGTGATCCGCGAGAGCCGCGCGATCGACGTGGCGCGGAACGTCACGAACGGCGGCGCGCACGTGGAGGAGGTGCCGGCGCCGGAGCCGGCCCCTGAGCCGCACGTCCAGCCGGATGCCGCGGCTTAACGCCGCGCGAGCGCTGCGGCCGCGCCGAGGCCGATGAAGACGACGCCCGAGCCGTAGCGCAACGCACACCGGCGACGGCGCAACAAGCCGCCGACGGTTCCCGCCGCGAGGGCGTAGAGGGAGTCGCTGATCAGGCCCAGCCCGACGAACACGAGGCCCAGGACGAGCACCTGCGACCACACGCCACCGCGGTCCGGGTCGACGAACTGCGGCAGGAAGGCGAGGAAGAAGAGAGCCGTCTTCGGGTTCAGGACGTTGACGACGATGCCGCGGGCAAAGGCGCGGCGTAGGGACTCGCGCCGCCGCCCGGACTCGACGACCTCGTCGCGGGCCAGCAGCCTGCGGACGCCCAGATAGATGAGGTAGGCGGCGCCGGCGTACTTGACGGCGCTGAACGCAACCGCCGAGGCGACGATCAGCGCCGAGAGCCCAACCGTCGCGGCCGCCACATGGACGAGCGTGCCGAGATGGATCCCCGCGACCGAGGCGAGGCCGACGCGCCGGCCCTGCTCGGCGCTCTGGACGACCACGTACAGCACCGCCGGCCCCGGCACGAGCAGCAGCGCAACGGCGGTCAGGCCGAAGAGCCAGAGCGCGGTGGAGTGCGGAAAGACCACGGGTACCATTCTGGCCCGTGCGGCGGTATCACGTCACCACGTTCGGCTGCCAGATGAACGCTCATGACAGCGAGCGGATCAAGGGCATGCTCGAAGAGCTGGGGCTCGGCGAGGCGCCGTCGCAGGACGCGGCGGACGTCCTCGTCTTCAACACGTGCACGATCCGCGAGAAGCCTGACCTGAAGTTCGCTGCCCACCTGGCGCAGGCAGCGGCACTGAAGCAGCACGATCCCGGCAAGGTGATCGCCGTCGGCGGGTGCTACGCCGAGGCGCAGCGAGAGCGTCTCTTCGAGCTCTACCCCTATGTCGACGTCGCCTTCGGGCCCGGCTCGATCCCGCACCTCGGCGAGTGGTTGGGCGCGGGCGGGTTCGGCGTCGAGCGCGGGCGGTTCGGCCTCGACGAGCGGACCTTCGCCGGTGAGCTGCCGATGCACCGTGAGCGCACGTTCCAGGCCTGGGTGCAGATCTCGATGGGCTGCAACTCGAAGTGCGCGTACTGCATCGTCCCGGCCGTGCGCGGCCGTGAGGTCAGTCGGCGTCCCGGAGACGTGATCGCCGAGGTGACGCGCCTCGCTCGCGAAGGCGTGCGCGAGGTCACGCTCCTGGGCCAGAACGTCAACTCGTGGGGGCGCGATCTCGCTCCCGGGCTCCGCACGGAGTTCGGCGAGCTGCTGCGCGCCTGCGACGCCGTCGAAGGGATCGAGCGGATCCGCTTCACCAGTCCGCATCCAAAGGATTTCCGCCGGCCTGTGATCGACGCGATGGCCGAGTGCGCTGCGGTCTGCGAGCAGGCGCACCTGCCGCTGCAGTCCGGCTCGACGCGCATCCTGAAGGCGATGCGCCGGACCTACAGCCGCGACCGCTATCTGCGCCTCGTCGAGGAGCTGCGCGACGCCATTCCCGACCTCGCGCTCACGACAGACCTGATCGTCGGCTTCCCCGGCGAGACCGAGGATGAGTTCGGCGAGACGATCGAGGCGGTCCGGCAGGTCGGCTTCGACGGCGCCTTCACGTTTGTCTACTCCCCGCGTGCCGGCACGGAGGCAGCGGCAATGCCGGACCAGGTTCCCGACGAG
>VAXY01000286.1:1249-2703 GCA_005885085.1 Actinomycetota bacterium | reverse complement strand
CGACCAAGTCGAACGTCGACGGCATTACCCAGACGGAGAAGCTGCTGCGCGAGCTCGACGAAGGGCTCATCTTCACGAACCTGGTCGAGACGGACATGCTCTGGGGGCACCGCAACGATCCCGAGAACTTTCACCGCTGCCTGCAGGACTTCGACCGGCGCCTGCCCGATCTCCTCGACGCGCTGCGCCCGCAGGACCTGCTGATTCTCACGTCCGACCACGGTTGCGATCCGACAACGCCGTCGACCGACCATTCGCGCGAGCACGCGTTGCTGGTCGCCTACGTCGAAGGCAAGAACGCAGAAGGACGCATCCACGAGGGCGAGTTTGCGGACGTCGGCGCCACCGTGAACCGCTGGCTCGGAGGGAAGGCGCCGTCGCGCGGCATTCCCGGCCAGCTGATCGTCGAGCACTGACACACCCCGCGTGGTCCACGCAGCCGAGCTGATCCGTCGCAAACGCGACGGCGAGCAACTCGCCGCGGAGGAGCTCGGCGACCTCGTGCTCGCGTACGCGCGCGGCGAGGTTCCCGACTACCAGATGGCCGCGTTCTGCATGGCGGTGTTCTTCCGAGGGCTCGACGGCGCCGAGACGTTCGCTCTGACCGACGCGATGATCAGGAGCGGCGAGACGATCAACCTCGGCGCCGCGATCGGGCGCAAGGTCGTCGACAAGCACTCGACGGGGGGCGTCGGAGACAAGACGTCGCTTGCGGTCGGCCCGATCGTCGCGGCCTGCGGCGTTCCCTTCGGAAAGATGAGCGGGCGCGGGCTCGGTCACACGGGCGGAACGCTCGACAAGCTCGAGTCGATTCCGGGCTTCCGCGTCGAGCTGACGACGGACGAATTCGTCCGGCAGGTGCGCGACGTCGGGCTCGCGATCATCGGCCAGAGCGCGAACCTCGTTCCGGCCGACAAGCTGCTCTACGGGCTGCGCGACGTCACCGCCACGGTCGACAACGTCTCGCTGATCGCGGCCAGCATCATGTCGAAGAAGATCGCTGCTGGAGCGGACGCGATCGTGCTCGACGTGAAGGTTGGCGACGGTGCGTTCATGAAGACGCTCGACGATGCCCGCGAGCTCGCGCAGGCAATGCTCGAGCTCGGACGTCACGCCGGCCGCGAAGTTGCGTGCGTGCTCACCGACATGGACCAGCCGCTGGGGCAGGCGGTCGGCAACGCGCTCGAGATCCGCGAGACGATCGCGACCCTGCACGGCGAGGGTCCGCCGGACTTCGTCGAACTCGTCATGGCCGCCTCCGCCCACCTGCTCGCGTTCTCCGACCTCGGGCTCGACGAAGACGTCGGCCGTTCGCGTGCGGTCGCGGCGGTCGAGGACGGCTCGGCACTCGCGATGTACGAGCGCTGGATCGCAGCCCAGGGCGGCGATCCTTCTGAGGACGCGTTGCCGAGCGCCCCGGTCGTCCGGGAGGTCGCGGCGCCGCGGGACGGTCA
>VAXY01000286.1:0-1124 GCA_005885085.1 Actinomycetota bacterium | reverse complement strand
CGTCGCGGCCGGCGACCCGCTCGCCGAGGTGCACGCGCGCGACGAGACGTCGGCGACGCAAGCGTGCGAGGAGGTCCGTGCCGCCTATGAGCTCGGCGACGAACCACCACGTGCACGGCCTGTTGTGCTCGAGACGATCGACTGATGCCCGAGCTGCCCGAGGTCGAGACGATCCGGCTCGCGCTCGAGCCGCACCTCGTCGGCCGCCGCTTCGAGGACGTCGAGATCCGCGACCCGAGGCTCGTCCGTCCGTTCGAGCCGACGGCCGTCGCCGCCGAGCTCGAAGGGGAGCGGGTAGCAGCCCTCGACCGACGCGGCAAGTATTTGATTGTTCGGTTCGAGTCGGGTCGGGTTCTCCTGATCCACCTCCGGATGACGGGAAGCCTGCGGCACGCCGCGGCGGGATCGCTGGCGGACGATCCGCACCGCCGTGCTGTTGTCAAGCTAGACGACGGATCGGACGTCGCGTATCGCGACGTGCGACGGTTCGGCACGTGGCACCTGCTCGAGCCCGAGGAGGTCGACGAATACCTCGCGCAACGGCTCGGACGCGAGCCGCTCGACCGCACGTTCACGGCGCGACGCCTCGCCGAACGGCTCGACCGGCGGCGCGCGCCGGTGAAAGCGGCGCTGCTCGACCAGCGCACGGTCGCGGGGCTCGGGAACATCTACGTCGACGAGGCGCTCTGGCGCGCCGAAGTCCATCCGCTGCGGCCCGCCGCCTCGCTCGACGCCGACGAGATCGCGCGCCTCACGAAAGGCATCCGCGACGCACTTCGAACCGCGATCGCACGCCAGGGGTCGAGCCTTCGCGACTACTCGACTCCCGACGGACGGCGCGGCCGCATGCAGGAGCGCTTCCGCGTCTACGGCCGCGAGGGCGAGCCGTGCGCCCGGTGCGGGACCCCGATCGACAAGATTCGCGCCGGCGGGCGCGGCACGTGGTATTGCCCGAACTGTCAGCGGCTCCAGCCGCGCTCTGCTCAGGCGGCGAGACGCTCGGCCAAGCGGCCGTCGCGGTCGAGCCGCCACAGCTCGGCGTAGCCGCCCAGGGGGCGGCCGTCGACGAGGATCTGCGGCACCGTCCAGCCTCCGGTCAGGTCGAAGAGCTTCTGCCGAAAGGC
>VAXY01000069.1:15951-18073 GCA_005885085.1 Actinomycetota bacterium | reverse complement strand
CTTTCGTCCGGTGTGAGATTCCCGCCTGTCGTCTGAGAAAACGCCGAGTCGCCGCGTTGTCGGAGACCCACGCGAGATAGGCCGTCCGGCCTATTGCCTGATCCGTGTGACCGGCCAAGGATGTGGGTGTGGTGGCGGGGCCTTTCAGTCGCCCCGCGCCTTGGACCTATGCCTGACTTCGACCTCCATCAATGGTTCGACCGTGAAGAGCTCGAGCCGTGTCCCTCTTGCGGCGAACGTGCCGGGATTCGACTGCCTGCGAGCCATTCGCTGATGTGCGTGAGCTGCGGCCACATCAGTGCTGCCGACATCGCCCCGACGGCACCGGACGGGCCGAGGGAGCCACACGCACCGATGCACTGACGTCCTAGCGCGGTAGCGCGCGCTGTTCTGAGGGGGATGGCCCTCGTGCGAAGAGGGCGCGCGGCGACTGCGGCGACGCCACGCGCTCGACACGAGCGACCACCCCCGGGTCCGGAGGGTTGCATCTGCGTCGGCTGTTACGCCGCGAAACCCGCCGCGCGGCGGGNCGGGGCGCCGAGATTTGAACTCGGGACCTCTAGTCCCCCAGACTAGCGCGCTAACCAGGCTGCGCCACGCCCCGTAAGGCTTGGATAGTAGCGTCGTCAACCTCGCAGCGTTCCCATCGCAGCGATCGGCCGCCGGCAATGCCGCAGCGTCGCCGGCGGCAGTCACAGCATTCGTGTGAGAGGCGCGCGCGGCTACTGAGCGAAAGGACAGATCAGCCAGCCTTTCGGAGGCTCCCACCTCGCGTCTGCGTGGCTACCGCCTACGTGCCGTAGCGCCTGTAGAGCTTGTCGATCAGATCCGGCATGCGCTCGAGCCGGTCGGTGATGACGCGCAGCCGGTACTCGCGGAAGTGTTCGGCCTCGACGCCCAGCGCCCGCGCGAGTGTCTCTATCACGTCGTCCGACGGGACCGGGCGGTTGCCGTGCACGAGGTGGTTCAGATAGCCCGCCGAGAGCTTCGTGAGCGAGCGATACGTCAAGCCGGCATCGTTCATCAGCCGCTCGACGGTCGGGCCGAACGCGTCCTCGCTGAAACGCCGCTTCCGTGCCATCAGCTCAGCTTCCCGCGCACTGCCGAGACGAGCTCGCCCACCTTCACCGCATCGTCCTCCCCTCTCGCGCGCTCCCGCAGGTCCACCGTACCGTCTTCCGCGGCCTTTCGCCCGACCGTCACGCGGAACAGACAGCCGATCAGATCGGCGTCCGCAAACTTCTCGCCGGCGCGCGCATCGCGGTCGTCAAGAAGCACGTCGAAACCGCCCTCGTCCAGCTGGCGCGCCGCCTCGTCCCCGTGCGCCTCCTGGCCCGGCAGCACGACGACGTGGACGTCGTACGGCGCAACCGAGCGCGGCCACGCGATGCCGCGGTCGTCGTGATGCTGCTCGACGATCGCCGCCATCGTTCGCCCGGGGCCGATGCCGTAGCTCCCCATCACCAGGGGCTTCTGCTCGCCGTCCTCGTCCAGGAATAGAAGGTGCCGAGCTTGAAGATGTGGCCGAGCTCGATCGCCGTCTGCTCGACGAGGTTGCCGCCGCACTCGGGGCACGCGTCGCCCGCATTCGCCTGACGGATGTCGGCGAAGCGCGGGTTGTAGTCGCGCCCGGCCTGAACCCCGCGCAGGTGCCACCCGTCGCGGTTCGCACCGGCGACGAACTGGCCCTCGCGCAGCGCCTCGTCGGCGACGACGTCGATCGTCACCCCGACCGGCCCCAGCGACCCCCCGCCGGCGCCGTAGACGGCCCTGATCTCCTCGTCGTTCGCGGGGCGGTAGGCCGCGCCGAGCGCGGTCACGAGCTTCTCCTCGGCGAGGCGGTCGTCGCCGCGGATCAGCGCGAGCACCG
Organism: Actinomycetota bacterium; assembly: GCA_005885085.1. Taxonomy (GTDB): domain Bacteria; phylum Actinomycetota; class Thermoleophilia; order Gaiellales; family Gaiellaceae; genus 3-1-20CM-4-69-9. The sequence goes on along the minus strand of VAXY01000069.1, from coordinate 16,203 downwards.
GCCGCTCCCCGACCATCACGGGCATCGCCTTGGAGGTCGCCGCCGGATCGACGTCGAGGAACTCCGCGAGCGCCTCGATCGACGCCACGCCGGGCGTCTCGACCTCCTCGGGCCGCTCGAGCGGCTCGGTGAACGTCGGCGCGCGCGGAATCCCCCGTGCCGCGTCGTAGTCGGCGAAGTAGTCGCCGTTCTCGCAGCGGACGAGGATGTTCTCGCCGGACTCGGCCGGGGCCATGAAGCCGGACGACTCGC
>VAXY01000069.1:8660-15923 GCA_005885085.1 Actinomycetota bacterium | reverse complement strand
GAGGCCGCAGCGCTCCCAGATGCGCTCGTATGCGTGCTTGTGCGCGTCGAAGCTGCGGTCGAGACCGGCCTCGTCGCGATCGAACGAGTACGAGTCCTTCATGATGAACTCGCGCACGCGCAACAGCCCCCCGCGCGCCCGCGGCTCGTCGCGCTCCTTCGTGCTGAAGTGGTACCAGAGCTGCGGCAGCTGCTTGTACGACTGCAGCTCGCGCGCGTGGAACGTCATCGTCTCCTCGTGGGTGAACCCCAGGATGAAGGGCCGGCCGCCGCGGTCCTGCAGCTTGAAGACCTGGGGGATGACAATTCGCCCGGAGGTCTCCCACAGCTCGGCCGGCGTGAGGACGGGACAAAGCATCTCCTGTCCACCGATGGCATTGATCTCCTCGCGGATGATCTGGACCACCTTCTCGTGCACGCGCCAGCCGAGCGGCAGGAACGTCCACAGCCCCGCGCCGACCTGGCGGATGAAGCCGCCTCGCACGAGCAGCTTGTGGCTGGCGGCGTCGGCGTCGGCCAGAAACAGCTTTGAAGCCCGGGCAATCACTGTTGTCCGGGCAGACTATTCGGAGAGCGGGATAAGTGAAGCCTCAGCCATCGCCAGCGCTGCAGGCTTCGCCATCTTCAGACGCTTCGGGCGCTTCATGCCCTCGCCGATCCACCTGTCGATCTCGTGGAACAGCTCATCGATCAGGATGTCGGACGAGACCTTCTTCAGAACACGCCCGTGCGCGTAGACGAAGCCGGTGTCCCGTCCGCCGGCGATGCCGAAGTCCGCGTCGCCCGCCTCGCCGGGGCCGTTCACCGCACAGCCGAGCACTGCGACCTCGAAGTGCTGCGGATACGCGTGCAGCCGCTCCTCGACCCTCTCCGCGAGCGTCTGCACGCCGACGTTGTCGCGGCCGCAGGACGGGCACGCGATCATCACCGGTCCACGTTCGCGCAAGCCGAGCGCCTTCAGGATCTCCCACGCAACGCGAACTTCCTCGACCGGATCGGCGGTCAACGAGACACGCATCGTGTCGCCGATGCCGTCGACGAGCAGCGCGCCCATGCCGACCGCGCTCTTGATCGAGCCGGAGTACGGGGTGCCCGCCTCCGTGACGCCGAGATGGAGCGGATACGGCACCTTGGCCGACAGCATCCGGTAGGCCCGGATCATCGTCGGGACATGGCTCGACTTGACGGAGATCTTGAAATCGCGGAAGTCCAGGCTCTCGAGCAGCCGCACCTCCTCGAGCGCGGCCTCGACGAGCGCCTCGGCCTGGTCGCGATGCGCCAACTCGGCCAGGTGCTTCGGCAGCGAGCCGGAGTTGGCGCCGATCCGCATCGGGATCCCCGCGGCCTGTGCGGCGCGCACGACCTGCGCGACCTTGTCCGAGCCGCCGATGTTGCCCGGATTGATGCGCACAGCCGCAACGCCCTGGTCGATCGCCTTCAGCGCGAGGCTGGCGTTGAAATGGATGTCCGCGATCACCGGAATCGGCGACAGCCGCACCAGCGTCCCGAGCGCCTCCGCGTCCTCGGTCTTCGGCACGGCCACCCGGACGATCTCGCAGCCGGCCGACGCCAGCGCCGCGATCTGCGCCGTGGTCGCCTCGACGTCGTGCGTCTTCGTGAGCGTCATGGACTGGACGACGACGGGCGCCCCGCCGCCGATCTTCACGCCGCCGACGCTGATCTGCCGCTCTGAAGCCATACGAGGCTCGAGTTTAGCCGCCTCCCAAACGGTTGATGTCGTTCGAAAGCCCGATGAACATCAGCACCAGGAACAGGGCGATACCCACGGCGGAAACGCGTTCATAGACCTCGCGGCCGACTGCTCGGCCACGCAGTCCCTCGACGATCGAGAACAGGATGTGACCGCCGTCGAGCGGCAGGAGCGGCAGCAGGTTGAGGATCGCCAACGAAAGGCTGATCAGCCCGAGCATCTCCAGATAGAGGGTGAAGCTGAAGGACACCGCCTGGCTCGAGTACTGAACGATCCCCACCGTGCTCGACACGTCCTTGCGGCCCGAGCGTGTCACCAGGCGCGGCAAGAAGGTGACGATGCCCTTGGTTCCGTCCCACGTCCGCGTCAGGCTCAGCGACAGCGCGCCGGCGAACCCGTAGCGCTGGGTGTCCCACCCGGGTTCGAACCCGAGCACATAGTGACCGCCCAGCCTTCTCGGCTTGACGGGGCCGAGTGTCTTCGAGCTCGCGCCGCGGACGATCGTGACCGTGATCGGCTTGCCGCCCGAACCGCGGATGCGGTGCGAGACGGCGTCGAAGTTGGGCGTCGGATGCTCGTTGACCGCCACGATCGTGTCGCCCGCGTGCAGGCCGATCGCCTGTGCCGGCGTCTTGGTCTCGACTTTCTTGACCGTGCGGTTGGGGTTCCCGGGCGCGCCGATCATGTACGCCACCAGCGGAATGACGATCGCGAGCAGGATGTTGGTGCCCGGGCCCGCGAAGATGACGGCGATCCGCTTCCAGGTCGCCTGCCGCCAGTACGCGTCGTCGGCGAGGCCGTCGCGCAGCTCCGTCAGGCACCGCTGCGCGGCACGATCGGCCGCCGGCGTCAGCTGAGCGGCGGCGACGGCCTGCTCGAGCTCTGGGACTTGCTCGCGCGCCGCCGCCAGGTCATCCGCCTCGAGTGCGCGCTGGATCCTGGCGGCCTTCGGGTAGAGGCTCGGAGCCTCCTTGAGCGCGGCACCGAGCTGCACGTCCACGTCGGACGGTGCCGGGCGGTGCATGCCGGGGATCTTGACGTAGCCTCCGAGCGGGATCGCGCCGATCCCGTATTCGATCCCCTTGCGGCGCACCTTCACCAGCGCGGGCGGAAAGCCGAGGTAGAAGCGGCGCGGATTCATGCCGACCGCGCGTGCGACGAAGAAGTGTCCCGCCTCGTGGAGGAGGATCAGGAAAGCGAGGCCGAGGATGGCGATCGTGATGCTCATGGGCGACACCGTCGCCCATGGAGGGGAAACATTGTTTCCCCTCCGGGAGCGAGCCGAAGGCGAGCGACACTCATGCGACCTTCAACGCTCCTTCCGCATGCCGTCGCGCCTCCGCATCGGCCGCGACCAAGTCGTCGAGATCGCGTGCTGGCGTGCCGTCACACGCATCGAGAGCTTCCGCGACGACCTCGGCGATGCCGAGGAATGGAAGCGTTCCGGCGAGAAACGCGGCGACGGCCACCTCGTTCGCGGCGTTGAACGCACACGGATAGGTCCCTCCCTCCTCGCCTGCACGGCGCGCATGCGCGAGCAGCGGGAACGTGTCGAGGTCAGGGGCGTGGAACTCGAGCGTCAACCCGGCCGCGAGCTCGAGCGGTACGAGCGGCGTCGCCGCACGCTCGGGAGACGTGAGCGCGAAGGAGATCGGTACGCGCATGTCGGGATAGCCGAGATGCGCGAGCGCCGCGCCGTCGCGGAAGCGCACGAGCGCGTGCACGATCGACGTCGGATGCACGACGACCTCGATGCGGTCGTACGAAAGCGTGAAGAGGAAGTGCGCCTCGATCAGCTCGAGCCCCTTGTTCGCAAGCGTCGCCGAGTCGACCGTGATCTTCGGGCCCATGTTCCAGGTCGGATGCGCGAGCGCCTCCGCGGGCGTGACATCGGTGAGCTCGTCACGAGTGCGGTTGCGGAACGGGCCGCCCGATGCGGTCAGAACGAGCGAATGCACCTGATCCGGAGCTCGGCCCTCCAGGCACTGGAACGCCGCGGAGTGCTCGCTGTCGACCGGGATCAGACTCCCACCTCCACGACGCTGCGCGTCGAGTGCGAGCTCGCCGGCGGCGACGAGGCTCTCCTTGTTCGCGAGCGCGAGGTCGACACCGTGCTCGAGCGCCCACAGCGTCGCGGGGAGGCCGGCGAACCCGACGACGGCGTTGAGGACTAGGTCCGGCTGCGCGCGGTCGAGCAGCTCCGTCAGATCCCCTCCGACCTGGGTCAGCGGAGCCAGGCCGTCGACGGCCTGGGAACCCGAGGCGGCTGCGCAGAGCTCCAGCCCCGGATGGGCGTCGATGATCTCCAGCGCCTGGCGGCCGATCGAGCCCGTGGCTCCCAGCAGTGCGATCCGTTTCACGGTCCAAGTGTAGGTTCGGACCCATGGTTCGCCGGGGAACTCCCGCTGACGCCGAAGCGGTCGCCCGGGTCCAGATCGAATCCTGGCGCGGCGCCTATGCGCACCTCTTCTCCGATGAACAGTTCGCTCGGATCTCGCTCGAAGAACGGGCACGGTTCTGGCGCCGCTTCCGGCCACTGGTCGCAGAGGTCGACGGCGAGATCGTCGGCTTCGCAGCCGTCGGGCGGGCACAGGAGGACGACGCCGACGGCGAGCTCTACGCCATTTACGTTCGACCCGAACAGTGGGGAACAGGCGTCGGCCGGGCGTTGATGGAGGCGGCAGAAGCGCGGCTGCGCGAGCTCGGGCACGCCGGTGCGATCCTCTGGGTCTTCGAGGACAATCCCCGCGCTCGCCGCTTCTACGAAGCCGGAGGCTGGAAGCTGGAGGGGCATCGCAAGCCTTTCGAGCTGTTCGGGATGTCGAACCCGGTCGTCCGATACGCAAAACGTCTCTAGCGCGTGCTCTTCAACAGCTTCGTCTTCCTGTTCGTCTTCCTGCCGCTGGTCGTCGTCGCCTACTTCGCGGCCCCTGCGCACCGCCTGCGGCTCGGCCTGATCGTCGTCGCGAGCTACGTCTTCTACGCCTACGCGAAGTGGTGGTTCGCGCTGTTGATGGCGGCGTCGACGCTCGTCGGCTTCGTCGGCGGTCAGCTGATCGAGCAGACGTCCACGCGTCGCCGCCGCAAGCTCGTGCTCGGCCTTACGGTCGCCCTGCTGCTCGCGCTGCTCGGCGCGTTCAAGTACGCCGCGTTCGTCGGCGGGAATCTGACGAGCTTCGTCGGCGTGATCACCGCGCACGGCTTCCCCGGACTGCACGCGTTCCTGAACGGAATCGTGCTGCCGATCGGCATCAGCTTCTACACCTTCGAGGGAATCTCGTATGCGGCGGACGTGTTCCGCGGCAAGCTGCCGGCGGAGCGCAGCCTACTGCGCTACGCGTTCTTCATCTCCTTCTTCCCGCACCTGATCGCGGGCCCGATCGTCAGGTACGGGATCCTCCAGCCACAGCTGCTGCGGAAACACCGTTTCGACGTCGACCGCGTGCGCGCCGGGCTGCTGCTGTTCGCACTGGGGCTCGCGAAGAAGACGCTCGTCGCGGACGGGCTCGCGACCTGGGTGAACCGCTACCTCGACGATCCCGCGTCGCTGCATGCCTTTGAAGCCTGGACGGCGATCGTCGGCTTCGGCTTCCAGATCTACTTCGACTTCAGCGCCTATTCGGACATGGCGCTCGGGCTCGCGCGCATCTTCGGGATCGAGCTCCCGTGGAACTTCAACCGTCCGTACCGGGCAACGAGCCCGATCGAGTTCTGGCGGCGCTGGCATGTGACGCTCTCGACGTGGCTGCGTGACTATCTGTACATCCCGCTCGGCGGCAACCGAAAAGGCGACCGACGGCGTGACGCGAACCTGCTCGCGACCATGGGCCTGGGCGGCCTCTGGCACGGCGCGTCGCTCAACTTCGTCGTCTGGGGCCTCTACCAGGGTGTGCTTCTGCTCGCCACGCATCGCCTCCGCACGTTGGCCCTGCGGATCCCGCCCGCCGTCGCGGTCGGCATGACGTTCGTCGTCGTGATGTTCGGGTGGGTCTTCTTCCGCCTCCACTCGGCCGCGGCGATTGGGCAGGCAACACGGGCGCTCGCGTTCGCGCGCGGCCTCGGCCAGTTTCCCGGTCACCTCGCGCTGCTGGTCGTGGCGGCGTGCGCGTACACGGCCGTCGTGCCCGAGGAGTGGACCTGGGACGTCAAGAGCTTCGGCCTCGTGCGGGTCGCCACGATCGGCGCCGTCCTCGCGGTCGCGGTCGCATCCATCTACACCAGCCATCCCTTCATCTACTTCCGCTTCTGATGACGCGGCTGCTCGTCTTCCTAGGAACGGCCGCTGTCCTGCTCGGCGCCAACGCGGCGTTGAACTGGTGGGTCGATCCGTTCGGGGAGTTCTGGAAGCCCGCCGCCGTGCGCGACGCCCGGGCGGCCCGGCCGCCGTGCCTGGTGTCACACGAGGTGATCGGCGGCGAATACCTGCCGTTCAAGCTGGACGTGTTCCGCTCGCGTCCCACACGGACGTTCGTCGTGGGCTCCAGCCGCGTGCTCAAGATCGGCTCGTGGCCGGGCGAGCGGTCGTTCGCCAATCTCGGCATGCCCGTGATCTCCCCGGAGATCGTCCTGAGGGAATTGCGGGCGCTGCCGGCGAACGCACCGCAGCAGACCATCTACCTGGGAGTCGAGGCGTTCTGGCTCAACCAGAGCTTCAAAGGCTTCGACGTCGCGCCGAGCTTCGAGACCCGGGCACGCTACGTCCTCAGCCGGTCGGCCTTCGAGGAGAGCGTGCGCATCCTCCGCCGCGCGCCGTACGTGTTCTTTGACCGCTGGCGGAAAGAGCAGATCGGTACGGCCTGCGTGATCGGACGCTCGCGCCCGGCGCTCGCCTGGAAGCTCGACGGGTCACGCGTCTGGAGCTTCGAGCTCGATCCGGGCACCTACCACCCGGCGATCGATCCGTTCACGACCGACCTGCACAAGCTGCGCACCGGCATCTATGCCGACTGGCACGAGCTCTCCCCGAAGCGGATTCGCGTGCTCGGACAGGTGCTCGCCTTTGCGCGTTCGCGCGGCTGGACGGTCGCTGCGCTTCTTCGCATCTCAGCCGATGATCGGACCACAGTGGCGCGCGTTCGCGGCACTGATGCCGAGGCTGTTCCGGCGCTACGGCTACCGCTGGCTGGACTTCCGCGACGCACGCTCGATCCCGTGCCGCCAGTCGGACTTCGTCGACGGCGGCTACCACACCGACGCCGCCTGCTCGATGCGGATGCGCCGCCGCCTCGATCAGGCGGCGTCGAACGCCCGTAAGAGGTAGTACGCGGCGACGAACGCGAACAGCGGCGCGTCGAGACGGTCGAGCACGCCGCCGTGCCCGCCGAGCAGGCGCCCGGAGTCCTTGACCTGCATATCCCGCTTGACGCCCGACTCGAACAGGTCGCCGAGCGGCCCGGCGACCGCGATCACGAGGCCGAGCAGAATCGAGTCGCCGATCGAGATGTAGTGCTGTCTGTACAGCGTCACAAAGGCCACGAAGACCGTCGCGATCGTCCCGAAGACGAAGCCCTCCCACGTCTTGCCCGGCGACAGTCGCGGCGCGAGCTTGTGCCG
>VAXY01000069.1:0-8617 GCA_005885085.1 Actinomycetota bacterium | reverse complement strand
GCGCCGATGTCGCCCGCCCACACAGCGAGCAGGACGGCGAATGTTGCGAGGCGTCCCTTGTCGGGGATGTCCCGCAGCAGGAGCAGGTGCCCGAGGCAGAGCCCGATCCAGCCCGCGCCGAGGACCGTCGCGGCGATCGCGACTGTCGCCGACTGTCGCGTCTGCCCGATCCAGTGGAGGATGAACGCCAGCACGAGCGTGGTCAGGAACCCGGCGACCATCCACTGGAGACCTCCGAGCTCCACCCCGAGCAGCGAGAGCAGCGCGCCGGCGTACGCCGCCAGCGTGACCGGCCGCAGCGCACGCGTCATCAGCGCGTACTCGTGCAACGCCAGCACGGCCGCGATCGCAGCAAGTGCGAAGAGCCACCAGCCGCCCGCATAAACGAGAGCGAGCACGGCCGGCAGGCCGACCGCCGCGACCACGACGCGCGAGACCAGCGGCGTCATGAGTGGGTCACTATCGGCCGCCGAAGCGGCGCCTGCGGCTGGCGTAGTCGTCGAGGGCGGCGCGGAGCTGCTCCTCGCCGAAGTCGGGCCAGAGCGTGTCGACGAAGACGAGCTCGGCGTAGGCGAGTTGCCACAGGAGGAAGTTGGAGATCCTCAGCTCGCCGGAGGTACGGATCAGCAGGTCGGGATCGGGCATCTCGGGCGCGTTCAGGTACGACGCGAACGTCTCCTCGTCGACCGCGCGGCCGGCAGCGACTGCCCGGTTCGCGGCGTCGACGAGCTCCGCTCGACCGCCGTAATCGAAGGCAATCCACAGATTCAGGCGCCCATTGCCCTCGGTCTCGCGCTCGAGCGCCGCCATCCGTGCGCGCAGCTCGTCTGGTGCGCGGTCGCGGCGCCCGAGGAAGCGGGTGCGCACGCCCTGCCGCACGAGATCGGGCAACTCCCGCTCGATCGTCTCGGTGAAGATCTCCATCAGGAGCTTCACCTCCTCTGGCGGCCTCGTCCAGTTCTCGGTCGAGAAGGCGTAGACGGCCAGCGACTCGACGCCGAGATCGATCGCAGCCTCGACGGTGCGGCGTAGCGCCTTCGTGCCGGCTCGGTGTCCGGCTGCGATCGGCAGCCCCCGCTTGCGCGCCCAGCGCGCGTTGCCATCCATGATGATCGCGACGGCACGGACAACGTCCGGCAGCTCCGGCTCGGGTGCGGGACGCACGTGCCGCAGCGTCTTGATCTTCGTGAGGAGGCTCACAACGTCGCGGCGGGTGCCGCTCAGACTTCCATGATTTCCGCTTCTTTGTGGCGGAGGAGATCATCGATCGTCTTGGTGTGATCGTCCGTCAGCTTCTGCACGCTTTCCTCCGCACGACGTTCGTCGTCGGTCCCCACGTCTTTCAGCTCCTTCAGGTGATGCACCGCGTCTCGCCGGACGTTTCGCACCGCGACCTTCCCCTCCTCCGCGATCTTGCGCACGACCTTGACGAGCTCCTTGCGCCGCTCCTCGGTCGGCTGGGGCATCGGCAGGCGGATCAGCTTGCCGTCGTTCGACGGCGTCAGGCCCAGATCCGACTCCTGGATCGCCTTCTCGATCGACTTGATCGAGGACGGGTCGAAGGGCTGAATCGTCAGCATGCGCGGCTCCGGCACGTTGATCGTCGCGAGCTGCTTCAGCGGCGTCGGCTGCCCGTAGTAGTCGATCTGGATGCGGTCGAGCAGCGCCGCCGACGCGCGGCCGGTGCGCACGGTGTTGAACTCGGTGCGTGTGTGTTCGACGCTCGAGTCCATGCGCTTCTGCGCGTCCTGAACCAGCTCGTCGACCGTAGCCATCAGCTCTCCTCCTCCGCAGGCGTCGAGATGATCGTGCCGACCCGTTCGCCGGCGATCACGCGCCGAATGTTGCCGTCCGCGAGCGCGAACACGTAGATGGGCAGGTTGTTGTCCATGCAGAGCGAGAGCGCGGTCGTGTCCATCACCTTCAGCCCACGCTCGATCGCCTCGCGGTGGGTCAGTTCGGGCAGGAACTCCGCGTCGGGATCGAGGCGCGGGTCGTCGTCGTAGACCCCCGCGGTGCCGTGCTTCGCCATCAGGATCGCGTCGGCGTTGATCTCGAGGGCCCGCAGGGCAGCGGCCGTGTCGGTGGTGAAGAACGGGTTGCCCGTCCCGGCGGCGAAGATGACGATGCGGCCCTTCTCGAGATGGCGGATCGCGCGCCGGCGGATGTAGGGCTCCGCAACCTCCTTCAGCTCCAACGCCGAGAGGACGCGCGTGTAGGCGCCGCGATCCTCGAGCGCGTCTTGCAGTGCGAGCGCGTTGAGCACGGTCGCGAGCATCCCTGCATAGTCCCCGGTCGCCCGGTCCATGCCCTCCGCGGCAGCGGCCATGCCGCGGTAGATGTTCCCGGCGCCGACGACGAGCGCCGTCTCGACGCCCGAGCTCTGCACTTCGATGATCTCCTCCGCGACCGCGTCGATGGTCTCGCGGTCCAGCCCGTACTCGCGGTCGCCCATCAGCGATTCCCCCGAGAGCTTGAGCAGGACGCGGCGGAACACCGGCCGCAGCTCCGCCGGGGCGGTGACCTCACCTTCTGGTTGGACGTGCACTAGCCGCTCAGCTCGAACCGCTCGAACTCGAGCACCTCGGCACCTTCGCCTTTCAGCGCGTCGCCGACCCTCTGCGAGGAATCGTGGATCCACTCCTGATCGAGCAGCACGTTGGCACCGAAGAAGCGTTTGTTCAGCATCCCGTCGACGATCTTGCCGCGTGCCTGTTCGGGCTTCGACTGCACCTCGTCCGTGCCCGCGTAGATCTCGCGCTCCTGCGCCACGGTCTCCTCTGGCACGTCGTCTCGTCCGATCCAGCTCGGCTTCATCGCGGCGATGTGCATTGCGACCTTGCGCGCCAGATCGTCCGACCCGCCGCGGACCTGCAGCAGGACCCCGATCTTGTTGCGCGGCGGATGGGCGTACGCGGCTATGCGCGCGCCGTCGACGGCCTCGAAGCGGGCCGTCCCGGCGACAACGACGTTCTCGCCCAGCTTCCCGGCGAGCTGCGCGCGCTCCTCTTCGAGCTCGGACTCGGCGCCCGGACCCTCGGCCTCGACGGCCTCCAGTACCTTCTTCGCGAACGCGAGAAACTCGTCGTTGTTCGAGACGGGCTCGGTCTCACAACCCACGGCGACCATAGTCCCGCGCCGCGCGTCCTCGGCGAGCCGGTAGCCGACCTTCCCTTCAGGCGTCGCGCGGTCAGAGCGCTTCGCGGCGCCGGCCATCCCCTTCTCGCGCAGGACGCGCACGGCCGCCTCCATGTCGCCGTTCGTCTCCTGTAGCGCGCGCTTGCAGTCCATCATCGGCGCGCCGGTCCGGTCGCGCAGCTCCTTGACGAGCGACGCGGAGACCTCAGCCATCCGCCTTGGCCTCCTGCGCGACCGGCTCCTCCCCCGGTGAGACCTGCTCGTAGTCGCCCTCCGGCACGGTCTCCTCCTCGGCCGGCTCCCCGTTCGTGGCCGCTGCCGCCTTCGTGAAGTCGGCCGGCGTCGCCTTCTGTTGGCCGGCCGCGATGCCGTCGGCGATCACGCGCACGATCAGGTCGCACGACCGGATCGCGTCGTCGTTGCCCGGGATGATGTAGTCGGCCTCATCGGGGTCGCAGTTCGTGTCGACGACGGCGATCACCGGCAGCCCGAGCCGGCGCGCCTCGCGCACTGCAAGCTGCTCCTTGCGCAGATCGACGATGAAGATCGCGTCCGGCTGCCGCTTCATGTCAGCCACGCCGCCGAGGTTCTCGTCCAGCTTCTCGAGCTCGCCGAGCATCGAGATGCGCTCCTTCGCGGGGAGTAGCTCGAGCTGCCCCTCCTCCTTCAGCCGGCGTAGTTCGTGCAGGCGATCGATGCGGTCCGAGATCGTCCGCCAGTTGGTCAGCAGGCCGCCGAGCCAGCGGTGGTTGACGTACGGCATCCCGACCCGCTTCGCCTGTTCCTCGACGGCGGTCTGGCTCTGCTTCTTCGTGCCGACGAACAGCACCGAGCCGCCGCGCTCGGCGAGGTTCCGTGCGAAGGCGTTCGCCTCTTCCAGCAGCTGCAAGGTCTGCTGGAGGTCGATGATGTAGATGCCGCCCCGCTCGGTGAAGATGAAGCGGCGCATCTTGGGATTCCAGCGTCGCGTCTGGTGGCCGAAATGAACGCCGGCCTCCAAAAGCTCGCGCATAGATACGACGGACATCGGGATCAGTTCCCCTTTCTGGTTGTTGTCACTGCTACCGGCGGCCCTGGCTGGAACCGGCATCCGTCGAACGCCGGCACCACCACCCAGGTCAATCCACCGGGTTGAGTAGTAGACCGGCGCTAGTTTAGCGGCCGGCGCGCCTTGGCCAGCGCGCTGACCAGGTCGTCGGGCAGCGGGGATTCGACCTCGATGCGCTCTTCGGTGAACGGGTGCGTGAACGCGAGGCTCGCGGCATGGAGGAATTGGCGCTCCAGGCCGAGCTCAAGGGGGCGGCCGTAGACGAGATCGCCCGCCACCGGCAGGCCGATCGCCGACAGATGCACGCGGATCTGATGCGTCCTCCCCGTCTCGAGCCGCACGTCGAGGAGCGCGTGCCTCGGCAGCAACTCGACCAGCTCGAAATGGGTCACTGCTTCGCGCGGCGTCTCGGTGTCGAGCGAGTGGCGCATCGGGTCGCGGCGGTCGCGCCCGATCGACGCCTCGATGCGGCCGCTGCGGGAACGCGGGCGGCCGACCACGAGTGCGAGATAGCGGCGTTCGAGCTCGCGGCGTCGGACGACGGCCTGGAGGCGCCGATGCGCTTCCTCCGAGCGTGCGACGACCATCAGGCCGGATGTGTCGCGATCGAGCCGATGCACGATGCCGGGCCGGTCCGCCTCGCCGCCCGCGACGTCGTGCGCGAGCAGCCCGTGCACGAGCGTGCCGGTCGCGTGCCCCGGCGCTGGATGAACGACGAGCCCCGCGGGCTTGTCGACGACGACGAGGTGGTCGTCTTCGTAGGCGATCCGGAGGTCCATCTCCTCCGGCGACAACGACGGCTGTGCGCGCTCGGGCGGCTCGAACTCGACCTCCTCGCCGCCGGCCAGGCGATGACTCTTGACCTCACGCCGGCCGTCGACGAGCACGCCCTCCGCCAGGACACGTTCCGCGCTGCCCCGCGAGCCGACCTCGGGCAACGAGGCCAGGAAGCGGTCGAGCCGCTCGCCGGCGGCGTCCTCAGGAACGCGTTGCTTCACGCACGCGCTGCGGCCGGGCGGCGCTGCGGTCGGCGGCCACCAGCGCCAGCAGCAGGGCTGCTACGCCGACGACGATGAAGCTGTCGGCCAGGTTGAAAGCCGGCCAGTACTTCAGATCGAGGAAGTCCGTCACGTGGCCGAGCCGCACGCGGTCGATCAGGTTCGACACGCTGCCGCCGATCACCAGCCCGAGCGCGACGGGAAGCACAGGGTGCCTCGACCCCGAGCGCGCGAAGAAGTAGAGCATCCACGCGACGGCGAGCGCGGTCAGCAGGATCACGATCGGCGTCGCGCTCGCGAACAGGCCGAACGCAATCCCGGAATTCGTCACATGGTGGATCGAGAACGGGCCGGCGACGTGCACCTCGTCGTTCAGGTCGAGCCGGTTGGTGACGATCGCCTTGGTGAGCTGGTCCGCGCCGAGTGCCGCAAGCGCGACCGCGATCAGGCTCAGCCACTGGGCGAACGTCGCGCCGAACGGACGAACGGCGGCGGAGATGGGCGTGAGACCGTCGGTCGTCGAACCGACGCGGACGTCCGCCGCCCGCGGGGCAGGTTCAGTCAACGACGTTCCCGTTCGCGCTGGCAGCCGATGCAGAGTGTCGCCCACGGGCGCGCCTCGAGCCGTTCCTCCGGAATCGGCTTGCTGCAGTTCGTGCACGTGCCGTACGTCCCGTCCTGGATGCGCGTCAGCGCGGCGTCGATGTCGCCGAGGACGTGCTCGGCATTCTCCTCGAGCGTGTAGTCCAGCTCGCGGTCGTACGTCTCCGTTGCCGTGTCGGCCAGGTGGTTGTCGAAGACGGCCTCTTCGCCTGATTCGTCCGTCATCGAGCCGGGATGATCGTCGTGCAGGTTCTCGATCGCGGCCGCGACGCGCTGGCGCTCCTCGAGGAGTGCGTCGCGAAAGCGGCTCGTGTCGATCGCGCTCACCTGCGGCGCCCCTTTCCCGCTGCCGACGACAGGCACCGGTCGATCTCCACAGGGTCGATCCCGGCCAGCTCCACGATCTTGTCCCGCCCGCCATGCCGCGAAACGAGCGTCACCGACGTGCGTGGCAGCGACAGCGTCTCGGCGAGCAGGCGCACGACGGCGTCATTCGCACGGCCTGCCTCCGCAGGCGCGGCGACCCTCACCTTCCATGCCTCACCGTGGCGGCCGACGACCCCTGTACGCGCCGCCCCCGGTGCGACACGCAGCCGGAGGCGCGTCGAAACCGCTTCCATGCAGGCAGTCTAGCTTCAGGCCGCGCGCTCTTCGGACACCTCGTCGTCGACGAGCGCGAGCGCCGAGCGGAGCAGGGAGCGCATCCGTCGCACCTCTCCGAGCAGGCGGTCGTGGTCGCTGCGCGCGCCCCGCGTGATCGAGCGCGCCTCCGCGCGTGCCTCCTCGACGATCAGCTCGGCCTCCTTCCGGGCCTGCTCCTTGAGCGTGACCGCGGCCTTCTCGGCCGACACCAGCGTCGTGCGGAGGAGCCCTTCGATCTCGCGGTAGCGGACGAGGTCGGCCTCGAGCTGCTCGACCTTGTCGGCCATGTCGGCACGCTCGCGCCACACGTCTTCGAAGCTGGCGACGATCTCGTCGAGCAGGCGGTCGATCGCGTCCCGGTCGTAGCCGCCGACGAACGCCTTCGCCGGTTTGACGTGTCTGATCTCGACTGGGGTGAGCGTCATCGTTCTCCCCTTTCAATGCAGGCGGTCGAGGATGTTGATCAGGACCGCACGAAGGATGTAAAGGAACGCAACGCCGATGACCGGTGAGAGGTCCACCGGACCGAACGTCGGCAGAAAGCGGCGCCACAACCGGAGATAGGGATCGCAGACGTCGTAGAGGAAACGCTGGATCCGGTTCAGCCACACCGAGTACGGCAGCCGAACCCAGGATGTGATGATGAAAGCGAGGATCAACAGGGAGTAGACGTAGATGAAGACGGACAGGAAGCTTTCGACGTTGCCGATCACGTCGTAGAGCAAGCCGAGCATGGCGCCGCCGCCCATACGGCTCAGTTCGGGATCACGCACGCTTGTCCTTGCCTAAAGCCGCTGCCAGTGGCGCTGGTCGGGCTACTGGGTCGCGAGTACCAAGCCAGAGGCCGCACTCGTTCGCAGCCAAGGCTGGATGGCGTTGGCAAGAATGAGGGCGGATTCTCGTGCAGTGTGATCGCGGGTCAGGAGCCGGGTAGCGGCACTAGGCCTGGTTGAAGAAGCCGCCGCGCTCCAAGAGGCGCGCCCGTTCCTCGGCAGAGACCTCGACGTTTCGCGGCGTCAGCAGGAACACCTTGTCGGCGACGCGCTGCATACCCCCGTCGAGGGCGTAGCTGAGGCCGCTCGCGAAGTCGATCAGGCGCTTGGACAGATCCTGATCTGTGCTCTGCAGGTTGAGGATCACCGGAATCGACTCCTTGAACTTGTCGGCGATCTGCTGGGCATCGTTGAAGCTTCGCGGTACGACGAGGTGGACGCGGACGGAGGCGGGCCCGGGAACTGCGGCAACTCGGGGCCGCAGGACCGCCGTGCGATCGGAGGTCGGCTCCGGATCGGTCCAGTCGTCGAACTCGCGGTCACGGCGGCGCGGGGCCAGCCGACGGACGTTCGGCCGTTCCGCATAGCTGCGCTGAAGGTCCTCGTCCGTGACGTAGCCGTCCTCGTCCCAGTCCTCCTCCTCGGCGATGCCGAAGTAGACCAGAGTCTTGTTCCAAACGTCCGCGAAGCCCATGAGAGGCGAATGTTACGCAGGACGTCGGCCAGGCTCCAGCCTCTATAGACGTCCCCGACGCTCGGCCCGCGCACGTTCCCGCGAAGCGGCGATCCTCGTTTCCGGGCGAAAAGCGCAGCTTTCGCCCGGGGCGTCAGTCGGCGTAGAGGACTGAGCCCACGCGAATCAAGGTCGCACCCTCTTCCACGGCAACGCGGTAATCCTGGCTCGTGCCCATGGACAGCTCCTGCAGTCGGTGCTGCTGGGCCAGCTCGCGCAGGCGCGCAAAGTACGGGCGCGACGCCTCCGGGTCATCTGTCTCCGGGGGCATCGTCATCAGGCCGCGGACCTCGGAGGAGAGCTGGAGGAGGCACGGCAGGTCGTCCGGGTCGATGCCGGACTTCGACGCCTCGCCCGAGAGGTTGACCTCCACCAGTCCCGGCACGGTCAGCTTGCGCGCGGCGGACTCCGAATCGAGCGAGTGCACGAGCTCGCAGATCCGGTTCACGACCTTCACCTTGTTCGACTGCAGATGGCCGATGAAGTGCCACCGGAACGTGTCGCCGTACTCCGCGTGCTTGCGCTCGAGATCCTGGGCACGGTTTTCGCCGACGACGTCGATGCCGGCCTCGGCGAGCACCGCCAGGTTGCCAACGGAGACGTACTTGGTGGCCGCGACGATCGTGACACGGTCGCCGACCTCGTCGCGGATCCGCGCATAGTTCTCGCGCACACGCTCAGG
>VAXY01000283.1:1155-5016 GCA_005885085.1 Actinomycetota bacterium | reverse complement strand
CGCGTGCTCACGGACGTTGCCCTGGACGGCGAGAACTCCGACCCGCATGCCGGAGCTACCAGCCGCGGGTTTCGAGCAGCTCTTCCGGGCGCAGCGCGGCGGCAGAGAGACCGCTCATTGCGTCGCCGAGCCCGCGCGAGACGCGCCCGAGGATCTCGGCGTCGTTGAAGTGCGTGGTCGCCTCGACGATCGCCTTCGCGCGGTCGCTCGGATTGCCCGACTTGAAGATTCCGGAGCCGACGAAGACGCCGTCGGCGCCGAGCTGCATGCAGAGCGCGGCGTCCGCGGGCGTCGCGATCCCGACGACCGGCAGCCGCCCGTTCTCGGCGACCCAGCGCACGAGCTCGACCGGCGCCTGCAGGTTCTTCGCCTCGGTGTAGAGCTCGTCGGGATCCATCGCTCCCAGCTTCTTGATCGCGCCGAAGACCGACCGCATGTGCGTGACGGCGTTGACGATGTCCCCGGTGCCGGCCTCGCCCTTCGTCCGGATCATGGCGGCCCCTTCGGCGATGCGGCGCAGCGCTTCGCCGAGGTTCGTGCAGCCGCAGACGAAGGGGACGGTGAACTTCCACTTGTCGATGTGATGTGCCGTGTCCGCCGGCGTCAGCACCTCGGACTCGTCGATGTAGTCGACCTCGAGCGCCTCGAGGATCTGCGCCTCGACGAAGTGGCCGATGCGCGCCTTGGCCATGACAGGGATCGTCACGGCCTCCTGGATCTCGACGATCTTGTCGGGATCCGCCATGCGCGCCACGCCGCCCTCGACACGGATGTCCGCGGGCACGCGCTCCAGCGCCATGACGGCCACGGCGCCCGCGTCCTCGGCGATGCGGGCCTGGTCGGCGGTGGTCACGTCCATGATCACCCCGCCTTTGAGCATCTCGGCGAGGCCGCTCTTGACGCGCATCGTCCCGATCTCGGCCATCGCAGCCGATTCTAGCCGCGCGCTCACTGTCCCACGCAGCCCTTCAGGTGCCAGGCAGAGGACGTGGCCCTTTGGGCCACCTCAACCCTTGAGGCAGCCGAAGACCTTGTTCATCTCGTCCAGGGGCGGCGTGACCGTCCACAGCAGCACGGCGTTCTTCTCGGTGCGCATGACGTCGTCGATATGCGGCCTCAGCTTCTTCGGCGCGAAGCGGCGGTAGCCACGCTCGATGCCGATCGCGTCGTCGGAGCTCGCGCCGAACGCGATCCGGACGGCATTGCCCGGATGGAACGCCACGAGGCCGCCGTTCTCCGCATGACCCTCGACGACGCCGAGCTTCGCCGGATCGGTCGTCACCTGGTAGCCGTCCTTGCGGAGGCAGTTCGCCGTCGGTTGGGCCTTGTACGTCGAAGGCTCGGTGTTACAGCCGGCGGCGAGAAAGGCCAGCAGGAGCGCGAGACAGATCGACAGTCGCATCGCGCGGCGACTGTACCGCGCCGCGCGGTCACCGGCCGACGTCCTCGATACTTCTGAACGGGAATGGGACTTCGTCCACTGCCCGCCACGCACGAAGCACGTGATCGTCGGCGCCGGTGACGAGCCCTCCCTCGTGCTCGCGGTCGGTGCACGCAAGGGCGGAGCGAGCTATCCATTCGACGAGACGGCGGCGCGGCGCCGGCGTCGAAAGCGAGGACGTCCCACGTCCGAGGCGTACGCCAAGTACTCGAAGCCGCAGCCGAGGCCTGCGCCGGAACTGTCGTAGGGAACTGCGACTAGAACCAGCAGAGAGCCTCGTACAGGAACTCGGTACCGTCGGGATCTAGCAGGAAAGCCATCTGGCACACGCCGGTGTTGACGGTCTCCCCGAGAAACTCGATGCCTGCTTCCTCGAGCCGTGCGCGCGTCCTTCGACGCTCGCTGCGGAACGACAACAACGCTCCCGCTTCGATGTTTGCACTTTCGTTTGCACCCCAGCAGGTGGCGAGGCATGCTCACATCGAAAAGCCGCCGGGAGCGGCGACTTCTCGAGTGGGCCCGCCAGGACTCGAACCTGGGACCAACGGATTATGAGTCCGCTGCTCTGACCAACTGAGCTACGGGCCCGTTTGCAACGACACGGTACAAGGGAATCCGAACGGCGTCTGCTCGCGTAGGCAAAACATGCACCGCTTCCTCGCCCTCCTCCCCCTGGCTCTCCTGCTTGCCGCCTGCGGCGGCGGTTACGGCGGCGGACGTAAGAGCAGCAGCGGCCCGGTGCTCCAGACGATCCGGGTCTTCGAGAAGGAGTACAGCCTTACCCCGAGCACGGTCACCGTCGCGAAGCCCGGCACCTACGCATTCGAGGTCACGAACAACGGGAAGGTCACCCACGCGTTCACGAGCGGCGACATCCAGCCCGGCTCCCACAAGACCGTGAAGTACACCGTCGCCGCGGGCGCCTCCTACCAGATGTACTGCCCCATCGACGGCCACAAGAGCCAGGGAATGGTCGGGACGATCAAGGTCGGCGGGGCCGCGGGCGGCGGCATGACCACGACTTCCCAGGGCAAGACCACCACGAGCAGCAATCCCGGCTACTGACGGTTCCCCCGTGACGTAGCCGGCTCGAACCCTCAGAATAGGGCTGGCCGTGGCACGTACGACCCGAGGAGGGCTGAGGGCGCCGTGAAGGTCTTCCAGCGCGAGACAGAATTGCGAACTGCGGGCGGCCTGGCCGTCCGGGACATCACCGAGGAAGTGATCGAGGCCGTCCGCGAGAGCGGGATCAGCGAGGGCATCGCGTGCATCTACTCACCGCACACGACCTGCTGTGTGCGCGTGAACGAATTCGAGCACGGTTTCATCGAGGACTTCGCAGAGCTGCTGCAGCGCCTCGTGCCGCGTGAGACGTACTACGCCCATGACGACTGGGACAAGCGCACCGAGAACATCTGCCCGGAGGACATGGCCGTCGGGAACGGCCACTCACATTGCATGGCCATGCTGCTCGGAACCGCCGGTGAGTCCGTGCCGGTCCGCGAGGGCGAGCTCTGTCTCGGCACCTGGCAGCGCGTGCTCTTCATCGAGCTCGACCGCGAGCGCGACCGGCGCTGGTTGATTCAGGTCGTCGGAAACTAGACGCCGTCGTCGTCGGCGCCGGCCCGAACGGGCTCGCCGCCGCCGTCACGCTTGCGCAGGCCGGACGCTCGGTCCTCGTCGTCGAAGCACGCGACACGATCGGGGGCGGCACGCGGACCGCCGAGCTGACCCTGCCCGGCTTTCGTCACGACGTCTGCTCGGCGATCCACCCGCTCGCGTCCGCGTCGCCCTTCTTCAACTCGCTCGACCTCGGCATCGACTGGGTCGAGCCGCCCGCCGCGGTGGCGCATCCCTTCGACGACGGCTCAGCGCTTGTCGTCGGTCGATCGCCGCTCGTACTCGGGCGCGAATACGCGACGTTGATCCAGCCCGCCATCGACGTCGCGGCGCTCCTTTTGGGACCCGTCTCCTGCCTGGCACGAAACTGGAGCAGAGCAGGGCCTTTCGCGGTGAATGCGCTCCGAGGGGCGACGAGCGTCGCCCGACGGCTCGAGACGGAGCAGGCTCGCGCTGTGTTCCTCGGAGCGGCGGCGCACTCGGTGCTCCCGCTCGACCGGAAGGGAACGGCGGGCTTCGGCCTCGCACTGCTCGCCTTCGCGCATACGACCGGCTGGCCCTTCCCGCGCGGCGGGTCGCAGGCGATCGCGGACGCGCTCGCCACACGGCTGCGCGCCCTCGGCGGCGAGATCGAGACGCAACGCAGCGTCACGTCACTCCGCGACCTGCCGAGCAGCGACGTCGTGCTCTGCGACGTCACGCCGCGGCAGCTGCTCATGCTCGCAGGCGATCTGCTGCCGCCCCGCTACCGCCGCCGACTGCAACGCCGGCGCTACGGGCCCGGCGTCTTCAAGCTCGAC
>VAXY01000283.1:548-1116 GCA_005885085.1 Actinomycetota bacterium | reverse complement strand
TCGACTACGCGCTCGACGGCCCGATCCCGTGGCGCGCACCGGAAGTGGCGCAAGCGGGCACCGTCCACCTCGGCGGCACCCCCGCCGAGATCGTCGCTGCGGAGCGCGCGCCCTGGGAGGGACGCCACGCGGACCGGCCCTTCGTCCTGCTCGCCCAGCAAAGCCTCTTCGACGACACGCGTGCCCCCGCCGGCAAGCACACCGCCTGGGCGTACTGCCACGTCCCCCACGGGTCGACGGTCGACATGCGGACCGCGATCGAGAACCAGATCGAACGCTTCGCGCCGGGCTTCCGCGACCGCATCCTCGCCTGCAGCGCGCGCACGACAGCAGAGCTCGAGCACGACAACCCGAACCTCGTCGGCGGCGACATCTCCGGCGGAACGAACCTGCTCTCGCAGCTTGCGGCGCGGCCGGGCCATACGACGCCCCTGCCTTGGCTCTATCTCTGCTCCGCCTCGACACCTCCCGGCCCCGGCACGCACGGCATGTGCGGCCACCTGTCTGCGCAGGCCGCCCTGAGGAGCAGCCGCTAGCTTTTCAGGCTTTCGCGGCGCAAACTGGTGCC
>VAXY01000283.1:0-517 GCA_005885085.1 Actinomycetota bacterium | reverse complement strand
ACCCCGAGGCGACGAAGTTCTGCGGCCATTGCGGCGCGCCGGCCGGCGAGGCCGCCGCCCGAACCGCACCCGAGGACGCGGACGTCGCCGACGCACTGAGGAGCTTCGTCGCGGGACCGGTCGCCGAGCGTCTCGTCGAGGCGGGAGGCCACATTCCCGAGGAACGCAGGCTCGTGACCGCGCTCTTCGCCGACGTGTCGGGCTTCACCGCCCTTGCCGACCGCCTCGACCCCGAGCAGCTGCTCGAGGTGATCGACCCGGTGGTGTCCGCGCTCAGCTCTGTCGTCGGCCGCCACGGCGGGTACGTCGAGAAATTCGCGGGCGACGCGCTGATGGCACTGTTCGGAGCGCCGGTGAGCCACGAGGACGACGCTGCCCGGGCCGTGCGCGTCGCGCTCGAGATGCACGAGGAGCTCGGGCGGATCGTCGACGAGCTCCCACACGAGGCCGAGCTCACGCTTCACGTCGGCGTCAATTCGGGCCACGGTATCGCGCGCATCCTCGGCAGCGAGGCGCG
>VAXY01000088.1:9231-30360 GCA_005885085.1 Actinomycetota bacterium | reverse complement strand
CGCCCCATTCCTGCAGCAGCCTCGTCGAACCCTCGACGTCCGTGAACAGAAAAGTGACAGTGCCGCTAGGCGGGGAACTCACGCGACAGAGTATGGGCATGAACCGACCGGCACCGACTCCGTGAGCCTTTAGCTAGCCGGCAGTTCGCCGGCTCGATCAGTCAGAGATTGCGGCGCATCAGGACAAAGCCGAGGGGGAGCAGGGCCGCCAGCGCAACATACGGCCCGAGCGACACTCGCGTGCGCTGCTCACGCAGCTTCGTCTCCGGTCCGCTGCCCACGAACGCCTTGGCCTTGCTCACCAGCGCCCTTTCGTCTTCGCCGATCAGCCCGCCGCTGCCCGCGTTCGTCACGCGCTTCGCCGATTGGGGCGCTTGAGGATCCGGACGATACCCCGGATCCGGCCGATTGCCCTTCAGGAAGATCTCCTCGCGGGGATCCCACACTTGAACGAACAGAACCCGGACGCGCCCCTGCTTCAGCATGCGCCCTAGAACCACCTCGTCGAAGAAGCGGCTCTCGCCGTCGCTGAAGATCACGAGCAGCCGCCTTCTGACCTTCGGCTTGTAGTAGTTGTTCGTGGCGGCGTCGGCGAGCGAGTTGTAGTCCGTCGCGAGCGGCTCCGTCCCCGACGGCGGCGGCCGCTCGATCCCGATCGCGTCGCGCAGCGTCGACGAGAACACGTCGCCGTCGAGCGTCGGGAAGAGATGCGGCAGCATCCGGTCGGTCAGCGACGCGATCCCGAAGGGAACGTCGCCGAGGCTCTGCCGCAGGTGCAGGGCCAGGCGCTTCGAGCGTTCGAGCCGGTCGGACGACCCGTGGCTCTTCTTCGCGAGCATCGAGCGGGACGTGTCGAACAGAACGTAGACCTCGGCGTCGCTGCGTCCGACGCGCGTGCGCGTGCCGGAGATCACGGGCTGCGCGGCAGCGATCCCCAGCAGACCGGCCACGACCGCGATCGCGCCCGGCACTCCGAGCCGGGTGCGCAGCGGCGGCGGCTCGAGCCGAAGGTGCGCCGACACGCGGCGCGCGCGTAGCTCCAGCAACGTATACGCGGCGAGCGGGACGACGACCGCGAGCGCGACCAGGCTCGCGAGCGGCGAGAGGAAGGCCATCAGTGCCCCTGCCAGTGATGCTGCCGAGTCTCCGGTTCGCGAACACCAAGCCAGAGGCCGCACTCGACCGCAGCAAGGCTGGACTGCCTTGCTAAGGGCGAGGGTGGACTCTGGCGCCGCGTGATCGCGGGCCGGAGGCCGGCAAGTATTGCTGGTAGGGGCACTAGTAACCGCTGCCGGGCTGCGACAGAGCGGCGCCGCCGCCGCGCCCCGGGCCGTGCGCGGCGCCGCCGCCGGTCGACGTCGGCTGTTGTCGCAACAGGCGCAGCGTCAGCTCGAGGTTGAACTTCGCGTCCTCGTTGTTCTGGTCGTACGTCAACGCGCCTCGGAACGACTTCGAGGCATAGAGCAGGAACCGGAGCCGCTGGCCGGGATCGTCGCTCGCGGCGAGGCCGAGCCCGATGATCCCGAGCAGGGTCGCAGCCTGCGACTTCCGCTGCGGGTTCCTCGATGTGCGGATGAAGTTCGCGAGTGCGACGGTCGCCTCGCTGCGCAGCTGGTCGACGTTCGTCACCGCCCACTTGTTCGCATGCGGCCGCGCGAGCCAGAAGCTGCGGAGCGTCTGCCGGTAGGCGATGTCGTCGTCGACTGCCAGCAGCCGCTTCGCGACGTGGAACGGAAGCATCTCGTTCGCCTGCCAGAGGTCTGTCCGGGTCGGTGCGGTCTTGAACCGCACGTCGCCGCGGGTGAGCGTCGTCTCCCAGCGGCCGACGTCGAGCGCGAGCAGCAGCACGATCGCACCGGCCGCGAGCGCAGCCACCGCCGCGGCGAGCCAGCGCACGCTCACGACTGCGTCCTCGGCACGGGCAGGCGGCCGCACCAGTGCTCGTTGGCAGCGAGCACGGCGAGCAGGACGAGCGTCAGGACGATCAGCGTCCACGGCGTCTGCCCACGGTGCGACCCCTCCGTCTGGCCGCTTCCGCCCGGGGCGGAATGCACGGGCTTCGCGAACGCCTTGTTGCCGGCGATGCTCTGGAAGAGCGAGAGGTTGTCGGCCCGCGGCGCCACCGGGACGATCCGGAACGGCACTCCCTGGTTGCGGAACGTGTTGAACGTCTGCGCGACGCGCGGCACGTCATCCGGGGCGGTGTCGAGATCGCTGACGAGGAGGACCTGCCCCTTCGGCTGGCCGGCGCTCACCAGCACGGAGTGCGCCAGCGTCAGGCCAGCGGAGATCTGCGTCCCGCCGGAGAAAGTGCTCGACCACGGATTCGGCGGGTAGGGATCCGCACCGGGGCGCGGCCGAGCCGGCGCGAAGTAGCGCAGCAACGGCTTCAGCTCCGCCGACGGCGACCCCGGCGGCAGCAGCTCATAGGCGATGTCGGAGAACGCAACGAGCCCGATCCGCGTCCGCGCCCGAATCAGGCTCTGCAAGACGGCGGTGATCGTCCGGTTCGACTCAGGCTTGATGCTCCGGGAGACGTCCAGCACGAGCACGCCGCCGGATCCGCCCGGGAGAAGACCGCCGGCAGCGGCAGCGTTGCTGCGACCCGTCTCGCTCGCCGCGACCGCGAGCCCGATCAGCGCAGCCGCGAAGAGCACACGCAACGCCAGCGTCCGGTGCACTGCCGGCGTCAGCTCCGCCGTCGTCGCCAGCGGAATCGCGGGGCCGCGCAGGCGCCTAAGCAACGTGGCCATTCGACCTCTGCTCGATCACGCGTCGCACGTCGAGCGTCAGCGGTTGGGTGGCGGTCGGCAGCGGAGCCGGTTGCCCCCATGCGAGCTCGCGCGCGACCAGCGCCAGCTCCGGCTCGCCGCTCTGCGCAAGCTCACGTGAGAGCAGCTCGAGCGCCTTGCGCTTGTCGGGCGCGTCGCCAGGCGCACGCTCGACCAGCACCACGGCGCGCTCGAGCGGGCTGAGCACGCGGAACCGCAGCCGGCCCGTCTGCGCGAACCGCAGCAACGCGAAGAGCCCGATCGCGAAGAGCAGACCCGCCCCGGTGAACAGCAGCGCGCGGAGCAGGCGCGGTGACGTCCCGTAGGTGACGGCGACCGGATCCGTCGTTGCCCGCCAGCTCGGCTGCAGGAAGGGGTCGGCGCCGGCCAGGTCGACCTCGCTCGTGCGTCCGCCGATCGTCAGCGCGGGCCACGTGGCGTGCAGTGTCCGGCGCCCGCCGCTCTTCGGGGTGTAGAAGATCTCCGCTGAAGGGAACTGCACGCGCACCGACTCGCCGCTGCGCTTCGCGAGGCACGTGTTCGTGAGGCAGATCAGCTCGGTCGAATAGACGAGCTGGGTCACCGGCCCCGTGTCGCGGCGCGTGACGTGCGCGTCCCCGACACGGACGTACGGCTCGAACCGTGTCGTGAAGCCGATGCGGTTGGGATCGACGCGATTCCGGTCGACGAGCACCTCTACGGACGCACGCAACGGATCCGCGAACAGCGTGCCCGAGCGCGACAGGTGCGTCTCGCCGGTGACCGCCTGCCGCGGCACCTCGACGGAGCGCGTCCCACCCGTCAAGGCGAGCACGAGCACGAACGCGAGCACGGCCGCCGCCACGCCAGCGGCTATCCAGATGCGTCGCCTCGTCACCACCAGTGCCCCCGCGAGACAATCCGCTCGTCGGCCCACTCGAGGAAGGCCTGGAAGATCTCGCCGCGATCCGAGCTCGTGACGAGCACGGGCCCCAGATCGAGCGAGCGCAGGTGGTCGAGCAGTGAGTCGGCACGCGCCTCGTTCTCCTCACGCTGTCGCGCGGCCTCGCGCGGCGTCAGCCGCACCGGCGCGAACCGCTGCGTCGTCTGGTCGAAGAGCGGCACCACCACGCCGCCGACGTCGGGGAAGCTCCGCTCCCAGATCGGGTCCTGGATCACGACCGGGACGAGGTCCCAGCGCCGCTCGAGCGCCGAGATCCAGTGCTCGTCCGCGAACGGCATCAGGAAATCGGACAGCACGAAGACGAACGTCCCGCCCGGCACCGGCGGCTGCGCCTCCGCGAGAAACTGGAACGCACGCGCCAGGTTGTCCTCAGGTGCGCCGAACGATCCGCCGAGCGCCGCCTCGGGCAGCTCGTGGTACGTACGTGGCGCGAGCCACGCCGGCTCGGCGGCCCCCAGATCGAGGTACCCGAAGAAACCGCGGGCGGCGAGCGTCGCCTCGACGACGAGCTCCGAGGCTTGACGCATCGCCTCCGGCTTGTCGAGCCACGGCAGCGGGCGCGGGAACAGCGCCATCGCCGGCCGCCGGTCGTTCACGACGACCACGCGCGGAGCCTCCTCCGCGAGGTACTCGCGGACGATGAACTCGTCCGCGCCGTGCGCGGACGAGAGGCGCGCCGACGCCGCCCAGTCGATCGAGTGCGCATCGTCGCCGGGCCGGTACGGCCGCGACCCGGCAACGTCGGGGCCGGAACCGCGCCGGACGCTCGTCATCGCGCCAAACGGAAGCCCCGCGAACCGTCGGCGAGGCGCCAGCGGGAAGGTGACCTCCGTCGCGGACACCCGCTACGGGTGGACCGGCAGGCGCTCCGGAGGAGGCGGCTCCTCGGATGAATCGGGCACCGGGCGCGGCGCGGCGGCGAAGCACGTCTCCGCGATGCCGGCGACCGCTTCGATCCACCCGACGCGGCGCGCTTCGGCGAGAAACGTGGGCCTGAAGACGATGCGGTGCAGCAGCACGGGCGCGAACAGCCACTCGATGTCCTCGGGCACGACGTACGGGCGATGGTCGAGCAAGGCCCACGCACGCGCCGCGCGCTCGAGCGCGAGGCTGCCGCGGACCGAGGCTCCGACGGCGACCTCGTCGAGCGCGCGCGTCGCGCGCACGAGCTCGACGATCCAGCGCTGCAGCAGCCCGTCGACGTAGACGGTCGTGACAGCCTCGCGCATCACGTGCACGTCCTCGACGCTGATCACCGGCTGCAGCCAGCGCAGCGGATGGCCATGCCGCTGCTCGTCCACGATCTGCAGCTCCTCGTCGGTCGACGGATACCCGAGCGCCGTCTTGAGGAAGAAGCGGTCGAGCTGCGCCTCGGGGAGCGGGAACGTCCCCTCGTACTCGATCGGGTTTTCGGTCGCGATCAGCAGGAACGGGTCGGGCAGCACGCGCGTCTGCCCGTCGACCGTGACCTGGTGCTCCGCCATCGCCTCCAGCAGCGCCGACTGCGTCTTCGGCATGGCGCGGTTGACCTCGTCGACGAGCACGACATTCGCAAAGATCGGCCCCGGCCGGAACTCGAATTCCCGCTCGCGCTGGTTGTAGATCGACAGCCCGGTGACGTCCGTCGGCTGCAGGTCGGGCGTGCACTGGATCCGCGACGGCGTCGCGCCCTCGATCGACTGTGCGATCGCCCGCGCGAGGACGGTCTTGGCGGTGCCGGGAACGTCCTCGAACAGCACATGGCCGCCGCAGACGAGGGCGGCGAGGACGAGCTTGATCTCCTCGTGCTTGCCGTGGACGACCGTCTCGATGTTCTCGAGAAAGCGGTCTCCCAGCGCGGCAGCGCGCTGAAAACGGTCAGACCCCTCTAGACGAGCCGCCTCGGTCGGTTCCATGGCCTCCTCGATTGTAGAAGGGGTTGCGCAGCGGCAGCCGCCCTGATCTGACTACGAGGTTGCCGATTTGTTAGCGGTTGTGGTGTACGAGCTCGACGTTGTTGCCGTCGGGATCGAGGACGAAGGCACCGTAGTAGCCCGGGTGGTAGACCTCGCGCTCGCCGGGGGCGCCGTTGTCCGAGTACCCGGCCGCGGTGAGCGCGTGGTGGAACGCCTCGACCGTCTCGTCGTCGGCGGCCGGGAACGCAACGTGCACGTGCTCGGTCGGCGTGCCGGCGACGAGCGAGAACGTACCGCTCGCGCCGACGAACTGGGCCCGCTCGGGTAGGTCGCGGCGAAGGGCAAAGCCGCCGAACGGCGCGACGAGTGCGAAGAAGTCCCTCGCCGCGGAGACGTCTGCGACCCGGATCCACAGGTGGTCGACGCAGCCGTCCTGCCGCGTCGTGCCGTGGTGCACGGCCTCGGCGCTGTTGCCGTCCGGATCGAGCAGGAACGAGCCGTAGTAGTCGCCGCCGTACTGCGACCGTGGCCCGGGCTCTCCGTCGTTCCGATACCCGGCCTCCGTGCCCACGCGCCAGAACTCGTCCACGTGCTCGCGCGACGGCGCGACGAAGCCGGTGTGCAGACGCCGCGTGACGGAATGGCCGTCGTCGGCGTGTGCTAGCGAGAACTCGCGGCCCCACACCGTGTAGTCCGCGTCGCGACTCGTCTGCTCGACGCCGATCGTGCGCAGCACCGTGTCGTAGAAGAGCTCCGAGGCAGCGCGGTCAGACGCGCGGATCGTGACGTGATCGAACACGTCCCGACTATGCCAACTCCGGCCTCACGCCGGTCGGCGCGCAGCGGCGTGCAGGAACGGCCCCCCACCTCGCTGCCGGTCGAGCAGCGCGAGCAGCGGCGAGATCACCGTGCCGAGCCCATACTGCGCCGAGAGTGCCGGCACGCTCCGCGAGAAGAGCCGCCCAGCGAGCCGGTATTGCAGCGTCGCGAGCAAGGAGTTGGCGTCACCGGACGTCTCCATCGACAGTACGTCGAAGCCGCCTTTCGACAAAGCGAGGCGAAGCGACTGTGGCGTGAAATGCGTGCGGTGCCGCGGCAGGTCGAGGTGGAACCAGGCGCCGCCGAAGCGCCGCCGCTCCCACGAGTCGAAGTTCGGGACGCTGGTCACGAGGAGGCCGCCACGCCGCAAGAGGCGGAAGACGCGTCCGAGATCCGCCACCGGATCGGGGACGTGCTCGAGCGAGTGACGCATCACGATCGCGTCGAACGACCCGTCCGCGAAGTCGGCGGAGTCCAGCGTGCCCTCCCGCGCTTCGACGCCCTGGACGCGCGCGACCGCGCAGGCCTCGGGTGACGGCTCCACACCGCTGACCCGCCAGCCGCGCCTGACGAACGCGGCACCGAGATCTCCGCGCCCGCAGCCGACGTCGAGCAATGTCCCCGGTCTGGCGTCCGCTACGACGTCGAGCGGCGGCCGCTTCAGCGCGCGGTCCATCAATGTCCGCTGGATGCGGCGCTGCGCGGCGCCCGCATTCAGATAGCCATACGACGGCGGGTAGTAGGCCCCCAGCTCGGCGGCGGGCACGATGGGCACCGTCCAGCCTGTTCCGCAGGCCGAGCAGACGGCGACGGAGAATGTTCCCGGCGTGCCCTGGAACCGATCCGGCCCGGAGATGATCGGGCCGTCCTCCGGAGGCGAACCGCAAATCGGGCACCGTCCGCTCACCACGCCCGCGATGTATACACCTACGTCGAGATGAGCTTCGACTTCTGGAAGTTCTGGACCGGCCAGACGATCTCGAACCTCGGCAGCTCGTTCACGCAGTGGGCGGTGCCGTTGCTCGTGTTCCAGCTCACCCACTCGGCCGTCAACCTCGGTGTGGCGACCGCCGCGACCTTTCTTCCGTATCTGCTGTTCGGTTTGCTGCTCGGCGCCTGGATGGACCGCGTCGATCGCAAGCGGGCGATGATCGCCCTCGACTCGATCAACGCCGCGGTGATCCTCTCGATCCCGCTCGTCGCACAGTTCGGGCACCTGACCGTGTGGTTGATCTACGGCGTCACGTTCATCCAGTCGACTGTCTTCATCGCGTTCAGCGCCGGCGAGTTCGCGGCGATTCCGAGCCTCGTCGAGACGGACGACCTCGTGACGGCGAACGGACGGATCCAGGCGACGTACTCGGCGGCTCAGGTCGCGGGGCCGCTCCTGGCCGGCGCCCTGATCTCGTTTCTGCCGCTCGTGTGGGTGATGGCGTTCGATGCGGGCTCGTTCGCGGTCTCGGCGCTCTCGCTGGCCTTGATCCGCGGCAGCTTCAACCTCGTCAGCGACGAGGCGAAAGAGGCGACGACGATCCTGCACGACGTGCGCGAAGGCCTGCGCTACGTGCTCGCGCACCCCGTGCTGCGCAACATCTCCGCGATGATGGCCCTGATCAACTTCGTCGGCGCCACGACCTACGCCGAGCTCGTCCTGTTCGCAACGCAACGGCTGCACGCGAGCAAGTTCCAGATCGGAATCCTGTTCTCGGCCGGAAGCGCCGGCGTCGTGGTCACCGGCCTCCTCGCTGGGCGGTTGCGCAAGCGCTTCAGCTTCACAGCCCTGGCGATGACGTCGCTGATGCTGATGGGCGCCTGCACGATCGCGTTCTCAACGATGCGCTGGTACTGGGCGGCGGTGCCGCTGTGGGCCGCATCGGGAGGCCTCGGCATCCTCTTCAACATCAACACCGGCAGCTTGCGGCAGGCGATCGTTCCGAACAAGCTCCTCTCGCGCGTGCTGTCGATCGCCGGCGTGCTCGCGTGGTCGGCGATCCCCGCCGGCGCGCTGGTCGGCGGCTGGGTGATCAGCGCGACCGGTCGTGTCGCCACCGTCTACGCGGTCATCGGCGTGCTCACGATCTGCATCGCCGGGTTCTTCCGATTCTTCACCGCCCTCGGCGACGCGTACGTCGACGAGCGGAAGGCGGAGGAAGAGCGCCTGGCCACCGGGGGCGAAGCCGTCCCGGCCTGAAGTCCGGGGTCTGACCCCTGCGGGGTCAGACCCCAGCAGCGCACCTCCGAGAGTCAGGACCTAAGCTCTGCACGTGAGCGTCGTCGCGTACCAGGGTGAGGCCGGCGCGTACTCCGAGGAGGGCGCGGTCGCGCTTTTCCCCGACACGGAGCACCGGCCGTTTCCTTCGATTCGCACCGTCTTCGAGTCCGTCGAGGTGGGCCGGGCGCACTGGGGTCTCGTGCCGATGGACAACTCGCAGGCCGGCAGCATCAACGAGACGTACGACCTCTTCCTGCGCCACGGGCTCCACCTCGTCGGCGAGACGATCGTCCGCGTCGACCATTCACTGCTCGCGCTCCCCGGCTCGACGATCGACGACGTCCGCGAGGTCGTCTCCCATCCCCAGGCGATCGCGCAGTGCGAGGAGTTCCTCAGCGGCCTCGAGGTGAACGTGCGGGCGGAGTACAACACGGCGGGGGCGGCGAAGCGCATCGCGGACGGGAAGCTCGACGGCGTCGCGGCGATCGCCTCGCGACGGGCGGGCGAGCTCTACGGGCTCGAGTCCCTCGCCGACCGGATTCAGACGTATCCCGACAACTACACCAGGTTCGGCGCGCTCTCGCGTGATCCGGCACCGCTCGAGGAACCGAACAAGTCGTCGCTCGTCTTCGGCGTGGGCCACGTCGCCGGCTCCCTCTACCGCTGCCTCGGCGCCTTCGCGGAACGTCACCTGAATCTGACGAAGCTCGAATCCCGGCCGCGGCCCGGCCGTCCGTGGGAGTACGTCTTCTACGCCGACGTCGACGCGGCCGCACAGCTCCCCCAGATGGTGGAAGCACTCGCCGCGCTCAGCGAGCACGCGACCTTTACGCGGCTCCTCGGCACGTACGCCAAAGCTACTCCGCTGTGACCGCGTCCGCGAGCGAATCGAGACCGGCGTTGCCCTTCGCGGCCGCGAGCCCGATCAGGTAGCAGAGCAACGGCGCGTTCGTCCGCTCGCCGCTTGAGTGCGCCGCGACGCGGGCGAGGTCGAGCAGCGTGCGCTCTTCGGCCGGCGTGAGCTCGAGCTCGCCGGCGGAGAGGCCGGACGCCGCGGCGAGCCCGTCGCGGGCAGAACGCAGCCATTCGTCCATCAGTGGCACGCTACCGCCGTGAGCAAAGCGCCGCCGTACTCCGCCGCAGCGGTCGACGTCGTCAGGCTGCCAGGCGGCCGGTCCGAGACGGACGCGGTCGCCGTCGAGGAACCGCTCGAGATCCGGATCAACGGCGAGGCTGTCGCCGTCACGATGCGCACTCCCGGCCACGACGAGGAGCTGGCGCTCGGCTTCTGCCTCTCGGAGGGACTTGCACCGCGTGGCGCCGCCTTGCCGGATGATCTGGCGGCGAACACGGTCGCGGTGACGGCGGACGAGTCCGCCCCCGCAGCGCTGAAGCGGAACTTCTACACGAGCTCGTCATGCGGGGTGTGCGGCAAAGGCGCGCTCGAGGCCGTCGCGGTCGAAGCGCCTCGCGTCGAGAGCGACCTGCGCGTCGCGGCGGACCTCGTCTCGGCACTCCCGCACAAGCTCCGCGCTGCACAGGCCGCGTTCGAAGCGACCGGCGGGCTCCATGCGACCGGCCTCTTCACACCCGAGGGCGAGCTCCTCTGCATCAGGGAGGACGTCGGCCGGCACAACGCGATGGACAAGGTCGTCGGCTGGGCATTTCGCGCGGAACGGCTCCCGTTGGCCGATGCCCTCCTGTGCGTGAGCGGCCGGCTCTCGTTCGAGCTGGTGCAGAAGGCCGCGGTCGCCGGCTGCCCGCTGCTCGTCGCGGTCGGCGCGCCGTCCACGCTCGCGGTCGAGCTCGCCGCCGACCGCGGGCTCACGCTCTGCGGCTTCGTGCGCGACCGCAAGATCAACATCTACACGGAGCCGTGGCGCGTCAGCGGGTGACGGGCGTCTTGCTCGTCGGCGGCGCGAGCCGCCGCTTCGGCTCGCCGAAGGCGCTGGCGGACTTCGAGGGCGAGACGCTGGCCGAGCGGGCCTGGCGCGTGCTGGGCGAGGCGTGCGACGAGCAGATCGCCGTCGGGAAGACGGCCGACGCGCTGCCGTTGCCGTTCCGCGTCCTCGACGACGGCTCGGACGTGCGTGCGCCGATCGCGGGCATCGTCGCCGGGCTGCGCGCCGCGAGCCACGACGTCTGCGTCGTGCTTCCGGTCGACTGTCCGCTCATCTCCGCAGAAAGCCTGCTGCGGCTGGCCGCAAACGCGCCCGCGGCCCCGCCGAGCGGCCCGCTTCCCAGTGCCTATCGCCGCAGCGCGCTCCCGGCACTCGAACGGAAGCTGGAGCGCGGCGACTACTCGCTGCGCGACCTCGAGACGTCAATCGTGGAGATCGACTCTGACGAGCTCGTGAACGTCAACACCGCCGACGAGCTCGCGGCGCTCGAGTGAGCGGCCTCCGGCCTCGAGAACCGCTGCAGGGACGGATCGTCCGTGTCGAGCCGATCGCCGAGCCGCACCGCGAGGGGCTGCGCCAGGCGGCGGAGCGCGAGCCGCAGATCCACCGCTTCACCGGCATGTACCTGGTCGGCTTCGAGCGCTGGTTCGACGAAGCGCTGGCGAGCGAGACCGAGGTGCCTTTCGTCGTCCACGTGGACGGCCGCCCCGTCGGGTCGACGCGCTTTCTGAACGTTGAGCCGTTCCATCGCCGCACCGAGATCGGCTGGACGTGGCTCGAGCGTCCGCAGTGGGGAACGGGCGTGAACATCGAGACGAAATACCTCCTGCTCCGGCACGCGTTCGAGGACTGGGGCGCGATGCGCGTCGAGTTCAAGACGGATGCGCGCAACCTGCGCGTCCGCGGCGCGCTGCTCGGCATCGGCGCGACCTTCGAAGGCATCTTCCGCAAGCACATGGTGCTGCCCGACTCGATCCGGGACTCTGCCTGGTACGCGATCGTCGACGACGACTGGCCCCGCGTGAAGGGGCTCCTCGAGCGGAAGATCGAGGAGCAAACACGTCCCGAATGAACGCCGCGCGGCCAGGCGTCCTGCTCGCCGTCGCTGCGCTCCTCGCAGTCGTGGCGTTCCAGCTTTGGATCACGCCAAAGAACCCACCGGGCTACCACCGCGACGAGGCGGCGCTCTCATTCAACGCGTACTCGATCTCGACAAGCCTGCGAGACGAGGACGGCGCATTCCTGCCTTTGTTCTTCCGATCGGTCGGCGACTACAAGAGCCCGCTGTACCCGTACCTGCTCGCCGTTGTCTTCAGGGTCACGGGCCCGCACGCCGAGGTTGCGCGCGGCCTGTCGGCAGTGCTCGTTCTCCTCGCAGTCCTGCTGCTCGGGTTACTCGCCCTCCGGGTCAGTGGGAGCAGGCTGATCGGCGTCGTCGTCCTCGTGTTGGCCGGCTTTACGCCGTGGCTCTTCGAGCTCGGACGAGTTGCGCTCGAGGTCTCGACCCAGCCGCTGCTCGTCACGCTGATCCTGTTCGCGCTCGCGCGCTCCGTGCGCAACCGGCGGTGGGCGATCTCGGAAGGCGTCGTGGTCGGATGCCTGCTCGGCTTGCTCCTCTACTCCTACACCGGCAGCCGGCTGCTCGCGCCGCTCTTCGCGGCTGCGCTCGTCGTGTTCGCGGGCCGCCAACGCCGGCGGTGGCTCGTCGCCGCATGGGGAACGTTTGCGGCCTTCGTCGTGCCGCTCGGTGTTTATGCGCTGCGCCACCCGGGCGCCCTGACGGCTCGATACTCCGCGACGACGATCGCCCGCGAAGGCCGGTCGAAGCTCTGGGTCGTGCTCCAGGCTACGGCGAACTGGTTCCACGACATCAACCCGTGGCACTGGGCGACGGCCGGCGACCCGGCTCCGTACGTGCACAACGGCGGTTACGGCGCGCTCTACGGCGCCGTGGTTGCCCTCGCGCTTGCGGGCGCGGTGATCATCCTCGCGCAGCGTCGGGACGACCTCTGGTGGCGTTATGTCCTCATCGCGACGGTGCTCGCACCCATCCCCGCGGCGCTGACGGTCGACCGGCACAACGCCATCCGGCTTGCCGCCCTACCTGTTCTGGCGATCGTGCTCGCGATCCCGGCGCTCGAGGCGTTGGTCGCCGCAGCACGGACGAGACGTGCTGCCCAGCTTCTAGTCGCCGTGCTGGCGGTGACCGTCGCCGTCCAGTTCGTCCAGTTCCTGGACTCGTATCGCACACGCGGCCCCGCGCGAGTCGTCCTCTTCGATGCCGGCGTGCAGCCTCTGCTCGACCAGGCGTTCGCGAGCGGTAAGACGATCTATATCGATTACGACGATCGCGGAGCACAAGAACAGGCCCGCTGGCACGCCGCCGCGACCGGCGTGCCGGATGAACGGATCTCGATCCTTCCCGACGGCGGGATTCCGCCCCGCGGAAGCCTTGTCTTCGGACTGTTCCAGGAGTGCGACTACGTGTGCCGGGTGTTCGCCCGCTGGGAGAAATACTGGCTCGCGACCGCGGTCGGCCCGCGTCCCGGCTAACGGCGATCGCCGAGGCGCTGGCCGCGCTTCGACAACACGGCAAACATGAACCCGACGAAGTAGAAGAAGAGCGCGTCGACGAGCCGGACCAGGTTGCGGACGAGCGCCGCACCGAAGGTGACATGTTCTCCGTCTTCGCCGACGACGCGAATGCCGACCATGCGTTTGCCCAGCGTCGCCCCGGCGGCCGCCTCGCACACGACGTAGTAACCGACGCCGAGAGCGATCAGCAGTAACGTCGCCTTCCCGTTGAGATTGATCCCGGCATTGGCGTAGCCGTTGTGCCTCTCCGCGTAGCCGCCGCCGGCCATCAGCCCGACGACGATGCCGAGCGGCACGAAGACGATCAGCGCGTCCAGCAGCACGGCGACGAAACGGAGCGGGATGCCGGCGTTCTGGAGCGTGCTCCAACCGGCGCGCTCCCGGTTGCGTTCGTCGACTCTTTCCGCGAGCGACCCGAATCGGGTGTGCTGCTCGCGTACGGCCGCGGCGATGCGGTTCGCCTCCGACAACGGGACCCCGGCCTGACGGTTCAGAACGTCGAGGAGGTCGACATGGTCCCAGCTCTCGATCGCTGCGGCAATCGGACGGTGCTCCGCATCGAAGCGGTAGACGGAGACGATCCGGCTCTGCGGATCGACCAGGACCTCGACCGTCCCGATCGACGTGTTGAAGGTCTGTTTCACGGCCGGAGGAGGGCGGCGGGCTTCCTCATGGTCCTCAGATCGGCACTGCGGGCGTCGTGCTAAAGGGGCACGCGCGGACAACCGATAGAGGTCGTCATATGAAGCACGCAAGCGCCCGGATCTGCCTCGGACTGGTCACTGCGGCCGCCGCGCTCGCCGCAACGCTCGGCGCCACGGCGGCCGACGCCAACTTCGCCGCCTATCGCACTCACGTCAACGCTATCTGCCGCTCCTACACGCCGAGGTTCAAGCGCCTCGAGGCCGACATGGCGAAGGCGAAGCGCGCGGGAAATCTCCACCGTTACGCCTACGACTTCGGGACGATCCTCGGGCTGACGCTCGCCCAGGGAGTCCGGGTCGAGAAGACACCGGTGCCGGCGGACGGTCGTGCGAGGATGGCCGGCCCCCTACGGCTCCTGCACGCCGCCGATGCCCAGCTGCGCCGCGCGCTCGCGGCCGCGACGGCCGGCGACCAGACCGGGTTCGCCGCCCAGCTGACGAAGCTGGCGAAGGTCTCGGCCCCGCTCAATCACAGCTTCGACGCCGTCGGCCTGCAGGACTGCGGCTCCCGCCAGCAGTGAGGGGTCTGACCCCGGCCGTCCGGCCGGGGTCAGACCCCGCTCCTACTTCGTCGTGAACGTCCAGGTCGTCGAGCCCTGGCCCGACGCATTCGACCCGGTCGCTCTCGCGGTGTAGGCCGTCCCCCTCTTGAGGCGGCTGGACGGTGCGAACGTCACGGTCGTGCACGGCGAGTTGCAGCTGACGCTGCCCTTGACGGCACGGCCGCCGCTGTCGGCCAGCGTGATGTTGGCCGAGGTCAGCGGCGCGTCGAACGTCGCGGTCACGGTCGTCGTGACTGCGACGCCGGTCGCGTTGGGGAGTGGATGCACGCTCACCACACGTGGAGCCGGACAACCCGACGTGAACCCCGGATCGGCCGACCTGAGCAGGCCCTGTCCGCAGCTCTGCCGCACGAGGCCGTCGAAGCTGACCTTGTCGGTGCCCTTGTAGGCATTCGGATCGGTATTGCACTGCGAGGGGCCGTGCTTCAGGCCCTCGACTCCACCGACGAGTGTCGAGTAGCTGTAGTCGATGTTCGCGCACCCGTCCGTGTATGCAACGAGCACGCGTCCCTGCTTGTCGATCGAGGCGTCGTTGAAGTCGAGCAGGTTGCGGCATGCGTTCGAGCCCCCGCCGTTCCAGATGCAACCGCGCTGGATCGGATTACCGGGAGTTGCGTCCACGGTCGTCCAAGTCTTGCCGCCGTCGTACGAGTAGGAGACATAGAGGGACCAGACACCGGTGAACGCCGCCGCCTGGTCGTCGCCGGCGCTCGGGGTGCCGAGGAACGCGAACGCTGCGCGGTCGTCATCTCCGACGACGACCTCCGGGAACTTCGTGTTCTGGATCCCGTAGGACGTGCCGACGTCCACCGATGCTGACCACGTCTGGCCGTGATCGCGGCTGACCGCGATGCGCGGGTGTCCGTCACCGGCCTCGTAGCCGTAGTAGACGGTGTTCCCGGAACCGATCCCGAGCGACGGGTCCGAGCCGTGGTTCGGAGGCTTCGCCGTGCTGTCGGACACGACCGAGTACGTCCACGTCTGGCCATTGTCCGCGCTGACCGCCATCCCCTGCCCCTGCACGCCGTCGGGCCGCTTGCAGCTGAGCTGCGGGACGTAGACGGTGCCGTCCGGCGCCACCTTCACATGCCCGGTGATCGAGCCGCAGGGCGTGCCCGTGCCGAGGAGATGCGAGCTGACGTTGTACGTGACGCCGCCGTTGTCGCTGCGGCCGCAGAACGCACCCGCGGCCGTGAGGATGTTCTGCGAGCAGTAGTAGACGGCATTCGGGTAGCCGCTGATCCCGGCGCCGAGCGGAGCGGGCACATGGTACGGACCTGCGCCGACCGTCTCGTGATCGGGTCCGTGCGGAACGGGGAAGGCCGCCCCCGACCAGCTGGCGCCGTCGTCGGTCGTGATCGAGCCGTTCGAGCCGGCGACCAGGAGCCCCTCGGCAAACGTTCTGCCGAACAGCGGGTCGGTGAAGACGATCGCGTCCTCGTTCACCTCACCCTGCTGGGGAGGCGTGACGTCCTTCCACGTCGCCTTGCTCGGCGTCACGGAATCGTCGAACGACACCTTCGAGATCTGCGTCCCCGCCATGTACATCGCATTGCCGCTCTTCCAGTTCACGCCGAGCGACGGCTCGCCCGCGTTCTGGCGTTGCAAGACGTCCACCGACTGGTAGCCGGCCGGCGGTGACACGTCGGTGAAGCGTGGCGCCGTCGAGCTCAACGTCGGGTTCGGCGGCGCTGGAACGCTCTCGTATGTGAGCGTCGCCGTTGCGTGCGCCACCGTCGGCTCGTCCGTGATGCCGACGTACGACTCGATTGTCCAAACGCCGGAGGAAGGATTCGTGATGTTCAGGACCTCCACCCCGTCCCCGGTGCTGATGTCGTCGGGAGACCCGGGGCCGCTCTCGGTGCCGTCGGGCGCGAACGCGAAGACGTCCATGTCGTCGGGCCCCGTGCTCGTCCACGTGTAGTTGATCGTCAGCGTCGCCTTGTGTGTGAGGTAAAACTGCGGATCCGTGTCCGGCAGCGTCACCGTTAGGGCGTACGCGTCGCAATACACCGGCACGCATTCATTCGTCGTCTCGGTCGTGCCGCCGGCGGACACACCGGGACCCACGGGCGCGAAGTCCCACGCCGTGTTCGAGCCGCTGCCTGGGCCGATCACGCCTTCCGTGGGTGTCGCCGCGGTGGCGGAACCGCCGAGGAACAGCGGCACAAGGAGCGCCGCAAGGACGACGACAAGTGCGCCGCGTGAGAGCGGAGCGAGCATTCGGATTCCTCCTGGCGAGTGTTGGGCGGGGTAAAAGCGCGCGCAGTATTACTGCGTTTTATTCACCTTGCAACTGCCCGTGAAACGGCCGAATTGACTGACGAATCAATCAGAGGAATTGTCGGTAGGTTTCTGCCCGGAAGCTGCGCGAATCTCTCTTCGCTATTGGATCTGTGGAGTCTTGGGCCTCCGGCCGCCAAGCTGCGGTTGCGGTACCTGTCCCTCGGCCCAGAGCGCCGCCAACCCTGCGCGTGGCAAGCCAAGCCTTCGTTCGAAGAGGAAGTAGCGCGGCTCCCAGCGCGGGAAGAACTTCGCGTTGAAGCGGTAGAGGCTCTCGATCTGGACGAACGCGTCGCCCAACGAGAGCAGCTGCCCCAGCACACGCTGCGTGTGGCCCCGTGGTCGATGGATGAGCTGTGCGAACGCCGCGAAGTTCAGCGACACCTCGCAGATGCCTCGCTCGCGGAGGAGCAAGATCGATCGAACAACGAGGAACTCCATCAACCCGTTCGGCGTCTCCCGCTCACGCCGCATGAACGAAAGCGACATCGCGGACCGCCCGTAACTGGGAACGAAGTGCAGGAAACCGCGAGCGTTGCCGTCCCGATCGCGCGCGATCACCACGACCGTGTCACCCTGGTCCTCCCGGCGCAGGGCGTCCAGCGTCATCGAGAACCCGCGCTCGGACCGGCCACTGCGCCAGTTGCGCGAGATGCGTTCGAGCTCGGCCGCCGTCGCCTCGTCGATCGAGGACACGTCGCGCAGCTCTGCCCGATAGCCGGCCTTCTCGAGCCGTGCGACGGATTGGCGCACTTTGCGAATCGCCCTTCCTTCGAGTGAGAAGCCCTCGGTCTCCACGATCGCCTCGTCGCCGATGTACAGCGCGCGCAGGCCGAGCTGCTCGAACGTGCTCCGCATCCCCTCGCTGACACCGAGCGCGGCGACGTGGAGTGCGCGCCGTTCGGCGAATGCGCTCAACTCGCCGAGCAAGGCGGGGAGTGAGTCCGGCGGGCCGACCGGGTCGCCCGAGACGAGCAGGACGCGGTTCCTCACCTGGTAGCCGAGGAAGGCCTTGCGGTCGGAAGAGAACAAGTAATGCTTGTCGTGTCGCAGCTTGAAGTACGCGAGCGTGTCGGTGCCGTGCGCGCGTACGAGGTCGACGGCCGCCTCGCGGAGCTCGGAGTCGGGAAGGCTGCGCGGCGCGGCCAGCGGCCGAAACAGCATGTACGCGCAGGCCAACACGGTCAGGATGCTGATCGCGCCGACCGCGAGATCCAGGCGCCCGACGTCGTCGCGAAACGTCAGGGGCCCCCGCTGCCAGACGAGCAGGTCGCCCGCCTCGCGCACGATCGTTCCGAAAGCCGTGTGAGCGGGGGCAGCGATCCACACCCCGATCCCTGCGATGAGCACACAGCCGAGCACCAGCACTGGGACACGCCAGAGCGCGCCGCGAAAGGTGAGCGGGTCGTGTTGGACGTAGAACGAGCCACGTCCGGTCCAGAGCAACGCGGCGGCGGCGAAGTCGACGGCCGCCTCCTCGAAGTCCAGCCCCTTCGTCAGATTGAGAATCCCGAGCGCGACGAGCAGCGCGATCGCGAGGTAGACCGCGCGGCGCCGGCGGCGGCGCAGGTAGACGGCCGTCACGAGCAGCATCGCCGCGGCGGGGATCGCAAGAGCGTGCGACGCGCGAAGGGCGGCCACCGACTCGACATGGAGCAGCGCATGCCCTCGCCACTTCACGTTCGGCGTGAACGCGGAGGCGAGATTGATTGCCGCCACCAGCACCGCCGTGAGTGCGGCGACGGTCGGCAGCGGGTCGGCACGATGCAGTGCGCGCAACGGGTGTGGTCGCCGGTGCACGCCCAGTCGCCACGAGGCCGTGTCGCGGCGTGACGGGATCAGATCGTGCCAATCCTTGACGAGCAGCCAGAGGCCCGCGAACCCTGCCAACGTCGCCGTGAACGTGAAGTGGACGAAGCCCACGAGCGCACCGACGACGACGGCCAGCAGGATCGCGGCGCCGAGATGCCACTCGTGGAGCCGGACGCGGAACACGTAGAGGCGAACACCGAGCTCATGGCGTTCGATCCGAATCGGGGTCACGGTGCGCCCCCGACGAATCGCGCGATCGCTCGAGCCACCGCCGTCGGCGCCTGCAGCAGGGAGAGATGGCCCGCACTCGGCACGACGACGAAACGCGCACGCAGCAGGGCGGCCGTCCGCCGCCCGGCCTCCGGCGAGTCGACCTTGTCCTGCGCACCCCACAGCACGATGCGTGGGACGCGGACACGTCGCAGCGTCGCTGCCGACACGCCCTGGATCCCGTGGCCGAGCATGGAGCGGAAAGCCGCGGCGCTCCCGCTGACCCGGAAGGGCCGCTCCCAGTAGTCGAGGAACGCGTTCGAGTACGGCGGCGTTCCCGCGCCCCAGGCGCTCTTCAGGGCTCGCCGAAAGATCCAGTCGGACCCGGTGGCGATGCGGTAGATGCTCGTGTACCACGGCGGAACGAGCAGGTCCGAGATCCAGCCCCCAGGGCCTCCGCCAGGCCTCGCGTCACCGTCGAGCAGCACGATCCGCGAAGTGTGCCGCGGTTCGTTTGCGCCGATCGAGACCACGACGGCGGCTCCGAGGGAATGGCCCACGAGCGTCGGCCTTACGAGCTGAAAGTGCGCGTCGAAATCCTGTACGAGGCGAGCCCAATGGCCGATTGTGTACGGCCCGCGGCGTTGCGAATAGCCGAACGGCGGCAGATCCAGTGCGTAGACTCGGTGCCGCCTGGCCAGAAGCGGCCCGACCTCGTGCCACACCCAGGCCGGCTCGATGAACCCGCCGAGCAGGACGATGGGCGTCCCACTCGCTCCCCACCGGCGGTAGGAAAGGGTCGTGCCGTCGATCCGCACGAACGGGCCGGCGTAGAGCTTCGTCGCCGGCACCTCGCGCCCCGATGTCACGGCGTTGTATGCGAGCGAGGCAAACGTCAGGAGCACAACGAGAGCGCCGAGCGCAACGGCGACACGCCGAAGCCAGCGCCTCATCAGGCGATCTCCTCGACGGCCACGCATTCACGATAGTCAGGTCTGAAGTCAGCGCCGGATCGGCGCCGCGCACGCGCAGTACCTCTGTTACACGCGCGAGGGAGCCCGGTGGCCAAATCCGCGCTCCTTCGGGGGGCCCTCGAGAGCAAGTACGGTAGAACGGTGATCGCCACTGCGCCGTTCGGCAAGACCGGCCACGAGAGCACGCGCACGATCTTCGGCGCCGCCGCGCTCGGCTCGGTCTCACAGGCGGAGGCGGACGCAACGCTCGAGATCTTGCTCGAGCACGGCGTGAACCACATCGACACCGCCGCCTCCTACGGCGACTCGGAGCTCCGGGTCGCACCGTGGCTCGCCCGTGATCGCAACCGGTTCTTCCTCGCGACGAAGACCGGCAAGCGCGACTACAGCGGCGCGCGCGAGGAGATTCGCCGCT
The DNA here is from genome assembly GCA_005885085.1 of Actinomycetota bacterium. GTDB lineage: Bacteria > Actinomycetota > Thermoleophilia > Gaiellales > Gaiellaceae > 3-1-20CM-4-69-9. The sequence continues at coordinate 10,263 of VAXY01000088.1, read as the reverse complement.
CGCTCGACCGTCTCGGCGTCGAGCGGATCGACCTGCTCCAACTGCACAACCTGGTCGACGTGATCGAGTGGGAGTTCGCGCTGCGGGAAGGCGGAGCGATCGAGGCTGTGAAAGAGGCCCGCGACGAGGGGCTGATCCGCTTCATCGGCGTCACGGGGCACGGGCTCACGGTCGCGAAGATGCACCTCCGCAGCCTCGAGCGCTTTCCGTTCGACTCGGTCCTGCTCCCGTACAGCTACATCCAGATGCGCGATCCTCGCTACGCCGCCGACTTCGAAGCGTTGATGGCGCTGTGCGGCGAACGCGGCGTCGCGGTGCAGACGATCAAGAGCATCAGCCTGGCGCCGTGGGACGGCCGCGCGCAGACGGCGGCCACGTGGTACGAGCCGCTCCGCGAGCAGGCGGACATCGACCTCGCCGTGCATTGGGTGCTCAGCCGGCCCGGCATCTTCCTCAACACAGCCGGCGACATCGAGCTGGTGCCGAAGGTGCTCGACGCCGCGCGCCGGTTCGCGTCGGAGCCGGCGGAAGAGGCCATGGAGGGGCTGACGACCAACCGTAGGCTCGTGTCTCTCTTCTCCTAAGGCCGTAGCCGACGGAGCTGCGCTGAAGGCTGGGGTCTGACCCCTTCCGGGGTCAGACCCCGGCAGTCAGCCGGTCCCGCGGCCCCGCTTGAGCCCGTCCAGAATCAGGTCGAGCCCGAACTCGAACTCCTGCTCACCGCCGCCTGCCCCAGCCATGTGCTGCTCGGCGTGCTCGGCGAGGTACGCGTAGCCGTCGGCCCGCAGCTCCTGCGCGAACGCCGCTGCGAAGTCTGCAAAGTCCCGCGCGCCGGCGATCGTGTCCGCGCCGGCCGAATGACCGAGCTGCCACAGCGTGAATCCCAGGATATGGCTGTCCAGCGCGTGGTATGCGTGATAGGTCTGCTCGGCCGAGAAATCGGCTTCGCGCAGTCGCCGCAGCAGCCATTCCATGTACTTCAGTCGGGGCGTCCGTACGGTGAGCACGCTCGACGGGGACATCACGAGGCTG
>VAXY01000088.1:8583-9174 GCA_005885085.1 Actinomycetota bacterium | reverse complement strand
CGACGATCGCGTCCACGAGATCGCCCTTGTTCGCCACGTGGTTGTACAGAGACATCGCCTCGACCCCGAGCGTGCGCGCGAGCTTGCGCATCGTCAGCGACTCGATTCCGCCTTCATCTGCCAGGCGAATCGCCGCGTCGAGCACCCGTTTCCTGCTGAGGGGCGTGCGAGACATTGACAAAGCTTACGGTGTACGTTTAGCCTTACAGCGTAAACTTACAGTGTATGGACGAGGAGCGCACGATGAGAGCGATGGTTTATGAGACATACGGCCCACCCGAGGTCCTCGAGCTCCGCGAGATCGAGAGGCCGGCGGTCGTGGACGACGGCGTGCTGGTGCGGGTGCACGCGGCTTCCGTGAATCCCTTCGATTGGCACTTCCTGACCGGAACGCCGTACCTCGTACGCGTGGGGGCCGGGTTCCGCAAGCCGAAGAACAAGACCCTTGGTGTCGACTTCGCGGGCACGGTCGAGGCGGTCGGCAAAGACGTGACGCAGTTCCACCCCAGGGACGAGGTCTTCGGCTCGAAGAGCGGGGCGTTCGCCGAGTACGTCTGCGTTCGCAAGAGCGTCGCGCTCAAACCGGCGAAC
>VAXY01000088.1:5962-8555 GCA_005885085.1 Actinomycetota bacterium | reverse complement strand
CCTTCAGGGTCTACGCGACAAGGGAGGGATCCAGGCCGGGCACAAGGTCCTGATCAACGGCGCGTCCGGGGGCGTGGGCACCTTTGCGGTGCAGATCGCCAAGTCCTTCGGAGCCGAGGTGACCGGTGTCTGCAGCACGCGGAATGTCGAGGCCGTCCGCTCGCTCGGCGCAGACCACGTCATCGACTACGCGCAAGCGGACTTCACCCGCAGTGGCCAGCGTTACGACCTGATGTTCGACGTGGCGGGGAACCGCTCGTGGTCGGAGTGCAAGCGCATCCTGACCGACAAGGCGACCTTGGTCGTTGTCGGCGGACGCAAGACCAACCGCTGGATCGGCCCCATGGGTGACGGCCTCAAAAAACGTCTCGCCTCGCTGCCCGGCAGCCGCAAGGTGGTGTCCCCGTTCCTGGCCGCGATCAACGAGAACGATCTCGAAGTCCTGAGCGAGCTGCTGGAGTCCGAGCAGGTGAGACCGGTGATCGAGAAGCGGTACGACCTGAGCGAGGTTCCCGAAGCTGTCGGATACGTCGGAGCGGGACACGCGAGAGCTACACGGTCAGGACGACGTTGCCGGTCTTTTGCTCCGTTTCGACGTACCTGGTCGCCTCGACCACATCTTCCAAAGGGTATGTCCGATCGATGACCGCGCGGTAGTGCCCGGCCTCGATCAGCTCCTCGAGGAAGACGACGTCCTGCTTCCTGTATCGAGGCGGTATCTGCATCGCCACGCGCTTGTTGCCGATCCGCGAAGTCCACAGGACCAGAAGCAGATTCAGCCAGCCGTCGGTCGGGAGGTAGACACCGCCCGGCTTCAGTGAGCCTTTGCAGCGCCGGAACGAGTGCTTGCCGACCGCGTCGAAGACGACCTCGTACGTCTGCCCGTTCTTCGTAAAGTCCTCCTGGGTGTAGTCGACGGTCTCGTCGGCGCCGAGCGATCGCACGAGCTCGAGGTTCTTCGTGTTGCACACCGCGGTCACGTGAGCCTCGAAGTGCTTCGCCAGCTGCACCCCCGCCGTGCCGATCGAGCCGGACGCACCGTAGACGACGATCCTCTGCCCCTTCCGGAGATCTGCACGTCTCAGGCACCCGAGGGCGAGGATCACTCCGTCGCAGACCGCCGCCGCCTCCTCGAAGCTCATCGAGGCCGGCATGTGCGCCAGCGGGCCGCTTTCGCTCATGCAGACGAATTCCGCATTTGCGCCGAACAGGCTCGTGCCGAAGACGCGGTCGCCGACTGCGAACTCGGTGACGGCTGCACCGACTGCCTCGACCTCGCCGGCCAGCTCGGTGCCGAGGATCCTCCGCCTCGGCCGGCGGATCCCGGTGAACAGGCGGGAGACGAACGGCTCGCCGCTGCGCCAGCCGCAGTCCGAGCGGGTGACCGTCGTCGCGCGGACCCTGATCAGGACTCCGTCGTCCTCGGGGATAGGCCGCTCGACCTCTTCGAGTCGCAGAACGTCGGGCGGCCCATACGTGTCGTGGACAACCGCTCTCATCCACGGAGAGGAATAGCTGGCGTCGGGAACTCGCGCGTCAGGGAGCGAAGACGCAGTCTTGAGCAGGCCAGTTGGTTCCGTTGAATGGAAGCGGGAACGGGTTTGCCGCCAGCGCCTCATCAAATGTCTGGTACCACGGGCACACGTGCTGGCCGACCCAATAGTCATACATCTGCTCGTGGCTTCCCGTCTTGATGACGATCAGATCTTCACGGATGGTGGCGTTTGAAATTGGCTCGAAACTTCGAAACCCTTGCGCGACTCGATTGGCGTTGGCGCAGATGTTGCTCGGGAACCACGACGGGCACACCCATTGACCTTGTTGCGTGAGCGAGCCGATGAACCTTCCCAACTGTCCGGTCCATTGGAAGTTGAGCGCAGGCTCCGGAACCTTGCTGTACTGACAGGTCCAGGTCGAGCCCTCGACGCACTGGAATCGTTCGTGCTCGGGTGGGTGCGCGGTGTCGGTGTTCAGTCTGTGCCACTCATGGTCGTCGTTCGTGATCGTCCCCATCGCCGAGCTCTCGGCGATGGTTGCGTTCACGGCGCGGGACAAGCTGATCGTCAGCGTCTCGTCGGGCTCTGCGACCGTGTCGCCGTTGACTTGCACCTCGATCCTCGTCGTCGTTTTGCCCGGCGGGAACGTGACGGTTCCTCCTGCGGCGGCATAGTCGCTTCCGGCCTTCGCTGTTCCGTCCATCGTCGAGTACGTGACCGTCACGCTCCACGTCACCGCTCTGGACAGTGTCAGCTGGAAAACGAGCGGCGTCGTCCCCGAATCCCCTTCTGCAACCGACGCATCGGCAATCGAGATCGACGGCAGCATCGCTCCTCTGACCGTCTCGCAGTCGGTTGAGATCTTGTCCTTCACGTCGCCAGTCGCGATGTCGCGACCCGGCCCGCACTGGAGCTTGTCGGCACCCGAACCACCGACGAGTGTGTCGTTTCCCGGGCCGCCGGCCAGCGTGTCGTTGCCGCCCAGCCCGTACAGCTTGTCGCTGCCCGCCTTGCCGATCAGCTTGTCGGCCTTGGCGGTACCGCGGATGACGTCATTCTTCGGCGTCCCTACGATCGTCGCGGCGAGCGCGGAGGTC
>VAXY01000088.1:3515-5917 GCA_005885085.1 Actinomycetota bacterium | reverse complement strand
TCCAGTTCCTCGCAATCGTGCGGAGCGTCATCCGCCCTCGAAAGGAGGTCGGACACTCATCAGGATACTTCGCGGGCTTTCACGCCGGCGCGCCACGAGCCCTCGGCCGAGCTTGTGGCTCTGAGCCACTAACTTGGTCGTGCGAAGATCGCGAGCATGATCGACGTCGCCGTGCTCGGCCGTGTGGGAATCGACCTCTACCCGAACCAGCTCCGGACACCGCTGCGCGAGGTCCGCACCTACACCCGCTTCGTCGGCGGGTTTGCGGGCAACGTCGCGACCGGCCTCGTGCGGCTGGGCCTGACCCCGGCGATCGTGTCTCGCGTCGGTCGCGATCCGCACGGCGATTTCGTCCGGGACTTCCTCTCGGGCGAGGGAGTCGACGTGCGCTTCCTTGCCGTCGACGACCGCCTGCGCACACCGCCGACGTTCTGCGAAGTGTGGCCGCCCGACCGCTTCCCGCTCCTCTTCTACCGCTATCCGACGGCGCCGGACTGGCAATTGGCGCCGGGCGACTTCGATCTCGACGAGGTAGCGGCAGCCCCTTTTCTCCTCGCGACGGGAACGGGTCTCGCCCAATCGCCGAGTCGCGAAACGACGCTGGGCGCGCTCGAGGCACACGAACACACCACGATCTTCGACCTCGATTGGCGGCCGACGCTGTGGGAGCAACCAGACGAGTACAGCGAGCTCGCCCAGGCCGCGGTGCGTCATGCCGGCGTCGTGATCGGAAACGAGGAGGAGGTCCAAACTGCTGCCGGTGACCCTCAGACGCTCCTCGATCTCGGCGTCTCCACGCTCGTGCTCAAGCGCGGCGAGCACGGCGTCGTCTTGTTCCACGAGGGAGCGCAGGTGGACGTCCCGCCCCATCCCGTCGAGGTCGTCAACGGCCTCGGCGCCGGCGACGCGTTCATCGCGGCCTTCGTGCACAGCCTCCACACGGGTGGTTCGCTCGAGGAGGCCGCCCGCCGCGGGTCCGTTGCCGGAGCGATGGTCGCCTCGCAACTGGCATGTTCCGAGGCGATGCCGAGCCTTGCGGAGCTCGAGGCGGAGCTGAGGTGACCGACCTGCTCCTGCGCCATGGCGAATGGGACACCGTCGATCCGGCGTCGGCATCGTGGCGCTACTTGTCGTTTCGGGTCGAGCGGCTGCGCGACGGGGACGACGTGGCCCGCCGGAGCGGGGACGAGGAGATTGCGCTCGTCTCACTCGGCGGACGGTGCGCCGCCGAGAGCGAAGGCGAGCGTTGGGAGCTCGGCGGGAGGGCGACGGTGTTCGACGGCATGCCGTCGGCGCTCTACCTCCCACGCGACAGCGAGTACACGCTGACCGCGATTGGCGACGCCGAGGTCGCGGTCTGCGGAGCACGCGCGGACGAACGACTCGAGCCCCGAGCCGTCGGGCCTGAGGACGTCGAGATCGAGGTGCGCGGCTCCGGCAACGCCACGCGGCAGATCAACCACATCATCAAGCCGGAGTTCCCGGCGCAGCGGCTGCTCGTCGTCGAGGTCTTCACGCCGGCAGGCAACTGGTCGAGCTATCCCCCGCACAAGCACGACGAGGATCGCCCGCCCGAAGAGGTCGTGCTCGAGGAGGTCTACTACTACCGGACGCCGACCGAGCCGCCGGGCGCATTCGCCGTGCAGCGGCTCTACGGCCCGCGGCACGGCGTGGACCTGACCGAGACTGTGCGCGACGGCGACATCATGCTCGTCCCGCACGGCTACCACACGACGTGCGCGGCGCACGGCTACGACCTCTACTACCTGAACGGCCTCGCGGGCGATCGTCGCTCGATGGCAGCCGCGGATGATCCCGCGCTCGCCTGGATCCGGCCTGCCTGGAGCGAGCTCGAGCCGGACCCGCGCGTGCCGCTCGTAACGAACGAACAGCTGGGGTCCAGACCCCAGCAGTTACGGACGCGACTGCTCGTACGCGGCGCGCGCCTCGCGGACGCTCTCGACCGCCGAAACCTCGGCGACCGGGACGTCCCACCAGCTCTCGTAGGCGGGAACGTCTTCGTAACGATCGACCTCGATCGCCAGCACGACGGTCGTGTCCTCGTGCTTCGCCCGCTCGAGCCCCGCGCGCAGGTCGTCGATCGAGCTGCACCGGATCACGCGCGCACCGAGCGACTCCGCATTCGTCGCGAAGTCGACGGGCAGGACGGGCGCGGGCGACTGCTCGCTGTCGAGCCCGAGCGACCCGTTGCGGCGGTAGCGGTATTGCGTACCGAAGCCGTCGGTGCCGAGCGACCGCGACAGCGAACCGATCGAGTTGAAGCCGTGGTTGTCGACGAGCACGATCGTCAGTTTCAGCCCTTCCTGGACCGCGGTGACGATCTCGCTCGAGAGCATCAGGTACGAGCCGTCGCCGACCATGACGTACACCTCGCGCTCCGG
>VAXY01000088.1:0-3476 GCA_005885085.1 Actinomycetota bacterium | reverse complement strand
ACTCGACGTGGTAGCCCTTCGGGTCGCGCGTACGCCAGAGCTTGTGCAGGTCTCCCGGCATCGAGCCCGCCGCACAGACGACGACGTCCTCGGGCGCAGATGCGGCGTTGACGGCGCCGATCACCTCGCTCTGCGCGGGCAGCGGCCCGTGCTCGAGCATGTACAGACGTTCGACTTCCTCGTTCCACTCGCGGTTCAGCCGCACGACCTCGTCGCGGTAACCATCGGGCACCGACCAGCCGCCGAGCAGCTCCGCAAGACGTTCGAGCGTCGCGCGCGCGTCGCCGACGAGTGCGACGCCGTCGTACTTGACGGCATCGAAGTCTGCGACGTTGACGTTGACGAACCGCACCTCGGGATTGCGGAACGCCGTCTTCGAAGCGGTCGTGAAGTCCGTCCAACGCGTACCGATGCCGAGGACCAGGTCTGCTTCGGCGGCGATGCGATTCGCCGCGAGCGTGCCCGTCACCCCGACCGCGCCGAGCGCCGAGGCATGGCCATACCGCAGCGAGCCTTTCCCCGCCTGCGTCTCCCCCACGGGAATCCCCGTCGCCTCGCAGAGGAGGCGAAGCGCCTCCGTCGCCTGTGAGTAGATCGTGCCGCCGCCGGCGACGATCAGTGGACGCCGAGCACCGCGGATCTGCGCGGCCGCCTCGGCGACCAGGGCCTCGTCGGGCAGCGGACGTGGAACATGCCAGACGCGCTGGGCGAAGAAGTCCTCCGGAAAGTCGTACGCCTCGGCCTGCACGTCCTGTGGGAACGCCAGCGTCACCGCCCCCGTCTCCGCCTGGTTCACGAGCACGCGCATCGCCTGCACCGCCGCTGTCATGACCTGCTCAGGGCGCCAGATGCGGTCGAAGTAGCGCGAGACCGCGCGGAACGAGTCGTTGACGGAGACGTCGCCGGACCACGGGACCTCGAGCTGCTGCAGCACGGGATCCGGCCTCCGGGACGCGAACACGTCCCCAGGAACGAGCAATACCGGGAGCCGGTTCACCGTCGCGAGTGCCGCCCCGGTGACCATGTTCGTCGCGCCCGGCCCGATCGACGTCGTGCAGACGAAGGCCCCGAGGCGGTCCTTCATGCGGGCGTAGCCGACGGCAGCGTGCACCATCCCCTGCTCGTTCCGCGCCTGGTAGTAGGTCAGGAGCTCGGGCGCCTCGTACAGCGCCTCGCCGATCCCGGCGACGTTGCCGTGGCCGAAGATCCCGAAGCAGCCGCCGAAGAAGCGCTGCTCGACCCCGTCCCGTTCGACGTGTTGCGCAGCGAGGAAGCGGATCAGCGCCTGCGCCGCCGTGAGCCTCACGGTGCCGCTCACCCCACCTCGGCCTTGATCGCGTCCAGCTCGTGCTCCAGCTCCGCGAGCTCGCTCCCGCCCGCCATCAGCCGCACCAGCTCCTCGCGGTCGATCTCGTTCTTCTCGTACGCACCGAGGCTCTGGCCGCGGTTCAGGATCACGAAGCGGTCTCCGACCGGGTACGCGTGGTGCGGGTTGTGGGTGATGAAGATCACGGCGACGCCACGATCCCGTGCCTGGAGGATGTACTTCAGGACGACGCCCGCCTGTTTGACGCCGAGCGCCGACGTCGGTTCGTCGAGGATCAGCACGCGGGCGCCGAAGTACACGGCCCGCGCGATCGCAACCGATTGGCGCTCGCCGCCGGAGAGCGTCCCGACCGGCTGGTCGGGGTCGCGGATGTCGATGCCCATCTCGCGCAGCTCGCGGCGGACGATCCGCTTCGCCGTCGCGGCGTCGAACCACCGCAGAGGGCCGAAGCCCTTGCGCGGCTCCGCTCCGAGGAAGAAGTTGCGCCAGATCGACATCAGCGGGACCATCGCGAGGTCCTGGTACACGGTCGCGATCCCCTTCGCGCGCGCGTCGCGCGGCGAGCCGAACTGCACCTCCTCGCCCTCGACCAGCAGCCTGCCGGCATCCGGTTGATGGACCCCGGAGAGGAGCTTGATGAAGCTCGATTTCCCGGCGCCGTTGTCGCCGAGGATGCACGTGACCTCGCCCGCGTCCACGTACATCGAGATGTCCTTCAGCGCGACGATGTTGCCGTAGTACTTGGAGATGTGGTCGGCCTCGAGCAGGTGAGCCATGGTCATCTCGCTTTCTGCGCTCGGCTGCGAATGAGTGTGTTGAGCATCACGGCGGCGAAGAGGATCCCGCCCTGGAACGTGAACGTCCAGTTGCTGTCCCACTGCGAGTCGACGATTCCAAGCTGAACCATCCCGAGCATCGCGGCGCCGAAGAACGTGCCGATGACCGAGCCGAAGCCGCCGGTGAGCAGACAGCCGCCGACGACGGCGCAGATGATGAAGATGAACTCGAGGCCGATCCCCTCCCCCGCCTGCATCGAGCGAAGCTCGAGCGCCTCGATGATCCCCATCAGCGCCGCCGTCACGGAGGTCATCACGAACAGCAGGATCTTGGTGCGCGCAACCGGCACGCCGACGTTGCGCGCGGAGTTCGGCTCACCGCCGGCGCTGTAGATCCAGTTGCCGAAGCGCGTCTTCGCGAGCAGCCACGCGCCGACGATCGTGATTCCGATCCACCAGAGGACCTTGACCTTGAAGTCGTAGTGCGTCAGATCGCCCGAGAAGATCATTCGCGCCGAGTTGAAGCCGCTCGCGCTGTCGATGTTCTGGATCGCGGTCTGGCCGGTCAGCTTGAGCGTGCCGGCGGCGTTCACGCCCTGCAGGACGAAGAACGTCGCGAGCGTGACGATGAAGCTCGGCAGCTTCGTCCTGACGACCGTGATCCCGTTGATCAGACCGATTACGACTCCGAAGAGCAGGACGAGCGCAATCGCCGGCCAGACGTTCATGTTCTGGAATGTCGTCAGGTACCCGAGCAGCAGTCCCGAGCTGCCGATCATCACCCCGGCGGAGAGGTCGAACTCGCCGCCGATCATCAGCAGCGCCACCGGCACCGCAACGATCCCGTATTGGGCCGCCTGATCCGTCCACCCGGCTGCGATTCCCGGATCGGACAGCCAGTTGACCGCACGCGCGAAATACGCAAACGCGAAGAAGATCGCAATCGCCCCGAGCAGGGCGCCGATGTCGGGCCGCGTGAGCAGACGGCTCAGAGGGCCAACCCGGACGAGACGTTCGTCCGGGGGAGCACTCGCTGCTGTCGTCTCGGCCACGCGACTCACCGTTGACTCAGGCCTGTGGGCGGCGGCGCAGCCGCCGCCCACTGCCCGGTCTCAGCGGGTTCCCTTCTTTGCCAGGGCCGCGACCTTCGCCGCGTTTGACTTGTTGATGATGCCCGGCCCCGTGAGCACCGGCTGCCCGTTGCCCACCGTGTTGAGGTTCGTCACGTAGAGGACCGCGAAGACGACCGGCAGGTATCCCTGCAGGTACTGCTGCTGATCGATCGCGAACAGCATCCTGCCCGCCTGGATCTCCTTGATCGCCCCGCCGACGTCGAACGTGCCGATCTTCGTGCCCTTCGGGACCGACGAGAT
>VAXY01000087.1:10078-14696 GCA_005885085.1 Actinomycetota bacterium | reverse complement strand
GGTCGTCGTAGTCGACGTAGACGGTGCCGCCGTCCGCCCAGCCTTGGTCGAGCAAGGAGGGGATCTCGGCCTCGAAGCGACCTGTCCGCAGGGGACCGTCCTGCGAGTAGTCGTAGACGAACAGTCCGAACTGCGCGGCCGCCCCCACGACGACGGCCCCGGCGAGGATGCGGGCGCGTCTCGAGCGGACAGCGGCGTCCCTGAGCTCAGCGATCGCGGGAATCGCGAAGACGGCGAGCATCACCGCGAAGGGGGCCAGCCGGACGGCGTGGAAGCGGTCGATCGTCAGTGCCGCGGGAATCGGTGACACGGCGAGCGCCACGAGCGCGAAGCGCCAGAAGGCATCGCTGCGATGGCGACGGGCCACGATCACGACGCCTGCGATCGACAGCGCGACGGATGCGCCGAGTAGCGCACCGGTCCCCGGAGTGTGCGCGTACGGCTTGCTGTCGCCCGACACGACGTAGTGCCACAGCTGGAGGTCCTGGAGGTAGTTGAAGATCCCGCGTCCGGCGATCTTCCACGGCGACATGTGCCCGTGGATGAAGGTCGTCGCGTCGAAACGGCGGGACAGCGCACCTGGATGAGCATGTGAGTAGAGGAGCAATGGGATCTGCGTTGCGGCAAAGCCGAGCCAGGCCGTGGTCACCCAGCGCCACCGCCGGCGATCGACGAGGACGACGAGCGCGCCGGCGAGCAGAGGCGCGAGCACGCGTCCGCCGGCGTAGGCGTACGTGATCGCACCGAGTGCGAGCGCAACGGGCAGCGCTGTGATTGGTCGCCACTGCCGTAGCCGGCTCGCGCGCTCGACCCCCAGCAGAACAAGACAGAGGAAGAGTGGCTCGATCGTGACCTCGAACGCAACACGGCCGAGCTCGAAGAGCCAGGGGGAGGACCCGGCGACGGCGAGGGCTGCTATGCCGACTGAAGCCTGCCGCGTCCTCGCGTACGCGAGCCAGCCAATCAGCACGAGCGCCGCCAGCATGCAAACCGCGGCGAACTCTCGGGCGACCAACCTGTGCGGACCGGTCACGAGGAAGACACCGGCCAGCCCGTAAACGAAGGTCGGGCTCTTGTAGTCGAGGAACGACGAGAAATACAAAGGCAACCTGGCGCCGTACTCGTCTCGGCCGTCGTCCGCAATCGTGGCGGCGTTGTATGCGATCGCAGCTTCGTCCCTGAAGAACCCCGGTGGATTGTTGTCGGAGATCCACAGCTGGAAGGCGCAGACTGCGGCGACGACCGCGAGCCCGCAGAAGGCGGCGGGCCGAACGGCCAACTAGATCGTCTTGAACTGCTCGAACGGCTGCCGGCAACTCGCGCAATAGCGGAGCGATCTGCAAGCGGTCGGGCCGAAGATGTTCTCGAGGTGCGTGTCGGTCGAGCCGCAGTACGGACACCGGAAGACGTTCGACTGCAGCTGGACGAGCGTCGGTGCAGCGGCGTTGCGCGGTGCCGGCGGCGCGAAGCCCGAGACGCGCAGCTTCTCGCGCCCTGCCGGCGTGATCCGGTCGGTCGACCACGAGTCGTCGGTGCGCACGTTGATCTCCGGCTCGGCGCCGAGCGCGCGAATCCGCTCCGCCATCGCGTCGCGCATCACTTCCAGCGCGGGACACCCGAGGAACGTCGGCGTGAAGTCGACCCGCACCGTCCCGCTCTCGATGCGGACGTCGCGAATGACGCCGAGGTCGACGAGCGAGATCACGGGAATCTCCGGGTCGGGGATATCGGCGAGCGCCGCCCAGACCTCCTGGGTGTTCACCATCTCGTGCCTGACGGCTGCGAGCGGCGCACCATCGTCATCTCGTCCCAGAGCTCGGCGAGCTCCGCTGTGTGCTCCGAGCGACCGGTGTCGAGCAGTGGGCGCAGCTCGTCGAGCGCCGCCGTGAAGCGAGGCTCGTTCTTCAAGCGGTCGAACCACATCTGTGCGTGGATGCGGTGGTAGGCCTCCTCGCGGTCAATCTTCGCCGCGAGGCCTGCAATGTCGGGATCGTCGGACGCCTTCAGCTCTTGGAGCCGGCCTTCGTCTGCCAGCTCGTAGAGGTAGTGCCGGGCGATCGTCTTCTCCCAGTCGAGCAAGCGCCGCTCGACGAGCGCCGAGCAGCGGTACTCGTCGGGCGAGCGGTCGAACGCGAGCTCGTCCGCGGTGGCGCCGCGCTCGCGTGCAACGAGCTCGTACAGCGCGCGGGCATGACCGATCTCGTTCTGCGCGATCGACGAGAACGCCACGTCTTCCTCCAGAAACGGAGCCATGCCAGTCCACTCCGAGTCGCGCCAGCCGAGGATCAGCTCGTCGTCAGCGATCTCGAGCAACGAGCGCGCGTCCAGCTCGTTCACGGGCCTCCTTGAGCTTTTCCTTCAGCGAGTAGCCGTCGACGCGGTGGTAATTGCGATTCAGCTCGTCGACGAAGTCCTCGACCTCGATGATCGCTTCGCGCGGCACGACCCACAGCGCCTCCGACTCGCCCCGGCGCCCGTAGAACTCCTTCGCGTACGCCTCGGCGAAGGTCTGATCAGCTGCGTCGAGTGAGCCGGCGTGCTGGAACGGCTGGCCTTTGCGCTCCTGGCGGAAGACCTCGTAGATCACGCCGCGTCGCTCGCCTTCCGCTCGCTCTCACGGGGGAAACAACGTTTCGCCCGTGATCGCCCTTCTTTAGATGACGCTCCTTGCACGCTGCTTGCCGCTCTTCGTGTCACGCGGCTTGTGCCAGAACCACTTGCCGCACCCAGGCCGAGTTCTCTCTTGCGCGTCGCCGGAGATCGAGCCGTTCCTGCGACTTCGGGCCGTGACCCGTGACGACGCTGCGCAACTCGTCCCAGTCGGGCTCGGTGTACTCCCACACCCCGTCGTCGTTCTTGCGCAGGTTCGGGTCGGGGACGGTGAGGCCGAGTTCCCAGATCTGCGGGACGTAGCCGTCGAGGAACTGCTGCCGGGCCTCCTCGTTGCCCTGGGACTTGATCCGCCAGACGTACATCGGATCCTCGTCTTTCGGGATCGGGTTGCCGTGGAACTGCATCAGGGGTCCCCACCAGCGCGTCACGGCTTCCTGGCCCGCTGCCCGTCGGTGCCGTTCATCAGCGTCAGCACGACGTCTCGGCCGTGAAGGATGTGGAACGACTCCTCCCAGCAGATCTTCTTCATGATGCGCGCGTACGGCGCGTAGGAGCACTTGAGCAGCGCCTTCTGCGAGATGATCGCCGCCGCGTCGACGAGCCACGCGATCGCGCCGACGTCGCCCCAGCTCTTCGTCGGGTAGTGGAAGACGTTGTGGAATTTCGCCTTGCCGGAGATGAGGTCGTCGAGGCAGTGCTCTCGCGGCTTGCCGAGGTCCTCGACGACCCGATAGATCAGCTGCGAGTGGCCGACCTCGTCCTGCACCTTCGCCGTCAGCGCGAGCTTCCGCTGCAGCGTCGGCGCCCGAAGGATCCACTCGCGCTCCGGCAGGACTCCCATCAGCTCGGAGTTGCCGTGCATCTCGATGAACTTGATCAGCTTCGCCCGGTACTCGTCGGGCATCCAATCGGTCGTCTCGACCTGGCCGCCGGACCGGACGTACTCGAGAAATTCCTGCTCACGCTGGCCCACCGCGGCTCCTTTCGACCCTAACGATCGTTAGGGTACCCCACATGGGCACCAGGCGAAACGAGCTCACGCGCCAAGCGGCCCGGCTCTTCGCCGCGAAGGGCTACCACGGCACGTCGATCGGCGACCTCGCGGAGGCGATGGGCGTCCAGAAGGGCTCGCTCTACGCGCACATCGACTCGAAGGCAGATCTTCTCTGGGAGGTCGCGCGCGACGGGGCGGCCGCCTTTCACGCTGCGCTCGACGGCGTCCCGGACGATGCGTCGGCCACGGAGAAGATCCGCCTGGCGCTGCGCGCCCACCTACGAGTCGTGGCTGAGCAGCTGGACGTCGCGACGGTCTTCATCCGCGAATGGCGCTATCTCGAGGGGGAGCGCCGCGAGCAGTTCCTCGCGGAACGCCGGCGCTACGAGGAGCGCTTCCGCGCACTCTTTCGCGAAGGCCGCGAGCTCGGTGCGCTGCGTACGGATCTCGACGACGGCACCGCGACGCTGCTCGCGCTCTCCGCCGCGAACTGGGCGTATACCTGGTTGAGGCCCGAGAGCGACACCGACGAGCTGGCCGACCGCTTCTACGACTTCTTGCTCGACGGGATGCGGGGCTATGTCACGCCGTCTCCATAGGTAATCGCCTCGAGCTGGCGGCCGTCCAGATCTTCGAAGAAGAGCCCGACCGCGATCTCGTGATCCAGGGGATCGGGGCTCTCGACGGCGACGTGATCGATGCGTGGCATGCTCGCCGACGATGAAGCGTGCGGTCCTGATCGTCAACCCCTTCGCCAGCCGCGTCACGGAGGAGCGCATCACGGCCGTCGAGCGCGCGCTGATGCGCGTGGCCTACGTGCGCACCGTGCGAACCGAGCGCCCGCGGCATGCGGTCACGCTCGCGCGTGACGCGGGCGAGGCCGATGCGCTCATCGTCTTCGCCGGCGACGGCGGCTTCAACGAGGCGCTGAACGGCGTCGAACGCGACGACTTGCCGCTGGGCTTCGTGCCCGGCGGGGGCACAAGCGTGCTCCCACGCGCGCTCGGTCTG
>VAXY01000087.1:0-10058 GCA_005885085.1 Actinomycetota bacterium | reverse complement strand
GAGCAGATCGCCGACGCGCTCGCCGAAGGCCGGCTGCGGCACATCTCGACCGGGCGCGCGAACGGCAGGCGATTTGCCTTCAGCGCCGGCATCGGGATCGACGCGGAGGCGGTGCGCCGGATCGACGAGCGCGGCCGCTCGCCCCAGGGCCGGCGGCCCGGAGATCTCGCCTTCCTCGGAGCCTTTGCCCGGTTGATCTTCGAACGGCGCGGGCGCTTCGATCCGGTGCTCGACGTGGTCGGCTACGGCCGTGCGGCGCTGGTGCTCGTCTCCAACGTCAGGCCGTACAGCTTCCTGCGTGCGCTCGCGATTCAGGCCGCACCGGAAGCTGTGTTCGAGGAGGGTCTCGACTTCCTCGCGCCGCGCTCGCTGACTCCACGCACCCTGCCGCCGCTGCTCTTCGCCCTCGCCACCGGACGGCCGGCCCGGAACGCATACCGCGGGCACGACCTCGACCGCCTCGAGGTCCGCTGCGACGCGCCGCTGCCCTTGCAGGCGGACGGGGAGGATCTCGGCGACGTCACGGAGGCGGTCTTCGAGGCTGAGCGAAGGGCGATCTCAGTCCTCCTCTAAAGGCGCCGACTCGGCGGGGCCGTCTAAGGCGCCGACTCGGCGGCGCCGACCGTAGAGGCCGTGCCGGCTTTGCCGGCGCGGCCGCCTAAATACACTTGTTGCAATGGCGCAGGTTCTTCCGGCCGAGCGCGACCTGCGGCGTGTGATCGGCGACGCCGACGGCGCGGGTGACCGCGAGGTCGACGGGCTCGGTGAACAGGAGTTGCTCGAGCTGTACCGCTCGATGGTGCTGCTGCGGACGTACGACGAGCGCTCGGTCGTCTATCACCGCCAGGGCCGCATCGGCACCTACGCCATCTTCTGGAACCACGAGGCGATGCAGGCCGGCGCATTCCACGCGCTCGAGGACGAGGACTGGATCTTCCCGTCGTACCGCGAATCGGCGATCGGGCTGCTCCGCGGGATGCCGCCCGCGACGGTGCTTTCCTGGTGGCGCGGATATCCAGCCGGGTGGTGGAACCCGGAGGACTACCGCGTCGCCTCGATCTGCGTTCCGATTGCCACGCATGTCCCGCACGCCGCAGGTCTCGCGTGGGGCAAGAAGCTGAAGGGGGAGACCGCGTGCGCGGTCGTGTTCTTCGGCGACGGTGCGACGTCGGAGGGAGCGTTCCACGAGGGCGCGAACTTCGCGGCGGTCACGGGCGCGCCCCTCGTGCTGTTCTGCAACAACAACCACTGGGCGATCTCGACCCCCTTGGAGGCGCAGACCCGCGCGGAGACGCTGGCGGACAAGGCGGTCGGCTATGGCATGCCCGGTTTGCGCGTCGACGGGACAGACGTCCTCGCGTGCTACGAGGCGACCTGCGAGGCCGTTGCGCGCGCCCGAACCGGCGGTGGGCCGACGTTCATCGAGGCAGTGTCGTATCGGACGGCTCCGCACGCAACCGCGGACGACCCACGCGCCTACATCGATCTCGCTCGCGTGGAGGAGGAGAAGAAGCGGGAGTGCGTCGGCCGGTTCGAGGGCTACCTGCGTCGCGCCGGGATCCTGCACGACGATCTCGCCGCCTCGATCCGTTCCGAAGCTGCCGACGCGGTGCGCGCGGGCATCGCCGATGCCGAGGCGGAGCCGCCCGCCGACGTCGAGCTCCTGTTCGCGCACGCGTACGCCGATCCGCCGGTGTCGTTCGGCTCCGATCTCGACGAGCTCCGGAGGACACTTGGCTGAGCTGAGCATCGTCGAGGCGATCAACGACGCGTTCCACGTCGAGCTCGAACGCGACCCGTCGGTGATGGTGATCGGCGAGGACGTCGGCCGCGCCGGCGGCGTCTTCCGGGCGACGGCGGGTCTGCGCGACCGCTTCGGGCCCGACCGCTGCTTCGACACGCCCCTTGCCGAGGCCGGGATTCTCGGCAGCGCGGTCGGCCTGTGCATGGCCGGCTGGCGTCCCGTCTGCGAAATGCAGTACGACGCGTTCTCCTACCCCTGCCTCGACCAGTTGATCACGCACGTCGGCCGTTACCGGTGGCGCACCGGCGGGAAGATGTCCTTCCCGCTTGTCGTACGGATGCCGTACGGAGGCGGCGTGCGCGCGCCAGAGCTCCACGACGACTCGCCCGAGACGTACTACGTGCACACACCGGGTGTGAAGGTCGCGGTCCCGTCGACGCCGGGAGACGCGAAGGGCCTGCTCGCCGCTGCGATTCGCGATCCCGATCCGGTGGTCGTGCTCGAGCCGAAGTTGCACTACCGCACGCTCAAGGGCGACGTGCCGGAGGGCGAGCATGTGGTGCCGCTCGGCCGCGCGCGCCTCGCGCGGGACGGAACCGACGTCACGCTCGTCGCGTACGGGTCGATGGTGCCGGTGTGCGAGGCGGCGGCGGACGCATTGGACGGCGTGTCCGTCGAGGTGCTCGACATCCGGACGCTGAAGCCGCTCGACGAGGAGGCCCTACTCGCCTCCGCCGCGAAGACCGGGCGCGTCGTGATCGTCCAGGAAGCGCCGCGCACGTGCGGCTTCGCGGCCGAGCTTGCTGCGATCCTCGCGGAGAAGGCGATCCTCCAGCTCCGCGGCCCTGTCATCCGCGTCACCGGCTACGACGTCCCGTATCCGTACTGGCAGATCGAGGACGCGTACATGCCGTCGGTCGAGCGCGTTACCGCCGCTGTGCGCCGCCTGCTCGACTTTTGAGTCCACGGCTGCGGCTCTGGCTCGAGCGCGCGCGCGACGGGTACCGCCTCCGTGACGCCGCGACGGAAGCGGTCGTCCGGCACGAGGACCCGCGCATTCGCGTGATCAAGCTCGCCGGCGTCTCGTACCGGCTCGAGGCCTTGCAGGACGACGGCTTCTCGCCGGGCCGGCGGCTGGCCCTGATCCCGGAGCCCGAGAACGAGCACGATCCGAACGCGATCGGCATCTGGGACGCCGACGGTCACGTGCAGGGCGGCTACGTCCCCGCCGAGGTCGCACGTGAGCTCGACGCCGGCGAGTGGCAGGCCGTCTCGCTCCTCGAGTTCTTCGACGACGGCCGGCGCGCCGGTCTCCGCGTGTTGCTCGCACCGCGGGACGCCTGGATCGGCTTGCCGCGCGCATGATCCACGAGCTCCCGCTCGAGCGGCGCACCCTGCACGGCCACTTCTCGCGGGAGCTGCCGCCGATCCTCACGATCGACTCGCAGGACTCGCTACGTTTCGCGACGCTCGACGCGGGCTGGCACGCGGTGCCCGACGAGCAGCACTTCGACGACCTCGATCCGGAGCTCGACGGCGGGCACGCAATCGTCGGGCCGATCGAGATTCGTGGCGCGCGCGCCGGCGCGACGCTCGAGATCGCCGTCGACGCCGTCGAGGTCGCCGACTGGGGCATCACCTTCGGAGACGGGGAGGGGATGCTCTGGTCGCTCGACGCAGCGACCGGCACCGGCACGGGCCCCGCCGGCGCGACTGTGCAGCTGGCACCGTTCCTCGGCGTGCTCGGAATGCCGCCGCCGGAGCCGGGCGTGCACTCGACGTCGCCGCCTCGGCGTTGGGGTGGGAACATCGACTGCAAGGAGCTCGTCGCAGGAACGACGCTGTACCTGCCGATCCCGGTGGACGGCGCGCTGTTCTCGGCGGGCGACGGGCATGCGCGCCAGGGCGACGGCGAGGTGTCCGGGACGGCGATCGAGTGCCCGCTCACACGCGCCGAGCTGACGCTCACGGTGCGTGACGACCTGCGGCTCGAGGCACCGCGCGCGGAGACCGCAGCCGGCTGGATCACGTTCGGGTTCGACGAGGATCTCGATCGCGCGGCCGCCGGCGCGACCGAAGGGATGCTCGACCTGATGATGCGGGAGCTCGACGTCGGCCGCCGGCAGGCACTCGCACTCGCGAGCGTGGCCGTCGACCTGCGGGTGACGCAGGTCGTGAACGGTGTCAAGGGCGTCCACGCCGTGCTCGCGCGCGACGCGATAAGAATGGGCTGATGGCGTACGAGCTGAAGCTGCCCGACCTCGGCGAAGGGCTCACGGAGGGAGAAGTCGCCCGCTGGCTCGTGTCCGAGGGACAGGAGGTCGCGGAGGACGATCCGCTCGTCGAGATCCAGACCGACAAGACGACGGTCGAGATCCCTTCGCCCGCGGCCGGGAAGGTGACGCAGATCCTCGTCGAGGAGGGGAAGGTCGTCCCGGTGGGGACCGTGCTGGTCGTCATTGGCGGCGACGGCGTGCAACCCCGCGCTAGTGGCTCTGAGCCACAAACTCGATCCGAGAAGGCGAAGGCCACGCCGCTCGTGCGCAGGATCGCGCAGGAGCTCGGCGTCGACGTCGATGCGCTGACGGGGACGGGACCGCAAGGCCGCATCACCGAGGACGACGTTCGCGGTGCTGCGGCGCCACGCGAAGGACGGCGCGAGCCGCTGCGCGGTGTGCGCCGTCTGATCGCCGAGCACATGGCTCGTGCCCACCGGGAAGTACCCGCCGTGACCTGGGTCGAGGAATGCGACTTCTCCAACGTCGACCTGGGACGCCTCGTCGCGACGACCCTGAAGGCGGTCGCGCAGGCACTCGCCGAGTTCCCCGAGCTGAACGCGCGACTCGAGGGCGACGAGATCGTCTACCTCGACCGCTACGACCTCGGCGTTGCGGTGCAGACCGACCAGGGACTCGTCGTCCCTGTCGTGCGCGACTGCCGCGCTCGGTCGGTCGACGAGCTCCAACGAGACGTCGAGCGCCTCGCCGACGCGGCGCGCAGCGGGGGATTGCAGCCGAAGGAGCTGCGCGGATCGACGTTCACGGTCACGAGCGCCGGGAAGCTCGCCGGACTGCTGCAGACACCGATCGTCAACCATCCGGAGGTCGCGATCCTCAGTATCGGCCGGATCGCGCAGCGGCCCGTCGTGCGCGACGGCGAGATCGTGGCGGCTCCGGTGGGCTACGTGTCCGTCACGTTCGACCATCGTGTCGTGGACGGCGCGCGGGCGGCCGAGTTCGGCCTGGACGTCATCCACCGTCTCGAGCAGGGATGAGAGGCGCCCGGCGTGGGCCGGGCACCCCGTCCGTTGGTGTGAGGGGCGCCCCGGCGCCGGGGCAGTGGCGCCGAGGCGTCAGCCACACCTACGGGGAAATCCCCGACGCGGATTTAGGCGACTGCGCGTGTTTCGAGGTGCCGCGCGAGCATTGCCTCGATCGTCGGCGCGCTCGCACGCCCGGCGATCCGGTCGACGGCGCGCTTGCGCTTCACGAGCACGAGTGTGGGAACGTCGTCAACCCTGAACCTCGCGGCCAGCTCTGGTTGAGACTCCACGTCGACGCGCATCACACGCACGCGCGTGCGCTCCTTGCGCGCGAGGTGTGCGAGCAGGCTCTCCATCCGGCGGGCGGGACCCGAACGCTGGGAGGTGAAGAAGACGAGCAGGGGTTTGTCGTCACGCAATCCGTTTCCCTCCTGAGATCGGCCGCCCGGGGGAGGCGGCAGCTGTTCACTTCCCTGCAAACGAGGGGCTCAAACTACACTGGGTTGCCGTGGGTTCCTGGTACTGGATCGGTGTTTGCGCAGGGCTCGGCGTCGCGGTCGGCGTCCTGCTCGCCGGCTTGTTCGCCGGCACGCGCATCGCGCTGACCGCTGCGCTCGTGCTCGCGGCGGGGCTGGGTGTGGCGATCGGATTCGCGCTCGGGCAATGGGACGAGGCAATCGGCGGCGCCGCGGGTGGGGCGCTCGGCACGCTCGGCGCCGCGCAGCTCGTGCTCGGGACGCTGCGCCGGGGCGGCGCCCGTTTCGGCACGGCTGTCTTCGTCGGCATTGCCGCGGTCGTGCTCGCACGGGCCGCCTGCATTCCGATTGCCGGCTACCTCGAGGCCGCCCTCGTGCCGGCTTTTGCCGCGCGGTTGCGCGGCCGCACTCCGGAGCGTTACGCCGGACTGCGCTCCCTTGCCCGCGACTAAGGCGATTCTCATCGTCATCGACGGCCTGACTCCGTCGGTGTTCGAAGCGGCGGTCGGCGACGGTCGCGCGCCGGCGCTCTCGTTCCTCGCCGAGCACGGGCGCTACTCCCGCGCCGTGTCGACCTTTCCGTCGTTGACCCCTGTCTGCCTGTCGTCGATCGCAACCGGTGCACATCCGGACGTCCATCACATTCCGCACCTCGTCTGGTACGACCGCGAGCGCGCGCGCATCGTCGAGTACGGTTCGTCGTTCGCAGCGCTTCGCGCGGCCGGGATGGCGCGCTCGATCCTCGACGCGATCATCAACATGAACCGGCTGCACCTGTCACGCGACGCGGTGACGGTGTACGAGGCGCTCGACGACGCGGGCTTCACGACGGCCGCGATCAACATCACGTGTTACCGCGGCCACACGCGTCACCTGCCGACTCTGCCCGGCGTAACGATTCCTGCGTACGGGCCGAAGCGGTTCTTCTTCTACAACCTCTTCGAGTCGGATCCGACCGGTGCGCCCCTGGCGGTCTTCGGCCGCGCCCAGGGCTCGATCGACGGCTACGCCGCAGCGGTCGGGCGCTGGCTCGTCACCCGCGACGGCTTCGACTTCCTCGTCTATTACCTGCCGGACTACGACTTTGCGTCGCACGCGCACGGGCCGGACGGCGCGTTCGAGGCGCTCGCGCGCAGTGACGCAGCCATCGGAGCGTTGCTGGATGCGGCCGGCGGGCCCGACGACTTCCTCGACCGGTACGCGGTGATCCTCTGCTCCGATCACGGCCAGACGCACGTCGAACGCTCGGCGCACCTCCAGGAGTCGTTTGCCGACGTGTCCGGCGTCGTCGTGACCGCATCGAATCGGGCGGGGATGATCTACCGCCTCCCCGAGTGCTCGCTCGACGCGCGCGGACTCGCGCTGCTGCTGGACGGGGACGCTGCCGCTGAGACCGTGCTCTTCCGTGAGGGCGACGACGTCTTTGCGCGCCGCGACGGCGACGAGGTGCGCGTCGATCCCGATGCGGCCCTGTTCGACTATCCCGACGGCGGTGCCCGTGCGTGGGCAGCCCTCCACAACCCGAATGCGGGCGACGTCCTCGTGTCGGCGGCGCCCGGGGTCGAGTTCGCGGATCTCGCCGGCCGCCACCACGCCGGCGGAGGCAGTCACGGCTCCCTGCGCGCCGGGGACTCGGAGGTGCCGATGCTCACGATCGGTCTCGACGCCGAGCCGGAGTCGATCGTCGACGTGACCCCCGCCATCCTCCGCCATTTCGGAGTCGAGCCTCCGCCGTATGCGCGAACGCTCACGCGTGCCGCCTGACCTCCACGAGCTCCGCATGCGCATGGTCGAGCAGCAGCTGCGCGGGCGAGATCTGACCGACGAGCGCGTGCTGGCGGCGATGGAGCGCGTCCCGCGCGAGCTCTTCGTGCCGGAGGGCCTGCGTGACCGCGCCTATGACGACGCGGCGTTGCCGATCGCCGGCGGACAGACGATCTCCCAGCCGTACATGGTCGCGAAGATCTGCGAGGCGCTCGCGCTGCGCGGAGACGAGCACGTCCTCGACGTCGGCTCGGGCTCCGGCTACCAGGCCGCCGTCCTCGCCGAGCTCGCGGCGGAGGTCGACACGATCGAGCGGATCCCCGAGCTCGCCGAGCTTGCACGGACGAACCTCGTAGCCGCGGGGTACGAGCAGGTGCGTGTGCACGTCGGTGACGGCACCCGCGGCCTGCCGGAGCGCGCGCCCTTCGATGCGATCGCCGTGGCGGCGGCGGCTCCGCAACTGCCGCAGACGTTGTACGACCAGCTCGAGCCGCGCGGACGGCTCGTCGTCCCTGTCGGACGACACGGGATCCAGCGGCTGGAGGTGATCGTCCGCAGCCCGGAAGGCCCCGCAGTGATCAAGTCGGTGCCCTGCCGCTTCGTCCCGCTCGTCGGGGAGGAAGGTTTCTGACCCGACGGTCCGGGCACGATGGCGGCGACATGACCGAGTTGTCGGGGGACGGGCTGCTGGCACGGCCGGTGCGTCTGCACGGGATCGATCTCGGGCGCCCTGTCGACGTCCTGCTCGACCGGGAAGCTCTGCGCGCCGTCGGGCTCGACATTCTGTGCGGCGACGACGTGCACAGATTCCTGCCGCTGCCCACCGCGGCGATCAGCGCCGACGCGCTGACGATCCACTCTCCGCTCGTGCTGCTCGAGGAAGACGAGCTCGACTTCTACCGCTCGCGCGCGTTTGCGCTGAGCTCGCTGCGTGGTCGTCCGGTGCTGCGGGCGGGGAGGGACGCCGGCCGGCTCCGCGACGTCGTGCTTGCACGGGACGGGGGGCTGCTCGCCGTCGTGGTCGACCCGGGCGGGCGCATCCCGTTCGACGAGACGCTGCGATTCGCTCCTCAGCGCCGTTCAGCCGCCTGAATCGCTAGGCTCGCCGACGGTCATGGAGCAGCGGGACGCCGCAGTCGCCCCGGGTCTGCGCGCGCGCGCGTCCCACGCCCTCCGCCAGCGCCACAACTGGGCCCAGCTGGCGAAGTTCTGCGTCGCTACGCCGCGCTCTTGAACGGCGCAAACCTGCACTACACCCTCGCGGCCACCGGGTCGTTCGTCGTCGCAGTGACCAACAACTATCTCTGGAACCGCCTCTGGACCTTCCGTCACAGCCGCGGCCACTTCGCCTTCCAGGGCCTGCGCTTCTTCCTCGTGGCGCTGATCGCCTATGCCGGCAACCTCGCGATCCTTACGGTCCTCGTCGAGGTCGGCCTCGGCAAGATCGTCTCCCAGGCGATCGCGATCGTGCTCGTGACGCCCGCGAACTTCGTCGGCAACAAGCTCTGGTCGTTCCGGAGACAGCACTGAGGCTGATTTCCGGCGTCGTCGTCGCGGTCGCCGGCCTAGCCCTCGCCTCGACTGCAGCCGCGGCGCCGCCTTTCTCCCAGGACAAGCAACACCTCACGCAGCAGCGCGCGATCGCAATCTTCGTCGCGAACGACAAGGTTGCGGACTGGCTCGACCGCTACCCGCGCAAGCAGCGGAGCACCGACGCCACGTACGAGCCCGACTCGTCGAAATGTGGCTTCGGCGCTCAGGGCGGCTGCTGGAACGTGAGCGTGTCCGACAAGAAGGCCGGTGAGATCGCCAAGGGGAAGGTTGACGACGTCAGGGCGGTCGTGACGGAGGCGTGGACCGGGCCGCAGGTGGCGTGGACGATGGCGCGGGGGGGCAAGGGCGCCTTCGGCGGCACGCACATCAACAGCCTGCGCTACTGGCTTCCGTTCTGCGTCGTGTTCCTCCTCGGCCTCGCCGACCTGCGCCGGCCGTTCTCGCTGCGCAACCTCGATCTGCTCGTACTGCTCTCCTTCTCCGTCTCCCTCCTCTATTTCAACCGCGGCGACATCTTCACGAGCGTCCCGCTCGCGTATCCGCCGCTCGTGTACCTGCTTGCCCGCTGCCTCTGGATCGGTGCGCGCGATCGGCCGAGCCGCGGCGCACCGGTCTGGCCGGCCTGGCTCTTGATCGGCCTGGCCGTGTTCGGGGCCGGGTTCAAGATCGGGCTCGACTACCGCGGCGGCTCGAACGTGCGGGGAGGTCCCCTACGGAAACTTTCCGGAGGAAGACGACCTGAAGGCGTGCGGGCCGGCGGACTCGGCCGGGGAGATCAGAGACCGCATTCAGCACAACGGTCGTTGCGAGTCGGCGAATCCACTCGGCGACACCTACGGCCCGGTCGCGTACGAGGCGTATCTGCCCGGTTACGGGATCTTCGGCTGGTCGGGCAAGTGGGACAAGCTCCCGGCCGTGAAGTTCACCTCGGTCCTGTTCGACTTCCTCTGCCTGCTCGGGATGGGACTGATCGGCTTACGCTTCGGCGGGGCGATCCTGGCCGGCGCGCTCGCGCTGGCGTGGTCCGCGTTCCCCTTCACCACCTATGTCCTGATGTCGAACACGAACGACTCGATCGTGCCGGTGTTCCTGATCTGGGGCTTCTGGCTTTCGAGTTGGGCATGGGCGCGTGGGGCCTCGGTGGCGCTGTCCGGTTGGACGAAGTTCGCGCCGCTCGTCGTCGCACCGCTTTGGCTGACGTACCCGGGGCCGGTGCGGCGCCCGCGGCCGGCGCTCGCCTTCGCGCTGGGCTTTCTCG
>VAXY01000086.1 GCA_005885085.1 Actinomycetota bacterium | reverse complement strand
GAACGCCGGCCGTCGCGGTAGCGCATCAACACCCCTTCCACGGGATGGCCATCGGGGGTGCGGAAGAGCGTCTTCACGGTGCCGTCGCGCGCCCGCTGTTCCTGTTCGACTTCGAGCGTCGAGAACGGAAGCTCGCGGTGCAGCTCCTCGCGGAGCTCGGCCGGAACGTTCGTCATCTCCGCGTAACCGCTTACGCCGCGCGCCGCCCATTCCCACACCTGGACGGCGCGGTAGGGCGGCTCGCCGCGTGCGGCCAACTCGTGCGCGGGACGCCGGTCTTCTACTACGGCGACGAACTGGGCATGGAGCAGGCGCAGGTTCCTCCGGAGCAGGAGCGCGACCTGGCGGGACGCGACGGAGCTCGGACGCCGATGCCGTGGAACGGCGGCTGGACGAACCCGTGGCTTCCACTCGCCGCGCCGACCTACGTGAAGGGTGGTACGAAACGCTCTCCGCGCCTGCGGGCGTGTGGGCGTTCCGGCGCGGCGAGCACACGGCCGTCGCCGTCAACCTTTCCGACGAGCCCGCCGAGATCGACCTCGACGGACGACGGGAGCTCGCTCCGTGGGGCGGGATCGTCGCCGACGTTTGAGCCGCCGCCGTCGCCGGGAAGGCGAGGGACGAGCCGAAAACGAGGAGGAACGAATGGGAGTCTTTGCACTCGGAGGCGCACTGGGCGCCCTCCTGGCCTACTTCTTCGATCCCCAGAACGGCAGACGCAGGCGTCACGTCACGCTCGACCGCTTCAGGTCAGGTCGTAGGCAGGCCGGACGTGTGGGACGCGGTGTGGCAGCGGAGGCGTACGGCCTCTCACAGAAGGTGCAGCACCTGCGGGAAGAGCCGAAGGACTTCGACGACGCCACGCTGGCCGACAAGATCCGGAGCGAGGTCTTCCGCAATCGCGACGTCCCCAAAGGGAAGCTGAACGTCAACGTGCAGGACGGCGTCGTCCAACTGCGCGGCGAGATTCCGCGCGCCGATCTGATCGACGAGCTCGTCGCGGAGACACGCAAGGTGCAGGGCGTGCGGGACGTCGAGAACCTGCTGCACGTGCCAGGCACCAGGGCGCCGATGCACGAGTAGGCCGGTCAGCGCGTGTAGCGCCAGGAGTCCTGGATCACCGAGCGCTCGCCGACGACGAGCTCCACCAGGCGACCCAGCATCTGCTCGAGCGCGCCGACGTCCGCGTCGGCTGGATCGGCGACCGCGACCTCGATCGCGCCAGACTCCACGAAGCGGACCGGCACCGCGAACATGCGCCGCGCGACCTCGGTGGACAGCAACCGCGCCGCACTCGGATCGAGCGGATGGCGGACGAGGTCGACGTACCTGAGGCCGAACTGTTCCGCGAGCGCACAGGCGAGCTCGGGCTCGAACAGCCAGCCCCGCGAGAGCAGGGTCTCGCCGAGACGCATCCCGCTGATCCGGCCAGCCTCCAGTGCGGCGTCGAGCTTGTCGTGGGAGATCCAGCCCTTCTTGAGCAGGATCGAGCCGAGCATCGGCCGGACCTCGTCCTGGAAGTAGCCGTGGTCGAGGCGCGGGGGCGCAGACGAGCCTGTGGCGAGCCGCAGACCGCCTCCAATGAAGCGCTTGTCCATCGAGCCGCTCATCTGGTGGATCATCGGCTTGTTTCCTCGCGGCGATGATCACCCGCGGGGGTGACGACTTCAAAGCTGCAAAATGAGCTCGTGATCGATCTTCGTTCCGACACGCTGACCCAACCGACGGCGGCCATGCGCGAGGCGATCGCGAGCGCCAGCGTCGGCGACGAGCAGAAGCGTGAGGATCCGACCGTCAACGAGCTCGAGCGCCGCGGGGCGGAGTTCCTCGGGCAGGAGGAAGCAGTCTTCCTTCCGACCGCGACCATGGCGAACCAGATCGCACTGCAGATCCTCGGGCGGCCCGGTGACGCGCTGCTCGTCGAGCGCCACGCGCACATCATGCTGTCCGAGCTCGGCGGGCCCGCCGTACACTCGGGCCTGCTGACGATCGGGCTCCAGGGAACGAGTGGGCGGTTCTCGCCTGACCAGGTCGTCGCCGAGATCCGGGATCGCACGAGCGTCCACGTCGCTCCGACGCGCATCGTCGCCGTGGAGAACACCCACAACAGCGCGGGCGGTCGCGTCTGGCCGCTCGACGAGATCGACGCGATCGTCGCCACGTGCCGGGAACACGACCTCGCCGCCCATCTGGACGGTGCGCGCCTCGTCAACGCGGCGACCGCGTGCGGTGTCGAGCCGGCGCGGATCGGGCGCGGTTTCGACACGGTCACCCTCTGTTTCTCGAAAGGCCTCGGCTGTCCGCTCGGGGCGCTGATTGCCGGCTCCTCAGAGCTGATGGTGAAGGCGCGGCGCGGGAAGCACTTCTTCGGCGGCGCGATGCGTCAGGCGGGGATCGTCGCCGCGGCCGCGCTGTATGCCCTCGACCACCACGTCGACCGCATCGCGGACGACCATGCGCGCGCCCGCCGTCTCGGCGAGGGCCTCGCCGCGGCCGGGCTCAGTGTCGACCCGGGGCAGGCGGAGACGAACTTCGTTCAGATCGACGTCGGGCCGGACCGCGCCGCCGCCATCGACCGCCTGAAGGAGCGCGGCGTCCTCGTCTCGACCACCGTCCATCCAAGCGTCGTCCGCGCGGTGACGCACCTCGACATCAGCGACGACGACATCGAGACGGCGCTCGAGGCGATCCCCGACGCGCTACTCGTACTGGAGCGCCGCTAGCACGTTGAGGCCCGCGGCGCGGCGCGCCGGGAAGATCGCCGCGATCACGCCGACGACGACAGTGGCGAGCACGAAGCCCAGCAGCGTCAGCCACGGCACCGCGAAGACGATGCCCTCGCTCGAAAGCGCGTGGGTGACGAGCAGCGCCAGGAAGAACCCGACCGCCATTCCGAGTGCGCCACCGATCAACGACGTGACAACGCTCTCGTGCCGGATCATCGAGCGCGTTTGGCGCCGCGTCATGCCGACGGCCCGCAGCATTCCGATCTCCCGCGTCCGCTCGAACACGGTCAGCACGAGCGTGTTGACGATGCCGAACAGGCTCACGATCACGGAGAGCAGCAGGAGCACGTAGAGCAGGATCAGGATCTTGTTCAGCGGCTTCTCGAAGTTCGTCTTGAACTGCGACGCCGTCTGGACTTTCGCGTCCGCGAAGCCCTTGACCTGGTGCTCGAGCGTCGCGGTGTTCGCGTCCGTGACTCCGCCTCGCACCTTGACGAACACCATCTCGTTCTCGGGGCTCGGGTAATGGGCGTCGAAGTTGGCGTTCGAGATCGTCACTGG
Source organism: Actinomycetota bacterium (assembly GCA_005885085.1). Classification (GTDB taxonomy): domain Bacteria; phylum Actinomycetota; class Thermoleophilia; order Gaiellales; family Gaiellaceae; genus 3-1-20CM-4-69-9. Next base: position 24,782 of record VAXY01000086.1, on the reverse strand, counting down.
GCCGAAGGGCGAGCCTCCGTTGGGGAGCTTGAAGATCCCCTTCACGAGCACGGTGAACCTGTCGCGGGACGGCGTCTCGATGTTGATCGGCGAGCCGATCGTCAGGTGGTTCTTCTTCGCGTACTTGTGGTCGACGAAGGCGCCGTCGCTGCCGAGTTGCGAGGGCACCGCCGCGGAGCCCTGCTTCCAGCGGAGATGGATCACCTGGGCCATGTTCGGCGCGACGCCGGTGAGATTGTCGGTCTTGCCCAGGATGCGCGCCGAGCCGGCACGCACGCCCGAGATCGCCGTTACGTTCGGCGCCTTGGCGAGTGCGCGCTCGTCTGAGACGGAGAGGGGCGTAAACGTGTCCGTCGACGTGAGCGCGTAGTCGCTGCGGAGGAGGTCGTCGACGGCGCTCTCGAAGGACGAACGGATGCCCTGGCCGAGGATCGCGACGAAGGTGACCAGGGCGAGGCCGATCATCAGCGCCGAAGCAGTGGAGGCGGTGCGCTTGGTGTTCCGCATCGTGTTGTCGCGCGCCAGCACGCCGGCGGTCCCGCCGATCCGCGTCGCCGGCCACCCGAGCACCGAGGCGAGCGGGCGGACGAGACGCGACGCATTCGCGGACACGCCGAAGAAGAGGAGGACGATGCCGAAGCCGAGGGACCCGAGCCGGTTGGCCGTCGAGAGCCCGTGACCGAGCACCCCGTAGCCGAGTAGCAGGACGCCGAGGACGAGCGTGATCAGCGACAGGATCGGCGTGAGGCGCGCGAAGCGTCCGGGCGGCAGGATCGCGCCTTCGCGCACCGCGGCGATCGGTGGGACTCGCGTAGCGCGCAATGCCGGCCTGAGGCTTGCAAGCAGCGTGATCACGATGCCGACGAGCAGGCTGACGATCACCGTGCGCTCCTTGAAGACGGTCGCCGCCGTCGGGAGGTCGAAGCCGAGCACCTTGAAGAGCGCGTTCAGGCCCTTCGCGAGGCCGAGCACGAGGAAGAGCCCGGTGACCGACCCTAGCGTCCCGATGACGAGGGCCTCGATCACGACAGCACGAAGGATCTGACGGCGGGTCGCGCCGAGCGTGCGCAGCGTTGCGAACTCGCGAACGCGCTGCGCAATCGTAATCGACAGCGTGTTCGCGATCACGAAGCTGCCAACGAAGAGCGCGATGCCGGCGAACGCGAGCAGGAAGTACTGGATGAAGCTGGTGAAGTTGACCGTCTTCTTGTCGCGCTTCTCCTGCGCGGCGACGTCCCGGGCCTGAACGGTCGACGGCAGGATGGCCCTGACCTCGGAGAGCAGCTTCGGTGTCGGCACGCCGCTTTTCGCCTGAACGCGGATGACGTCGAGCCGGCCCTGGCGGTGGAAGAGCATCTGCGCCGTCGGGATGTCGAAGACGGACATCGTCGCGCCGCCGATCGAGACGCCGGGGAGCTTCACGACTCCCACGACGCGGAACTGCTGGACCGGGCCGCGGGTCTGAATGCCGATCGTGTCGCCGACCTTGTAGTGCTTGTTGCCCGCCGTGCCGCTGTCGATTGCGACCTCCTTCGCGCCGCTCGGCCATCTGCCGGACGTGAGCACGAGGGGGTTGAAGCGCTGATCCGACCTCGGCTCGACGCTGAAGGCGAGGTTGGGCGCGCCGTGACCGCCGACGAGCTTGCCGTCGCGCCCCACCAGCTTGGTCTTGTTGTCGGTGAGGGAGCCGGCTGCCGCCTTCACGTCCGGCAGGGCCCGGACCTTCGGGAGCAGCGTCTCCGGGAAGCTCGGCGCCTGGACCGCGTTGCCGTTTGTGTCGGTGTCGAACGCGGTCTTGCCGCTGACCACGACGTCGGCGTTCTTGTACGACTGCGAGATGATCGAGTCGAAGGCGCCGTTCATCGTGTCCGTCAGGACGAACGTGCCGCTCACCATCGCGACGCCGAGCACGATCGCGAACGCTGTCAGTGACGCCCGCAGCTTGCGGCCCGCGAGGCCTCGGAGCGCGACCCTGATCATGAGCCGGCGAGCTCCTCCATCACCGAGATCACGTCGTGTGCCTCCGAACGGCCGAGCTCCTTCACGATCAGGCCGTCGTCGAGGAAGAGGATGCGGTCGGCGATCGCAGCCGCACGGGGCTCGTGCGTCACCATCACGGTGGTCTGTCCGTATGCGTCGACGGAGCTGCGCATGAGCTCGAGGATCTCGCCGCTCGTAGTCGAGTCGAGATTCCCGGTCGGCTCGTCGGCGAACACGATCGTCGGCTTGCTCACGAGCGCCCGGCCGATCGCGACACGCTGCTGCTGGCCGCCCGAAAGCTCAGCAGGGCGATGGGCCCGGCGATCGGTCAGGCCGATCCGTCCCAAGAGCTCCATCACCCACTTGGGATCCGGCTTCTCACCCGCGATCGAGAGCGGCAGCAACACGTTCTCCTCGGCCGTGAGCATGGGGAGGAGGTTGAAGAACTGGAAGATGAAGCCGATGTGGCGCCGGCGCAGCTTGGTCAGGTCGCTGTCGCCGAGCTTCGAGATGTTGATGCCGGCGATCGCGACCTCGCCCGACGTGGGCTGGTCGAGCCCGGCGAGGATGTGCATCAGGGTCGACTTGCCCGAGCCCGATGGGCCCATCACGGCCGTCAGTTGGCCGCTCGGGACCTCGAGCGAGACGCCGCGGAGCGCGTCGACGGCCGTGTCGCCTTCGCCGTATCGGCGAGTGAGGTCTTTGGCCGAGACTACCGGACCGGTTGGGGCCGGTTCGGCGGCCGCGACCGCTGGCATTGCAATGGTCTCGCTCATCTCGCCTCCATGTCGTTGGCCCCAGTGTGGCACCGGATCTGCGCGGGCGGAGTACGGGTAACCGGCCTCTTTCTCAGCGGTCGCCGGCGGCCAGGAACCAGGCGACGAGGGCGCCGTAGACGGCGATCAGCAGCGCGCCCTCCCAGCGCCGGGAGATGCCGTCGCGAATCACGAAGGCGACGAAGACGGCAGCCCCGCCGATTGCGGTCAGCTCGATCGGACGGAAAGCGAGAGCGAGAGGATGTGCGAAAGCGAACGAGACGAGAGCGACGACCGGCAGGACCAGGAGGCCGACCTGCGCGCTCGACGTGATCGCGATCTCGGTGGCGAGCTTCATCTTGCCGCGACGGGCGATCACCAGGGCGCCGCCGTGCTCCGCGGCGTTGCCAACGATCGCGACGATCACGATTGCGATGAAGAACTGAGACAGATTCGCCGCTTCGGCGAACGCCTGCAGGGAGTGCACGAGGATCTCGCTCGTCACCGCCGTCGCGGCCGTCGCAGCTCCCAGCGCGGCGAGTGAGAGGGGCAGGCTCCAGCCGGTCGCTCCGCTGGCGTCGTGTACGGCGCGCCGCCGCACACCGATCGTGGTCACGACGAGGTACAGGACGAGTAACGCAACCGCCGGCCCGATGCTCAGCAGCGTGAGCGAGTGGCGGTCGGGGTTTCCGTGCCAGCCCGGAATCGACGGGATCAGCAGCAGCAGGACGGCGACCGCGACGAGCCCGAGCTGAACGAGCAGCGAGGTGCGGTCGAGCCGCGCCTCGTCCTGACCGAGCACGAGCGCCGCCCCGAGCACGAGCAGGATGTTGGACACGACGCTGCCGGCGAGCGACCCGCGGACGACGTTCGGGAGGTTGTCGGCCACGGCGATCAACGCGATGATCACCTCGGGCGCGTTGCCGAAGCTGGCGTTCAGGAGGCCGCCGATCCGCGGCCCCGTGTGCTCGCCGGCGTGCTCGGTGGCCTCGCCGATCAGCCATGCGAGTGGCACGAGTGCGACCGCAGAGAGAACGAACAGCGCCACCTTGCCCGGATTGGCAACGGCATCGACGAGAATCGTGACCGGGGCGAGCGCAAGCGAGGCCCAAAGGAGTCGTCGCGCCACGCCGCCCTAGCTTATAGAGCAGCACGCTGTCAAGTCTTGCGGCGCGCGGTTCTGGGCATGAAAATTCCTACATGACACCAGCGTCAGGCGTCGCGACCACAACGGAGCTCCCGCTCCGGCCGCAGGACGAGCTCGAGTGCCGGCGCTGCGAGGTGCACTGCGACAAGGTGGTCTATCCGTCGGCGTGTGTGGATCGGGCGTGCCCGTTCCTCTACGCGTTCGAAGAGTTCGGCCACACGTACATCGGCTGCATGCAGAAGGTCTACGGCGCCGAGATCGACCTGGAGATGCTGCGGGAGGCCGAGCGCCGGCGCGAGGGCTTCGGCGCCATGCGAACGACGCGCGCGCCGCTGCCGATGTGCCGCGTCGAGGTCGAGGAGTGCTACGGCGCCGAGCGGACGGGCAAGCTTGGCTGCGTCAACCCGGAGTTCCACGAGCTGCCCGTCGGGCGCCCGACCTTCAAGGTCTTCGCTCAGCTAGCGGACTGAGCACCGCGTAGCCCACGAGCGGACTGACCGCTGCGAGGGCGAATGCGAGCCGCCACGACCGATCGGTGCGACGATCGATCCTCCCGAGAGAAAGGTCTGCTGGAGCCCGAGCGCGGCGCCGCTCCGAGCGCGGCCGGCAGCCTCGGCCGCCGCCGTGAACGAGAGCCCGTTCCACGAGAGCCCGAACGCCCCGGCGAGTACGAGCGCCGGGACAAGAATCGGGAGCGGCGCCCTGACCAGGGCCGCGACCGCCCCAAGCGATACGGCGAGGGCGAGCGCGACCTTCCGCAGCGGCACGACCCGCGCCCGCAGGCGGTCTGACCAGCGGCCGGCCGCAATCCGTGCTGCTCCGCCGAGTAGCTGCGTCGCGGCCAGTGCACTCGCGGCGACCGCGGTCGACGCGCCGCGTCGATCGTGCAGAAAGAGGACGAAGAATCCGAGCAAGCTGATCTGCGTCATCACGTAGAAGGTGCTCGCCGTGCAGATGCGCCAAATTCGCGCGTCTCGAAGTGGGCGGGCGAGGACGCTGTGCTCCTCGTTGGGCTCCGCCCTGATGAGTGATGCGCCGATCAGCGCGGATACCAGGCAACCGACTGCGAGACCGTAGAAGGCGGCACCGAGGCTGATCTGGTCGTTCAGCGCCGGGAGCGCGCCGGCGGCGACGGCCCCGCCCAGTGGGACGCCCATCTGCCGTATCCCCAGAGCCAGCCCTCGCTCGTGTTCGCCGAACCAGCCCATCACGGCTCGCCCGCTGGCGGCGTTGACCCCGGCACCGAGGGCTCCCGTCACCGACAGCGCCGCGACCAGGGCGCCGTATGACGACGTGCGGGCCGCCCAGACGAGCGCTGCGGCCGCGCCCACTTGTCCGGCCGCAATGACCCTGCGTTCCCCGATCCGGTCAGCGACGATTCCCCACAGGAGCAACGTTGCCAGCGCTCCGAAATTCAGGGCGGCAAGGACGACGCCCACCTGTGTCAGCGTCAAGTCGTACGCGCGTCGCAGTGCTGGGGCTATCGCCGGGAGTCCGAGCAGGATGGCCGAGTTTGCGGCTGTGGCAAACACGCCTGCCGCAAGCACTGTCCACCGGTAAGGGGAAACGGTCGTGTGAGCCGAGCTCACACGACCTCTAATGCGGCACCGACAAGCGGTACCTAGGCAGTGGCGCGCGCGTGGAGTTCACGCAGCTTTTTGATCTCCTCGGCGTTCGGGCCGTGTCCGTCCCGGCCGGGCACCTCGAGCACGACGGGGAGCTGCTGCAGCCTCGGGTGGGCGAGGAAGACGCCGAGCCCCTCGCCCATGACGCCGTCGCCGATGTTGTCGTGACGGTCGCGGTTCGATCCGAGCGGCGCCTTGGCGTCGTTCGCGTGCAACGCTCGCAGCCGGTCGAGCCCGATGCGGTCGTCGACGTCGCGCAGTGCGGCGTCGAGCGCATCCGGATCGGTGACATCGATGCCCGAGACGTACCAGTGGCAGGAGTCGAGGCAGAGGCCGAGCCGCTCGTGCCTTCCCAGCAAGTCGAAGATCACGGCGAGTTCGTCGACGGAGCGGCCAATCGTCCCGCCCGCGCCGGCGGAGTTCTCCATCAGCACCCAGGTGCGCTCGTTGCAGCGGTCGAGCACCTGCTCGAGCGCCGGCACGACCCGCTCGAGCCCGGCTTCGAAGCCGGCTCCGAGGTGCGAGCCGACGTGGAAGACCACGCCCTCGGCATGGACGGCGCACGCAGCGTCGACGGTCGCGCGCATCGTGTCGACGCTCTTCGTGTAGACCGCGTCGTCGGGCGCCGCGAGGTTGACGAGGTAGAGGCTGTGCACGAGGACCGGCAGGCCCGTCTCCTCGCGCCGCTCGCGGAAACGCTCGAGAACCTTGGGATCGTGATCCGGGAAGCGCCACGTGCGCGGGCTCTGCACGAAGAGCTGCACCGCGTCTGCGTTCATCCCGACGGCGTTGTCCAAGGCTTTCTTGATTCCCCCCGAGCAATGCGCTCCGAACAACATTGCGCGAAAGCTAAAGCTTTCGAGCAATCCGACGCTTCGCCGCTTCGCGGGGACGCGTGCGGGCGAGGCCCGCGGGCTCCAGGGTGGTGGGCGGCAGTTCCCTTCCGTGCGGCGCGGCGATGCTTCGCCTCGCCGCCTCGACCATTCCCCCCGCCGATGCGTGGCGGTCGTGGCTGCGTAGGATTTCTCGCATGACTGCACCCGTCCGCGTTCGGATGGCGCCGAGCCCGACCGGCTTTCTGCATATCGGGAACGTGCGCACCGCGCTGTTCAACTGGCTCTTCGCGCGCCATCACGGCGGCGAGTTCCGCCTTCGCATCGAGAACACCGACACGAGCCGTGAGGTCGCGGAGGCGACGGAGCAGATTCAGGAGTCCCTCCGGTGGCTTGGACTCGACTGGGACGGCGAGGTCACGTTCCAGCTCGATCGGATCGCGGAGTGCGCCGAGCTCGCGCGCCGGCTCGTGGAGGAGGACAAGGCGTACGAAGACGAGGGGGCGATCCGGTTCCGGATGCCGGACGAGGGCGTGACCGCGTGGGAGGACGCCGTGCGCGGCCCCATCGAGTTCCCGAACGAGAAGCTCGAGGATCTCGTCCTCGTCCGCTCCGACGGCCGTCCGACCTACAACTTCGCCTCGCCGATGGAGGACGTCTGGGACGGAATCACACACGTGATCCGCGGCGAGGACCACATCTCGAACACGCCGAAGCAGATCAACCTGATTCGCGCGGTCGGCGGCGAGCTCCCCGTGTACGCGCACGTCTCGTTCGTCCTCGGCGCCGACGGCAAGAGCCTCTCGAAGCGGCACGGCTCGGTGACCGTGGACGACTTCCGCCACGAAGGCTATTACGCGCCGGCGCTCGTCAACTTCCTCGCGCTGCTCGGCTGGAGCTACGACGACAAGACGACGATCATGTCGCGGGACGAGCTGGTCGAGCGCTTCGACCTCGGCCGCGTCGTCCCGAGCCCGGCCACATTCGACTATCAGAAGCTCGACTGGATGAACGGCGTCTACCTCCGCGCGCTGCGGGAGGGTGAGTACGCCGACGAGCTCGTCCGCTACCTGCGCGAGACGGGACACGACTGGGACGAGCAGCTCGTGCGGCGCGCTGTCCCGATCGTCCAGGAGAAGATCGAGCGCTTCGGGCAGTTCCCGGACTTCGCCGGTTTTCTCTTTCGCGATGTGCACCCGGACCCGGCGGCGCTCGACGGGCGCGTTGCGATCGTCGCCGCCGCGCGCGACGAGCTCCAAGAGGTGGAGCCGTTTGCCGCGCCCGAGATCGAGTCCGCGCTGCGGGCGCTCGCCGCGCGGCTCGAGCTGTCGCCGCGGAAAGCATTTGAGCCGATCCGGATCGCAGTCACCGGCTCGAAGGTGTCACCGGGATTGTTCGAGAGCCTGGAGCTGCTGGGCAAGGAGGAGACGCTGCGGCGGCTCAGTGCCGTCGTCGCAACGGTCTAGGCGAAGCCAATGGGTCCAAGGCGCGCTGGAATAGGAGCCACGCGCGTCGGCGAAACTGCGGTGTCGGGCGCGGTACAAGACCCCAGCGGCGCTCGAGCTCTCGTCCCACCACCTCCTCGGAGCGTGGGGGCTCACTTCTCATTTTCAAAGAGTAAACGGTGCGCCGGAGGATCGAGGTACGGGCCACGGCTAGACTGCCGCCCGCCGTGGATTCGCACGCCCAGACCGTGCTCGTCGTCGACGACGATCCGTCCATTCGACTGCTCTGCCGGCTCAACCTGGAGCTCGAGGGCTGGAGCGTCCGCGAGGCCGGCGGGCTGCCGCAGGCGCGCGAACAGCTCGCCGATGGCGCCGTCGACGTCGTGGTGCTCGACGTCCATGTCGGCTCGGGCAACGGCCTCGAGTTCCTGCAGGAGCTCCGCCGCGACCGTCCCGGTGTGAAGGTCGCGATGCTGACCGGGTCGGACCGCCTCGAAGGAGTGGACAGCGACGCCGTCATCCCGAAGCCGTTCAGGATCGAGCAGCTGACGACGACTGTGGCAAGGCTCGCGCCGCGCGCCGCGCGAACAGCTGGATAGAGTCTTCTCGATGTCGACGACGGCGGTCCGCAGCCCGGCCGAATTCGAGCAGCAGCTTCAGCGCTACCTGTACGAGCGCTCGGAGGAGGGCCGACTGGTCCGCGTCGGCGAAAAGGAAGTTTCCGAGCAGGCCGCGATCGTCGCGCGGTACGCCGATCTCTTCAGCCGCGAGCAGCTTCAGGCGTTGCGCGCGGAGGAGGAGAGTGGCGGCGCCGAGCAACGCGAATGGCTCTACCGCCTGCGCAAGACGTGCGAGAGCGGTCTCGTCGCTGCGGAGCTCGCCGAAAAGGAGGACGAGCTCGAGAACGCACTCCTCGCGGCGCGTGTCACGTTCAAGGGCGAAGAGCTGCCTCTGCGCTCGGCGCTGGCGCAGCTCGCCGTGCTTCCGGATTACAACGACCGGGACGAGCTCGGCGATCTCCATCGGCGCGCCTCGGCGGAGTTCAACGAGCAAAGGCTTTCTCTCCTGCGCGAGTACGACGAGCTCGAGGCCGACCTGACCGACGAGCCCGACCCCGTCGCCCGCACTGAGGACGAGAAGCAGATCTCACTACGCGACCTCGAAGCTGTGCTGCGGACGACGAGCGAGCAGATTGAAGCAACGTTCCTCGAGCTGCGGGAATCGTGGTTCGAACGCCTGCTCGGGCCGGAACGTGAACCCCAGCCATCGTCTGCACACATGGGTTACATCCGCCGCCTGTCGCCGCTCGACGGCACCTACACGAAGGACCGCGCGACCGACGTCTGCCTGCAGACGCTGAGCGCGCTCGGGTTCGACGTCGCGGCCGATCGGAACATCCGCCTCGACCTCGACGACCGACCGCAGAAGTCGCCGCGCGCATGCGTGATCGCCTCCGATCCGCCGAAGGTCGTCCACCTGATCACCCGCGCCCAGGGTGGCTTGCACGATTACCAGGCGTTCATGCACGAGGCCGGTCATGCGCTCCACTATGCCGGCTGCGACCCGACGCTCCCGTACACGTTCCGCAGGATCTCCCGCGACCATGCGCTGACGGAGATCTACTCGTACATCTGCGAGGCGATCACGCGCGAGGCCGGGTGGCATGCGCAGCATTTCGGCCTCAGCGATGAGGCCGCCGCGACGAACGCCGAGGCGACGGTCTTTCTCGAGGCGCTCCTGTTCCGGCGCTACGCGGCCAAGCTGCAGTTCGAGCTCGGCTTCTGGTCGAGCTTCGAGAACGCCGGCACGACCAGCGACGACTACGCTGAGAAGCTGACCGCGGCGACCGGCGTCCGCTACCTGCGCGAGGGACATCTCGCCGACATGGACGCCGGGTTCTACTCGGCGGATTACCTCCGCGCCTGGATCCGCCATGCGCAGCTGCGCGCACACCTGATCGACGAGGTCGGGGACGACTGGTGGCGGAACGCCAAGACCGGGGAGATCCTGCGCGCGCTCTTCGCCGAAGGAACGAAGCCCTCGAGCGAGGAGATCGCTGCGCGGCTGGGCTACGAGCCGTTCGACACGACGCCCCTCATCGCCGAGCTGACGTCAGCCTGAGTTGCGGCCGGTCGCGTTCGACCATTTCTACGGGTACGACGAGCTCACGGAGATCCTGCGCGCCTGGGCGGAGGAGGCTCCGAGACTCTGCGCGCTCGAGTCGATCGGCAAGTCGTACGAGGGTCGTCACATCTGGCTCGTCACCGTCACGAACGCGGACACCGGACCACACGCCGACAAGCCCGGATTCCTGATCGAGGCGAACATCCACTCGATGGAGTGGACGGGCTGCACCGCGGCGCTCCATCTGATTCACCGGTTGCTGACGCGGCACGGACACGACGATCAGGTCACGCGCGTAGTCGACACGCGGGTCTTCTACGTGATCCCGCGCCTGAACCCTGACGGTGCGGAGCGCGGGTTGCAGGAGCGACGGTTCATCCGCTCCAGCGTGCGGCCGTATCCGCGCGACGAGCCCGAGGACGGACTGAAGGTCGAGGACCTCGACGGCGACGGCCGTGTGCTGGACATGCGTGTCGAGGACCCCAATGGAGCCTGGCGCGCGCACCCGGAGGAGAAGAGCCTGCTGATCCGGCGCGACCCCGTCGACGGGCCGGACGACGGCCCGTTCTACCGGCTGCTCGCCGAAGGGCGCCTGCAGAACTACGACGGCGTCCAGATCAAGGTGCCGTGGCCGGTGGAGGGGCTCGATCTGAACCGCAACTTCCCGGCCGAATGGGCACCCGAGCACGAACAGCGCGGAGCGGGGCCGTACCCGACCTCGGAGCCGGAGGTGCGCGCGATGGTCGAGGCCGTCACGGAACGGCCGAACATCACCGGCCACATCGCGTACCACACGTTCAGCGGCGTGCACCTCCGTCCCTACGCAGGCCGTCCGGACGACGACTTCCCGACGAATGACCTCCGCGCCTACCAGATCATCGGCGCGCGCGGCACGGAGCTGACCGGGTACCCGGCGGTCTCCGTGTTCCACGACTTCAAGTACGACCCGAAGCAGACGATCAAGGGCGGCGCCCATGACTGGATGTACGACCACCTCGGCCTCTTCTCGTGGACAACCGAGTTCTGGAGCCCGCAGCGCCAAGCCGGCCTGTCGGACTACCACTTCACGGACTGGATCCGCGAGCATCCGGTCGAGGACGACGTCACGCTCCTCCGCTGGGCGAAGCAGAACTATCCCGCCGCCTACGTCGACTGGTACGAGTTCGACCACCCCGAGCTCGGGAAGGTCGAGCTCGGCGGGTGGGACATCATCAACTACTGGTTCAACGTCCCCTTCGACCGGCTGGAGCAGGAGGTGGCGCCGCACTCCGACTGGGCGGTGTTCCACGCGCTGATCTCGCCGCTGCTCGAGCTCCGGTCCCTGGACGTCGATCGGCTGGGCGAGAGCTCCTTCCTCGTCCGGCTCGTGGTGCAGAACTCGGGCTGGCTGCCGACGAACGTATCGGAGAAGGCGCTGGAGCGCAAGGCCGTGCGCGACCTCGAGGTCGAGCTCGAGCTGCCCGACCGTGCGCGCCTCGTCGGCGGCGAGGTGAAGACGGAGGTCGGACAGCTGAAGGGGCGCGTCGAGAAACGTTCGACGACGTGGTGGGCGAACGACGAGTCGACCACTGATCTCGCCAAGCTCGAGTGGGTGATCGAAGCGCCGTCGGGCACCGAGATCGGCCTCGAAGCCCGCCACCAGCGGGCCGGCACGGTCCGGCGCCGCATCACGCTGGGGTAGGCGAGGAACCGCCGGGGTCTGACCCCGGAGGGGTCAGACCCCCAGAAGTAGAGGACGCCGGCAAAGCCGGCGTCCTCTTGGTGAAGCCTTTCGACTGTCGCGGGTTACTCGGCGAAGGTCGCGAGCGAGGAGGTCATGCTGTCGACGTTGCTCGACCAGCTTGCCTCGGCCCAGCTCGCCTCGGCCCAGCTCGCGTCACTCCAACTGGCCTGCGCCCACGAGGCGCCGGTCGCCAGGTACGACGCCCAGCTTGCGGCGTTGAACGAGCGCCCGCCGGTCGCATCCGGCGCGACGAACTGGTACAGCCCGACGTTCGGATTCGGCGGGGCGTCGATCGTCGACGCAACGCCTGCGTCGATTTCGCCGACGCCGCCGGCATACCCGTCCACACCCGGGAGGTAGTTGGCCGCGAGCATCAGCGCGCCCTTGACCTGATCCGGGGTGAAGTTGGGATGGCGAGCCAGGATCTGCGCCGCCGCTGCAGAGACGACCGGCGTCGAGAACGACGTTCCCGACATCCAGATGTAGCCGGACGAGACGACGCGGTCGGGCGCGGTCTTCGCGATCGAGCCGTCCATAGGCGTCGGTGCGATCATGTACCTGCCCGGCGCCGAGAGGTCCGGCTTGGAGAAGCCGTCCATCGTCTTGCCGTGCGCCGACCAGCTCGGGACGGTGTCGTCGCTCGGGTCGGAGGTCCCGTTCTGGTCGAGCGCGCCGACCGTGATCACGAACGGGTCGTTCCCGGGTGCGTACGACATGCTGACCGCATGGCCCTGGCCGTGGTTGCCCGCCGCCGCGACGACGACGATCCCGTTCAGCCACAGGGCTTCGACAGCCTTGTCGAGCGGGTCGAACCGAACGCTCGTGTCGGTCGCACCGGCCAGTGAGAAGTTCGCTACCCGGATGTTGTACTGCTGTCTGCCGCCGCGACGACGTCGCTCGTGCGTGACTGGCCGTCGCCGGTAGCGGTGCGGATCGAGACGATCGGCGCGTTCGGAGCGCCACCCGCATACGAGCCCGAGCCCGCCGCGATGCCGGCGACCATCGTGCCGTGACCTTCGCCGTCGCCCGTCGCACCATCGGTGCACAGCGAGCACATGCTCACGCTCGCGACGAGACGGCCGCCGAAGTCGGCGCGAGCCTGAACACCCGAGTCGACGATCGCAATCGCAGGCGCCTGCGGAGCAGGGCCCGTGATCGCACCCGTCGCGGGATCGAACGCGTTCTGGAGGATCGACATGTCGGTCGAGTCCTGCCACATCGTCGAGTCCTGATACGAGGTCGCGCGAACCGTCACGTTGCGTGTGATCGCAGCCACGTGCGAGTCCGTCGCCAGCTTCAGCAGGTCCTTGCCGGTGATCGACGCCTCGACGCCGTCGACCGACAGGAAGCTTCGCTTGAGCTTGCCGTTCGAGTTCGTCACCTCTTTGCCGGTGTCGGACGGCGAACGGTCACGCGTGCCCTGGACGATCACGTCGAACTCCTGCAGGGGCGACGCCGCCGCCTCGGCGAGGAGGTTGTCCGGCACGAAGGCCGACGTCTTCCCGGGGCCGGAGTTGATCGACGAAGCGCTACCCGCCACGGGGACGACCAGCATCGCCGCCAGGGCGAGCATGATCATGCCGCGCTTGCCGCTTCCCCAGAGTGCGTTCGAGCGAGATTCCCCGCGCCGTCCCCAGAGCGCGTTCGCACGCACGCCTCTTCGAATACTTCGGTCGTGCCGCATCTACAAAACTCCTTCCACCCGCGAGGTGTCCCCGCTGGGCCGCAGTCGAAAGGCCAATTAGGCAAGACGCAACGTAGGAGGGCCTCGTGACGAGTTCCTGCCCCGTTCGGGGTACGGTCGTCTGAATCCCTCCTTCGAGGGAAGGCCGCACTCGACGGAGGAATCAAGCCTCCGCCTGCAGGCGCCGATGAAGAGGCCGGAGCGTTGCGCGTACGTGTACGCGCGCGTGATGGCAACTATGACACTGCGGACATCTGGCGATCCTCCGAGCGCCTCGGGCCTCCGGCACCGTCGCTTGAGGCTGCCCGCCGTTCTCGCAGCAGCGGTCGCGGTCGTGTTGACGCTGCTCGTCGGTGGTTCGGGCGCCGGCGTCGCGAGCTATCAGGGGACGCTGTACCTGGACGGCCCGGCGTCGGGCATCGCGACGCCGAACAGCTTCCAGTTGCTGACGTCCTCCGGTCCGGGTGCCCCGGCGAATCCGACCCTTGCCGCCGGCGTCGCCGGCAGCGGCACGCTCGCCGCCGGGAACTACCTCTACATCGCCGTGGCCGTCAACCGCAGCGCGCGCACCGGCGGCACCGCGGTCCAAGTCAGCAGCGTCCCGGCCAATGGTTCCGTCACCGTTTCCAATGTCGCAGTCGGCTCACTCGTGTACCGGCTGTTCCTCGGCACCACGACGGCCACGAGCTACACGCTCGTAACGCCGGCCGGGGGGGCGACCTCGACGTCCTTCGTCGATGCGGGAGGAAGCTCGAGCCTCGTCTTGCCGCAGTCGGAGAACCGTGCCCCGACGGGCGCGACCGGCTACGCAGACTTCACGCCCGGTGTCGTGTATTCGTCCGCATCCGCAGCCGCCGGCTCGCTTGTGCCCAGCACCTCGACACCCGGCGTCTGCGGCGGCTGGACCGTCGACGGCGACGGCGAGGTCACGCTCCCAGCCGGCACGTGGACGTTCCAGGCGCGGATCAAGTCGGGCGCCGCCGGCGGGTCGAACGCGTCTGCCGTCGCGCGGCTCACCGTCGCGATGTACGTGGTCAATGCTTCCGGCGTTCCCACGGCGACCATCGTTCCGCCGACGGATGGAGCCGGCAACCTCATCAACACGCCTGGCACGACGAACACGTTCACCGTCTCCGCCACGACGTCCACGGCGACGGTGCTGGCGAAGACCGATCATATGTGCGTTCAGTTCTGGCGTCACCAGACAGCGGCGTACGCCAGCGGCGGTGGATCGAAGAGTTCGCTGACGATCCTGCCCTACGATCCGGCGAACGCGGTCACCGTTCATCCGACACCGAACGGGTTTGCCTCGGCGACGCTCGCATCGCCGGCCGATGCGCTGCACACGCAAGCGATTCCGACGCTGAGCGCGACGTACGCCGACGCAGAGGGTGACCCGGGGAACCTCACCATTCGGCTCTGCTCCGACTCGGGGTGCGGTTCGCCCCTTCAGAACTCGGGCGCGATGGCGGCGAACAACGGCGACACGAAGACCTGGACGCCGACGGGTCTTTCGGACGGGACGTACTACTGGCAGGCGCAGGCCCAGGACAGCGGTGGATTGCCGTCGGCCTGGACGTCCTCGCGTAGCTTCGTGATCGACAACGTCGCGCCGACGACGTCGATCGACTCGAGCCCCTCCGCAAACTCGAACGCGTCGAGCGGCACGTTCGCCTTCAGCGCCAACGAGTCGGTGACTGGTTTCCAGTGCCATGTCGACGGTGCCGGGTGGGCGGGTTGCACCAGCCCGTACTCGTACGGGCCGCTCGGCGACGGGTCGCACACGTTCTACGTGAAGGCGACCGCCGACCTCGCCGGCAACGCCGGCACCGCCTCGAGCTACGGCTGGACGATCGACACCGTCCCGCCCGACACATCGATCACGTCACAGCCCTCGTCGCTCGCGAACACCTCGACCCCGAGCTTCGGCTTCACCGCGACCCAGTCCGGCTCCAGCTTCGAGTGTAATCTCGACGGAGCCGGCTTCACGTCCTGTTCGAGCCCGAAGAGCTACGCGGGCGTCGCCGACGGCGCACACACCTTCCAGGTCCGGGCGATCGATCCCGCCGGCAACGTCGACGTCAGTCCGGCCTCGTACTCGTGGACGATCGACGCAACGCCGCCGGACACGTCGATCGGCCCGAGCTATCCCGCCCTGTTGACGACGGCGACCGGGGCGACGTTCGACTTTTCGTCGAACGAGGCCGGCTCGACCTTCGCGTGTTCCCTCGACGGCGCCTCGTTCACGTCATGCTCCACCCCCAAGACGTATTCGGCGCTGGCCGACGGCAGCCACACGTTCCAGGTCCGGGCGACCGACACGGCGACGAACATCGATCCGAGCCCGGCTTCGTACACGTGGACCGTCGACACGACGCCGCCGGTGACCTCGATCGGCCCGACCACGCCGCCGGCGAACACGTCGTCGACGACGGCCACGTTCGACCTCGCCTCGAACGAGGCCGGGTCGACGTTCGACTGCCGGCTCGACGGCGGGCCGTACGCGTCGTGCTCGACGCCGAAGACCTACACGGCCCTGGCGGACGGTTCGCACACGTTCGACGTGCGTGCCACGGATCAGGCCGGCAATGTGGACACGAGCCCCGCGTCGTACACGTGGGCCATCGACAGCGTCGCGCCGTCGACGCCTTCGCTGGCCAGTCCAGCCGATGCGACGCTGACGAACGCACTACCGCAGCTGCGCGCGACGTTCGACGATGCGACGGCCGGCGGCGACACCGGCACGGTGCAGTTCCAGGTCTGCTCCAACTCGGCGCCGGCAGGCGCGGCCTGCGCGCCGGTCGTCCAGTCCACCACCTCGGGGATTGTCTCGAGCCGCGGGACGGCCTCGTGGACGCCCGCTGCGTTCGCGGACGGGACGTATCACTGGCAGGCACGTGCACAAGATGCGGCGGGCAACCTCTCCGCCTGGAGCGCGACACACAGCTTCCAGCTCGACACAGCCGCTCCTTCGGTCCCCGCGAGCGGCTCGCCGGCCGACGGCGCGTGGGTGAACCGCCTCGTCTTGGAGGGGACGTTCAGCAAGGCGTCGTTCGCCGGGACGGGCAGCATCGACTTCAGGATTTGCTCCGACCCGCTCTGCGTCGGCGTCGTACGCAGTGGCACGTCTGACACGCTCGTCAACGGCGCGGAGACCGCCTGGTCTCCCGCGACGCAGCCCGGTGACGGCCTCTGGTACTGGCAGGCACGGGCGCACGACAGCGCACGCAACTATTCCGCGTGGTCGAGCACGCGCTCGGTTCATCTCGACACGGTTGCTCCGGCCAAGCCGCCGCACTTCAACGGCGTCGTGGCGGACGACGGCCTCACGTTGCGGTGGGACCCGCCGAACGACGTGATCGCGAACTACGTCCTCTTCGTCAACGGGACGCCGTGGAAGAACTTCGGCAGCACCGAGTTCGAGGTCAAGATGGGCCCGTTCGACGGCGCCGACACGCGCACGTTTTCCGTCGTCGCGGTCGACATGGCGGGGAACGTCGGCGCGATGTCGCCGGTCCTCGTCGGCGTGCCCAACCTGCTCGGGCTCGACTGGGCGCACGCGCTCGGCGCCACCTCCGCCCGCGGACTCGGGTTGCGGCGCGACGCAGTCGGCTTCGCCTCGATTCCGATGTTCGTCACGAGCCAGGATCCGACCGCGCCCGCGTTGGCGGAGCAGGGAAGCTCGGTGCGCGTGATGATGGCTGCGGCCAAGGGCACGCCCCTGGCGGTCCGCGTCCGCCCGGGCCGCGTCACGTGCCACCGGACGTGCCTGCTGCGCCTGCGGGTCGAGCTGTCGACCTCCGCGGTCGTACGTTCGCGTCTGCTGAGCGGCCGCGGGCGGCTCTTGAAGCGCGTTGGGCTCGGGACCCTGCATGCCGGTGCCAACACCGTTCGCGTGAGGCTGCCGCGCCGCCTCAACCGAGGCGCCTACCGTTTGATGTTCGATGCGAGCGGCGAAGGCGGCACCGCCCACGCACTCGTGCGCGTCAAAGTCAACTGACGTAGGGTTGCGTCAATCGACAGGGAGGCTCGAATGGCGCTCGCACGCGTTGTGACGTTCGACGGGGTCAGCAAGGACCGAATGCAGCAGATGGAACGCGACATGGACGAAGGGCAGCCGCCGGAGGGATTTCCCGCGTCGGAGATGATCGCGCTCCACGACCCGGACACCGAGAAGTCGATGGTGATCCTGATGTTCGAGTCGGAGGACGACTACAAGACCGCCGACGAGATGCTGAACGCGATGCCGGCCGGCGACACCCCGGGCCAACGCACGTCGGTGACGAAGTACGACGTCGCCATGCGCATGAAGTCCTGACGGGCTTCGAAAGCTGCGGGGCAAGGACTCGAACCTTGACTACCTGATCCAGAGTCAGGCGTCCTACCATTAGACGACCCCGCAAAGGGCCTGCATTGTAGCCGCGCTCAGCTTCGGTCTTGTGAGCGACGCTCCTCTACCGAAGCGTCCTCCTGCGGCGTTCCGCCCGGTGCCGCCATCACGGTTCCGCCCTCCTCGACGACGTCCCGCGGATCGGCCGTGCGGTACCCCTCACTCTGCACGCCGCCGCGCGGATCGCCCTCTCGGTCGAGCGCGTGGACGTCGCCCTCCTGCTTGTCGGCGCGGTGCTTGTCGGCACGTTTTCGCCAACGTCTCAGCATGGGGCGACTGTTCCCGGCCGCGGCTACACTGAACCACCCCGGCGCATTCGTCTAGTGGCCTAGGACACCGCCCTCTCACGGCGGCGGCACGGGTTCGAATCCCGTATGCGCCTTCGCCGCTGAAAATCCGACCGCGTCGCGGCCATGATGATTTTCAGCGGCTTGTGTCGATCCGCCGCGGTAGCGGCTGAGTGCGGCTGGGCCCTCTCAGCAGCGAACTTTTACGTCTCCAAGCGGTAGATCGGCACCAGGCGCTTCTCGGCTTCGGTGTCGATGTGCGCGACGACCTCGACATACGGCTCGAGGCCAGACCCCTGCAGCTTCGCCTTCAGCAGGCTGTCGACCTGGTAGATCCCCGACGAGTTGTTCATCGTGATCTCGATCAGGATCGGGCGCTCCTGGCCGTCCTTGATCGCCACGTCCTCGATCGCGGCCGCGCTGAGCGAGTGGATGGAGATCGACCCGCGCGCGAACGGGATCCGCGAGCGGCCCTGCTCCATGTCGAGTGCGTCGGCGACGCGGACGATCCCGGCTTCGAGCGTCAGCGGCTTGCCGTAGTCGCGGTGGCTCGTGATCGCCTGCAGCACCTCCGAGGAGATCACGGTGATGTCCGGCTCCTCGTAGATTCCCTCGAGCAGCTCGCGCAGCTTCGGCTCGGCGAGGAAGAGGCTGAAGTCCTCGTGCCCTTCGCGATGGACGGCCATGCCGATGCAGTGCGTGAGCGAGCCGAGCAGCACGACGACCTCCGAGTCCTCGCTGTCGTAGCCGTAGTCCCGAACGAGAGACGGTTCGATGTGGTGCTTTGTCAGCTGGCGCAGGAGCTTGAGCGCGATGTTCGAGACGATCTGGATGTGCACCCACGAGTGGTCGTTGATGCGCATCCGCGCGACTGCGTTCACATTGGCCGCATGCCACCAGCCTTTGAGCTGCGCGTCCTCGTTGACGCGCTCCAGCAGCCGGCGCAGCTTGCGGTTCCCGCGCACCGGCACGTTGATCTTCATCTGTGCGATCGCCTGCGTCGGCGTCAGCCGCGTTTCGCGCTCGGCTTCCTCGGAGGCCGGCTGTTCGATCCTGTCTTCTGTCTCGCGGTCGAGGGTCACCGCGGACGAGTCTAGTGCTAGAGCTCGGCCGCGTCGTGTTCGCGCCAGATCGAGTGCCACGCCTGTGCGGGCTCTTCGGCGATCACGGGCTTGTCGGGGTCGGTGAGACGGTAGTAGACGACGCTCAGCGCATGGCCCGCATACGGCGTCACGAGCGCGCTTGCGAGTGTCCCGCTGATCCAGAACGACAGGACGGGGTGGCCCGTCGTCGCGGAGAGCTTGCTGAGGATGAGATCGAGGACCCCTCCCGCGACGAACGTTCGTCCCCAGACGTTCAGCAGGACGCGCAAGACGGCACCGCGATGACCGCGCACGAGCTCGCGCGAGCGCTTCATCGCCGCACGTGCGCCCAGGTCCTCGAGCATGACGATTGGGGCCGCGAGGGTCCAGCGGATCGCGAGGAGAACGCCAGGCACGATCAAGAGCAGCAAGCCGAGCGCGACGCCGACTCCGGTCATGATCGAGAGCCACACGAGGGAGCCGAGCCGTCGCCACGAACTCCGGTAGAGGGCTCCGACGGATGGCACGGGGGCGCCGCGGTGCTCACTGTCGACCGCATCGACGAGTGCGCCCTGGACGAAGGTGGTCCCGACGAAGCCACTCGCCACTGCCAAAAGGCCGAAGACGAGTGCCACCGTCACGTTGTGAGTGACGGCCGCGATCACTTCGATCAGCCCGAGCAGGGCGAAGACGATCATGCCCGTCACGACCGAGCGCCGGAACAGGCTGCGATACACGCGCGTGGTGTCTTTGAGGACACCTTTGATCTCGAGCGGCTTCGACGCCATTCCCGCCAGCATCGGCCGTCAAGGCAGATTGCTTGACCCCTAAGCCGCTGCCCAGTCTCCGTACAGAGAGGTGTACAGCCCGCGCCGTTGCAGGAGCTCGTCGTGCGAGCCCTGCTCGATGATCTCGCCGTGCTCGAGCACGACGATCAGGTCCGCGTCCCGAATCGTCGAGAGGCGATGGGCGATGATGAACGCAGTCCGGCCGGCGAGCAGCAATCGCAGCGCCTGCTCGATCTTGCGCTCCGTGCCGATGTCGACCGACGAGGTCGCCTCGTCGAGGATCAGAATGCGCGGGTCCGCGAGCAGCGCGCGCGCGAGCGCGACGAGTTGGCGCTGGCCGAGCGAGAGGCGTGACCCGCGCTCCTGCAGCTGCGTCTCGTAGCCGTCCTCGAGCCGGAGGACGAACTCATGCGCGCCGACGGCCCGGGCGGCGCGGACGACCTCGTCCGAGGATGCGTCGGGGCGACCGAAGGCGATGTTCTCCGTCACCGTCCCCGCGAAGAGGAAGCCTTCCTGCGGCACGATCCCGAGCTGCCGCCGCAGCGACGCCTGCGCCACGTCGCGCAGGTCGTGGCCGTCGATCGTGATGCGCCCGTGCGTCGGGTCGTAGAAGCGCGCGAGGAGTTTGGCGATCGTCGACTTGCCCGCGCCGGTGTGGCCGACGAGCGCGACGGTCGTACCCGGTGGGACGTCGAGGTCGAGGCCGTGCAGGACCTCGGGTCCCGTCCCGTAGCTGAAGCGCACGCCCTCGAAGCGCACGTGGCCCTGCACCTCGGGCAGAGCCTGCGCACCGCGCGCGTCCACCACCTGTGGCTCCTCGTCGAGGACGTCCATGATCTTGTCGAGCGCCGCCGTCGCCGAGAGGAACGTGTTGTAGAGCTGCGACAGCTGTTGCACAGGGTCGAAGAAGTTCTGGACGTACAGCATGAAGGCGAAGAGCGTTCCGATCGTGACGTCGCCGTTGAAATACAGGTGTCCGCCGTAGCCGAGCACGATCGCCAGGGCGACGGACGAGAGCAGATCGACGAACGGGAAGTAGAGGCCGTTGAGGACGACCGTCTCCATGTTCGAGTCGCGGTAGCGCTCCGTGACCGTTCGGAAGTTCGTGATGTTCTGCTGCTCACGCGTGAACGCCTGCACCATCCGCATGCCGGCGATGTCCTCGGCGAGCGTCGCGGTGACGAGCCCCAGCCGTTCGCGGACGGCGCGGTACGCACGGGTCGAGCGCACGCGGAAGACGATCGTCGCGATGCTCATGAACGGGATCACGGCGAGCGTCGCGAGCGCGAGCCGCCAGTCGAGGACGAGTTCTGGACGAGGCTCGTGACCCCGTCGGTGACGAGCTGGTCGATCGCCTCGACGTCGTTGGTGAGGCGGCTGATGATCACGCCGGCGTGGTTACGCTCGAAGAAGCCGAGCGAGAGCCGTTGCAGGTGGCCGAAGAGTTTGTTGCGCAGGTCGGCGAGGATGCGCTCGCCGACCCAGCCGGTCAGGTACGTCTGCACATAGCTCATGGCCCAGTTCGCGAGCCCCGCGAGCAGGAATGCGCCCACGATCCACCACAGCTTCTGCAGGTCGTGGCGGCGGATGCCGTCGTCGACCGCGTACTTCGACAGGAACGGCGGTGCCAGCGCCGTGGCCGTCGCCGCGAGCAGCGAGAAGACGGAGAGAATCGTCCGCGTCTTGTAAGGGGCGGTCAGGCGCGCGAGTGTGGCGAGCCGCCGGCGGGTGCGGCGCCACGACCAGTCGTCGACCTTGGAACCGCGCTCGGCCATCAGATGCCCGCCGGGCTGCCAGACGCGCATTACGCGTCGCTCCCCCGCGGGTCGCTCCCGCGGGGGAACAATGTTCCCCCGCGAGCCCCTTCTTTGCCGTTCCCCAGCGTGAGCCTGCGGCTCATGCGACCTCCTCCACGGCGGCGCGCGCCTCGACTGCGTCCGCGAACTGCCGCTCGAGCAACCCGTGCTCGTAGATGTCGCGGTAAACCTGGCTCGTCTCGAGCAGGTCGGCATGCGCCCCCCGCGCGGCGATCCGGCCGCCGTCGAGCACGACGATCTCGTCGGCGAGGGAGATGGTCGAAAGACGGTGGGCGATGATCAGCGTCGTGCGGCCGCGCATCGCCTCGCGCAGGCCGAGCCGGATCTTCGCCTCGGTCGTCGCGTCCACCGACGCGGTTGCGTCGTCGAGAATGAGGATCCGCGGGTCGACCGCGATTGCGCGCGCGATCGCGAGCCGCTGACGCTGCCCGCCCGAGAGGGTGATGCCGCGCTCTCCGATCACGGTGTCGTAACCGTCGGGGAGCCGGTCCACGAACTCGTGCGCCTGTGCGAGCCGAGCGATGCGCTCGACCTCCTCCTCGCCGAGGCCGGGCGCGCCGAACGTGATGTTCTCGCGCACGGTTGCGGAGAACAGGAACGGGTCCTGCGAGATGACACCGATCGCCTGGCGCAACGAGCGCAGGGTCACGTCGCGCACGTCGACGCCGTCGACGAGCACACGGCCGGCCGTTGCGTCGTAGAAGCGCGGGACGAGTGACGTCAGCGTCGTCTTGCCGGAGCCAGTGTGGCCGATCAGCGCGATCGTCCTCCCGGCGGGTACGGCGAGGTCGATGTCCTCGAGCACCGGGCGGCCCGGCATGTATTCGAAGCCGACGCGATCGAAGCGCAGGTCGCCGCCTCCGGGCGGCAGCTCCAGGGCTCCCGGCCGGTCGGCGATCTCTTCCGGCTCGTCCATGATCTGGAAGATGCGCTCGCCCGACGCGGTGGCGCGCTGGGCCTGCCCGACCCACATCCCGAGCGACCGCAGCGGCATCACGAGCATGCCGAGGAGGAAGGTGAACGCGAAGAACCCTCCGACGGTCAGGGAGCCGTGGGTGACCATCCGCGCTCCGACGAGCAGGACCGCGCCCTGCGCGACGAGCGGGATCCAGGAGATCAGCGGCACGTAGAGCGCGCGCTGGCGGTTCGCCCTGATCGTTTGCGCGAAGACCGCCTCGGAGCGACGGTCGAACTTGGCCCGTTCCTGAGGTTCCTGCGCGAACGACTTGACGACGTGGACCCCGACGATGTTTTCCTCGGCGACCGTCGCAACGTCCGCGAGCTTCTGCTGCACGTCGCGCAACGTCGGATGCGCGACGTGGCTGTAGCGGTACGCGAGCACGACCAGAATCGGCGTGATCGCCAGCGCGATCAGCGCCAGCTTCCACTCGAACACGAGCAGGACGGCGGTGACGGACACCACCGTCAGGATGTTCTGGAAGAAGAAGATCAGGCCGTAGCCGAGGAAGAAGCGGACACCCTGCAGGTCGACCGTCGCCCGTGACATCAGCTGTCCCGTCTGGTGCCGGTCGTAGAACCCGAATGAGAGTCTGACCAGGTGGGAGTACAGGCCCTGCCGCATGTCCATCTCGACCGCGAGCGCCTGGCGGCCCGAGATCAGTCGCCGTCCTGCCATCAGGATCGCGCGGATCAGCCCGAGCGCGACGATTGCCCAGACGAACAACCAGAGCTTGTGCGCGTCGCGGGGCACGAGCGCGCTGTCGATCACGCGCTTCGTCACCCAGATCACCGCGATCTGGGCCGCCTGGGACGCCACGGCCAGCACGATCGAGATGACGAGCGAGATCTTGTAGGGACGGAGGAAGCCGAGCAGGCGCGCAAACGTGTGGCGATACGCGGGTCGGTCCGGCTCCTTCACCCTTGAAATCTAGCTACCGAGATGTGGCAGCTCGTCGCGCACCGAAGCGGCCGCTCGTGCCGTCAGCGCGCGGTTTGCAGGGAGATTGAGCCATCCGCTCGCTCCCGATGGGTGCGGCAGCGGGATCACCGTCGCGCCGTCCAGCTCGTACCGGTTGCCGATGCACGACGCGAGCCCTGTCAATCCGAGCAGCCGCTTGATCGCGAGGCCGCCGACGGGGACGATCAGCCTCGGTCGGAGGATGGCCAGCTCCCATTCGCGCCAGAAGGCGCACAGCTCCTGCTCACGCGGTGTCGGCGTGCGGTCGCCGCGACCGGACGCGGCGCGTCCGGGATAGCAGCGCGTCACCGACGCGCAGTAGAACGCTGCGTAGAACTCGTTCTCGTCCAGCTCGAGCCAGCCGCGGAGCGTCCGGCCGGCGCGGCCGCGCCACGGACGCCGCTCTTCGCCCTCGACGATGCCGGGCGCCTGGCCGTACATGTAGGCATGTTGGCCCGTGTGGACGTTGCGTACGGGCCACGACTCGAGCGGGTAGCCCGCCTCGACGCACGCCCGGCAGACGTCGAGGTCGCGCTGCAGCGAGGCAAGGGAGCGGTACGAGCTGCGCCGCCGCGTCACGCGCGGACGACGACGAACCAGCGGCCCTCGTGCAGGATCTCGCCGCCGAGCTCGTCCGCGAGCTGCTCGCCGGTGAAGACACGCTTGTAGACGGCCCAGACCGAACCGTCCTTCAGGACGCGTTCCTCCCAGCGTTCGAGTGGGTCGCCCGCACCCGGAACGGACGCGACCACCACGAGCTCGCGCGCAACCCTGCGGGCCTCGGCGAGAAAGCGACGGCGCTCGCCCGCTTCGAGGTGGCAGTAGAAGTAGCTCGTGAAGAGGCGGTCGAACTGGCCGTCGTCGAACGGCAGTGCGAGTGCGTCGCCCCGCACGAACCGCGCCGCCGGGGCTTGCCTACGTGCGACGACGAGCATCCGTTCGCTCTGGTCGATCCCGAAGACGTCGCCGCGCAGATGCCGGGTGAGGAAGCCGGTGCCGCAGGCGACGTCGAGCGTGCGCGCGGGCGGCAGCGCTGCGATCACGCCTCCGAGGACGTCGAGCTCGTCCTCCCAGCCGGGCCGGTCGCGGTCGGCGTAGAGGCCCTGTCCCAGCCACCAGTCGTCGTACTCGAACGCGCGCCGGTCGTAGTACGTCTTCACCGCTCCTAGAGTAGTAACCGTGCG
>VAXY01000085.1:2353-24513 GCA_005885085.1 Actinomycetota bacterium | reverse complement strand
TCCGCTCCGTCCTCCGTGACGAACACCTCGCCGTGCTGGAACGGGCTCATCGTCCCGGGGTCGACGTTCAGGTACGGATCGAACTTCTGCGCCTGCACCTGCAGGCCGCGCGCCTTCAGCAGCCGTCCGAGCGAACCCGCGACGATGCCCTTGCCGAGGGCCGAGACCACACCGCCGGTGACAAAGACGTACTTCGTCGGGTGACCCCGAGAGCTCACGTGCGCCCCAGCCGATCGAACCAGGAGACGCCGGGCGTGCGCTCGATCCAGGCGCCGATCGACGTGCGCTCTCCGAGGAAGGTCAGGCCTGCGAGGGCGCCGATCGCAACCCATCGGCCTCGTCCCGTGAATCGCTCCACGGACTTCAAGCCTACCAGTCCGCCGAGAGCGTTCGATCCTGCGTCCCCGAGCATCGCCATCTCGCGGAGATCGTAGGGGAGCAGCAGGACGGCGATCCCGACCGGAGCGTCGAGCGCGAGCGCCGCGACGAGGTACGCCTTCAGTGCGCGCCCGGGTCGTGTGTCGAGCTGGTTGAGGGCGTTCGCCGCGAGCCCGACGAGGAGCGCGCCGGAGAGGCGACGCGTGGCGAGCAAGCCAACCGCCGGGATGCCGAGGAGCTTCAGCACCCCCGTCGTCCGCCCCCCGCGCAGATGCGCGCGGAAGCCGCGCTCCTGGCCGCTCCAGAGATCGTCGGCGAGGCCCAGCGCGGCGATCGCCGCGACCGCCGGACCATTCGTCACCCCGACCTTCCAGCCGACCAGCGGCAGCCGGAGGCCGCGGAAGTTGACGCCGAGCGGACCGCAGGCATAGACGGCGTCGCGGAGCTGCCGCGCCCGGTGGAGGAAGCCGCGGGCATCGCGCCCGGTGGGGCGGTGACGGAGCGGCAGCTCGACCTCGCGGAGCTCGAGCCGGGCGCGCGCGGCGTCGATCGTCATCCGCACCTCGCAGCCGAAGCCGGCCGCGACGGGGAAGCAGGCGGCCCGGGCCGCGGACGAGAGCGACCGCTGGCCCGAGAGCGGCTCTCGCGTCGGGACGCCGCCGAGCACCTCGATCAGGTCGCGCGCGACCCGCTTCGTGATCCCGAATCCACCGCCGACACGTTCCGCGAACGCGGCCACGGTCAGGTCGCCACCGCCGTTGACGAGCCCCGCCAGGTCGCCGTCGAGATCCGCGTCGCAGAGCAGCAGCCGGCCCGGCGGCGCCGCTCGCTCGGCGGCCGACAGCGCCTGCCCCTTGCCGCGGCGCGGCAGACGGAGCGCGATCGCACCGGCCCTCTCGGCGGCGTCCGCCGTGTGATCGCGGGAGCCGTCGTCGGCGACGATCACCTCCGCTTCGGGAAACGCCTTGCGCAGCGTCGCGACGGTCCGCCCGATCACCGCCTCCTCGTCGCGCGCGGCGACGAGGATCGTGAGCGGCTCATCCACTCGACGTCGCGGCGGGCGGCGTCACCGGCGGCAGCAGATCGTGCGTCTTGACCCCGTAGTCCGCGCGGGAGGCCGGCTCGCTGAGGACGATCGCAAGAGCGAGCTTGCCGGCTTCGAGGTCGATGTCGTCCACCGTCGACAGCTGCGACTGCTGGAACACCGGGCGGGCGGTGAAGTCGCTCGTCGACTGCGCCACCCCGGCCGCCGGGACGCCGGCGTCTGCGAGCCCCTCGTACAGCCCAATGACGAACGGCGCCGTCTGACCCATCTGGGGATCGGCCGTCCGGACCACGATGACGCCGTCCGCGGGACGCCTGGACGCGCCGAAGCGCGGTGTCGCCTCCTGCACGATCAGGTTGCGCAGCGCGTTCCAGAGCGGTGTGTCGTTGCCGCCGACGAATTCCCGACCGAGTTGTCTGCCCAGATTGCGCAGCTGGTCGTCGCTCGAGTACTTGGCGAGCGCGGGACGACTGGCGAGCCGCTGTTCGATCGCGGCAGCGTCGATCGGGACCTGAACCGCGTACTCGCGCAGCGCGGCGCGACCTCCGGCATCCTTGATCGCGGTTGCGATGTCGCTCTCGGTCCCGTGGTCGACGGAGCCGACGAATAGGACCGCGATGCGCTTCCCCTTGAGGCGGTCGCTCATCAACGCGCTGTACGTGCTGTCGACGAACGTCTGCGAGGCCGCGCCGCTCTGCTGCAGCGCGTCCACCCGCGCCTTCAGCGCGTCGACCCGGTTCTGCGCACGGCGGACGTCGTCCTCGAGGCTCTTTCTCTCCGTGTTCCCGAGCCCGTGTGATGCCAGCGCGACGCCGACCAGAATGCCGATCACGAGCGCGATGAAGACAGCGGCGAGCGACGTGACGTGGTAGCGGAGATCGAACATCGACGGCTAGAGCCCCGCGCCAGTCTGGCACAACGCATGTAGCCGAGTCAGTGCGCGCCTCGGCAACGCCCGGCTGAAGCCGTACAACCAGGGCGATCGAGCACCGGGACCGTCTGGTCGTCGCCGCTCGGGTCGAGCCGGAGCTCGGCGTCGAGGTGGTCGCCGGTCAGCGTCCATGCGAAGAGCTCGGGTGCGCGCACCGCACGTACGAGCAGCATGCCGCTGGACGTGGCACGGCGAAACAGCGTCGGCCGGTCCGGGCTCTGTACTTCCCAGCGCGCACCTTCGGCAAGCCCACGGCGGTCCGGGCGCACCGCGGCGATACCTGGCCACCAGTCCGAGAAGTGATGCGGCTCGGCAATGAACGACCAGACATCCTCGCGCGAGGCGAGCAGCTCACGCGAGGCGGACGCGCGCGGCATGCCCTCAGCCGATTCCGAGCAGGTCTCGTAGGCGTAGCGCGAGGTACTCGATCAGATGACGCAGCGCCGGCGAGACGAGGATTGCGACGGCGATCGCGGCGAGCCCGGCCACCGCGAGCAGGACGAGCGGCCAGATCCCCACCTGCCGGCTCGCGAGTCGAGAGACGCCCTTCGCATCGATCAGGATCTCGCCGACCTTCAGCCGCGTGATGAACGTCGACGACATGCCGGCGCGGTTGCGTTCCAGGAACTCGATCAGGTTGAAGTGCGTGCCGACCGCGACGATCAGCTCCGAGCCCTTCTCGTAGGCCAGCAGCAGCGCGAGGTCCTCGCTGATGCCCGTCGCGCGCGCGATCTGGTATGGAACGCCGAGCTCCCGTGCACGTGCTTCTCCAGGCGCGGCTCCGTCGCGGTAGCCGTGGACGAGCAGTTCGGCGCCGCACTGGAGCGCCTTGTCCGAAACGGAGTCCATGTCGCCGACGATCACGTCGGGCCTGTACCCGGCTTCGAGCAACGCGTCCGCGCCGCCGTCGACTGCGATCAGCACCGGCTTGAAGTCGCGGATGTAGGGCTTGACCATCCGCAGGTCGCGCTTGTAGCCCGGGCCGCGCGCGACGACGAGCGCGTGCCGGTCGCGGAACCGGGTCGCGAACGCCGGAAAGTCGATCCCCTCCGCGAGCAGCTTCCCCTCCTCGCGCAGGTAGCGCATCGTGTTCTCGGCGAACGCCTCGAGCGCCTCGGTGACACGGCCGCGCTGTTCGCCGAGCATGCGCTCCAGCTCACCCTCGTCGAGCACCCGCCCGCTCGCGAGACACGTTCCGTTGCGGTAGAGCCCCGCGCCGCGCACCGTCACGAGCTCACCCTCGTGGATATTGTCGAACAGGTCGGCGCTCGGAACGTCGATCAGCCGGACGCCCGCGCGGACGAGTGCGAGTGGGCCCGGGTTCGGGAAGCGACCGGACTGCGACGCGGCGACGTTGACGACCACGCGGACACCGGACTCGGCGAGCTCCTCCGCCGAGACGCGGTCGAGATCGGTGTGGTCGATGATCGCGATGTCGTCGGCGGAGAGCCGTTTGACGAGGTTCTTGGTGCGGCGGTCGAGCTTCGCGTGGCCCGTGAGCTCGACGAAGCTCATCGGCCGCCCTTTGGCCGATGAGCGAGGGAAGGGGCGGGGCCGCGCCGAAGGCGAGCGACGCTCATTCGGCGACCGTGGACAGGAATTCGCGGCCGCCGAGCATCCGCTGCAGCTCGTCTCGGCGCTCGGCCTCGTCGAGCGCCGCGATCCGTGTGTGCGTCGGGTCGCCCGGGATCTTCTCGACGCGGAAGTGGCGGTCGGCGACGCTCGCGATCTGCGGCAAATGCGTGATCGTCACGACCTGTGCCCGTTGCGCAAGACGTTGAAGCGTCTCCGCGACCCGGTGCGCGGTCTCGCCGCCGATGCCTGCGTCGATCTCGTCGAACACCATCGTCTCGCCGCCTCCCACCGACGCGATCGCAAGAGCGATTCGCGACAGCTCTCCGCCCGAGGCGGTCTCGGTGACGGGGGCGAGCGGCAGGCCTGCGTTGGGCCGGATCAGGAAGGCAACCTCGTCGGCCCCGGTCTGACCGAGGTCGCGCTCACGCAGCTCGGCGACGAACTCGCCGCCGCCCATGCCGACGCCGGCGAGCTCCCGCGCCACCTCCGCCGCGAAGCGTGGCGCCGCCTCTGCCCGCGCGGTGCGCAGCGCGGCCGCCAGCCGACGCACATTCTCGTCGGCGGCGGTCAAGGCTTCTGCCGCCGCGGCCACCGGATCGAGCCCGTCGTCGATCGCGTCCAGCTCCGTCTTGGCCTGGAGGGCGCGTGCAAGCAGTTCCTCGTACGAGTCGGCGCGGAAGCGCCGTTTCGCGTCGGCGATCCCGTCGAGGTCGGCCTCGACCTGCTCGAGCCGCCCGGGCTCGGCCTCGAGCGTGGCCAGGAACACGCGTAGCTCGCTCGCCGTCTCGCGGAGCCGCAGCTCGGCGTCGCGCAGCTCGTCGCCCGCACGGGCAAGCTCTGGCGCGAGACGCTTCAGCGGCTCGACCGCGCGCTCGGCTGCCGCTGTCAGCCCGGAGGCGCCGTCACCCTCGTCGGGCGCCAGCGCTTCCACGGCCCTCGCGGCCCCGTCTGCCAGCTCGGTGACATGTCGAAGCCGCTCGCGCTCGTCGCGCAGCCGTTGCTCGCCTTCCGGCTCCAGGCCGGCAGTGTCCTCGACGAGCGCGCGCAGCTCCGTCACGCGTGCCTGCGCGGCATCGGCGCCGGTCTGCAGCTCCTCCTGCCGCCTCCGCGCCGCGGCGAGCTCGCGCCACGCGAGCCGCGCCTCCGCCCTGCGGCGCAGCTGCTCCTCGCCGATGAACGAATCGAGCAGCTCGAGTTGATACGAGCTGCGGGCGAGACGGCGCTGCTCGAACTGCCCGGACATCGCAATCAGCCGTTCGCCGACACGTGCAAGGTCTTCGCGAGCGGCGCCGCGGCCCCAGGCGTACCCGCGCGTGCGACCGTCGGCAAAGACGCGCCGCGCGAGGGTCAGGCCCTCTTCGTCCGCCGGCCGGAGCTCGGCGAGCGACGCGAGCTCTTCCTCGTCGAGCAGGCCGGTCGCCAGGTCGAGCTCGGCTTCGACGTACGCCTCGTCGCCGTCGGGGCCGATGTACGAGGCCTCGCCCTTCGCTCCGAGCAGCAAGCCGATTGCCTGGGCGAGGATCGTCTTGCCCGCGCCGGTCTCGCCCGTGATCGCGTTCAGCCCCGGTGCGAGGGCGAGCTCAGCCTCGTGAATGAGGACGAGATTCTGGATGCGGAGCCGGCGCAGCATCTGCCGCCGGCCATGGTAAGCCGCAGGGCGGCTCGGCACCATCGTCG
This sequence comes from Actinomycetota bacterium, assembly GCA_005885085.1. Taxonomy (GTDB): domain Bacteria; phylum Actinomycetota; class Thermoleophilia; order Gaiellales; family Gaiellaceae; genus 3-1-20CM-4-69-9. Next base: position 18,907 of record VAXY01000085.1, on the reverse strand, counting down.
GAAAGGGCGCTCACGCCGGGGGCGTGAAGCAGAATCTCCCAGGGCGTTGCTGCTACGAGCCGAAGGTCTCCCGGTAGCGGCGGAAGAACGTCGCCTCCGGCAGCGTCGCCAGCAGCGTGCGCTGGTCGCCGAGGCGGATCGTGATCGGCTCCTCACCCACCGACACCTCCGCCAGTGCGTGGCCGTCGACGAGGACCGACGCGGGGACGTCGGGCGTGCGGTTGCGGATCTCGAGATCGAGCCCGCGCGGGACGACCATCGGGCGCGCGTGTAAGGAGTGCGGCGCAATGAACGTGACCGCCATCGCGTCGAGGCCGCGGACGAGCACCGGGCCGCCGTTCGACAGGTTGTATGCGGTCGACCCCGACGGCGTCGAGCAAATCAGCCCGTCGCAGGGTTGCACGCCGAGGTCCTCGCCCCCGAGCGCCCAGCCCAGCTCGACCATGCGGCCCTTGATGCCGCTCAGCACGACGACGTCGTTCACGGCAGCGCCGCGCGTGCCCCCTGCCTCTACCTCGAGCGTCGTCAGCTGGACGACCCGGTAGTCGCCGGAGAACACGCGCGCCAGCCCGGACTCGAGTTCGTTCGGCTGGATCGAAGCGAGGAACCCGACGCGGCCGAAGTTGACTCCGATCACGGGAATGTCGCTGCCCAGGAAGCGCTGCAGCCCGCGCAGCATCGTGCCGTCCCCGCCGAGCACGACGGCGATGTCCGCACCGCTCAGATCCTGCTCGGGCTCGCCGACGCCGTGCTTCTCGACCTCCTCGTTCGACCCCCGCCTCGTGGGCGACCTTCTCCAGCCGGTCGAGCGCCGGGCCGATCGTCGGCGGCTTGCCATGCGTGATCACCGCAGCGCGCCGGACGGCATTACTCGATCGCGGCAGCAATCCTGGCATCGATGTCGTCGGGGAGGTGCGGGCGCTCACGGTGAACGAGGTGGAGGAAGACTTCCCTGTTGCCCTTGGGGCCGGGCAAACCGGAGTCTACGGCCCCGACCGTCTCGCCTCCCCACCCGAGGGCTGCCTCGGTGATCTCGCGGACGACGCGGGCGCGCACCGCCTGGTCGCGCACGACACCACCCTTCCCGACCTCCCTCCGGCCGGCCTCGAACTGAGGTTTGACGAGGATGACGGCCTCCCAGCCCGGCCTTGCGAGCGCGAGCGCGGGCGGAAGGGCCAGGCGCACGGTGATGAACGAGACGTCGCACACTACGAGCTCGGGCGCAAACGGAAGCTCGCGCAGCTCCCGTGCATTTGTCCGGTCGAGCACGACCACGCGCGGATCGGCGCGAAGGCGCTCGTGCAGCTGGCCGTAGCCGACGTCCACCGCGATCACGCGCGCGGCGCCGCGCTGCAGCAGCACGTCGGTGAAACCGCCGGTGGACGCGCCGACGTCGAGGCAGTCGCGGCCCCGCGGATCGACCCCGAACGCGTCGAGCGCGTGCGCCAGCTTCTCGCCACCCCGCGAGACGTACTGTGGTCCGCGACCGACCTCCAGCTCCGAGCTCTCGTCGACCTGCGTGCCTGGCTTGTCGTATCCAGGGACCCGCCCTGCGAGGACGAGCGCCTGCGCCTGCGCACGACTCTCGGCCAGACCGCGCTCGACGAGGAGCACGTCGAGCCGCTTCTTCACGCCGCAGCGGGATGCTCGAGCACGTCGAGGAGTTGGGCCGCGATCCGGTCGAACGCCTCCGGCTGGATGGGAGCCTCTCGAGAGGTCACCAACTCGCGGTCGAGCGGGATGCGACCAAGCAGTCGCACGTCGCCGCCCCGCCAGAAGTCCCATCGCCCTGCCGGAGTCTGACGTGTGAGATTGACCATGAGCGGGATGTCCGGCCCGTAGAGATCGGCGTCGAGCAAACCGACGTTCAAGCCGCGTCGCCGCAGCGCGAGAGCAACGTGAAGCGACACGGTCGACTTGCCGACACCACCCTTCCCGCTACCGACGGCGACGACGAACCGCGCCGCGCTCTCGCTCACGATTTCCGCGTCGCGAGCCCGTCGACGATGTGCTCGAGCGCCGACGTGCCGGCCGGAACGTCGCCGAGCCGCTCGCGCGCACGCGACGCCGCTTCGTCCGCGAGCCGCCGCGCTCCCTCTTCCCCGTGCGTGACGACGTAGCCGTCACCGTCGAGGATGTCGTCGACGATCTGGAACAGCAGCCCGAGCTCGTCACCGAACGCACGCCATGGGCCCTGCTCCCGCTCGGGCACCTCGGCCACCCAGAGTGCCAGGCCCACCGAGGCCGCAAACAGGCAGCCGGTTTTGAGCTTGTGCAGCGTCGACTCTTCCGGAGCGCTGTTCGTGATGTCGAGGTACTGCCCGCCGATCATCCCGAGCGTCGCCTGCGCCAGCTCACGTCCGGCCTGCGGGAACGGATACGACAGTGCCAGCCGAAACGCCTCGGCGAGCAGCGCGTCGCCCGCGAGGACCGCGACGGCCTCGCCGAACTGCGCCCACGCCGATGCCCGCCCGCGCCGCTCCGCGTCGTTGTCGAGCGCCGGCAGGTCGTCGTGGACGAGCGAGAACGCATGCACGAGCTCGAGCGAGGCCGCCGCCGGAAGCGCGTGCTCGGCCTCGGCCCCTGCCGCCTCCGCGGTCGCGAGGCAGATGACGCCCCGGACGCGCTTGCCGCCGACCAGGGCGTACCGGACCGACTCGGCCTGGCCGTGCAGCTCGGGTGTCAGCGCCAGATCGCCGACGTAGTCGTCGACGAGGGCGCGAAGCTCCTCAGGACTCCGCATCGGTCTCCGCCTCTCGCTTCGCCCGTTGCAGCTCCTCCTCGATCGCCTTGCTCAGCTCGGCCAGCTCGGTGAGCACGTCGAGCGCCTTCTCGGCGTCGTCCGCCTGCGACAGCTGCTCGAGCTCGGCGCGGGCCTTCTCCAGCCGGGCGAGTAGCTCCTCGGCCCGTGACAGCGATTCCTCGGCGCTCATATCACCCGCTCCCGCACGATGCGCCCAAGGATGCCGTTCACGAGCCTTGCCGCGTCGTCGGTTGCGTACCGCTTCGCCAGCGTGACGGCCTCGTCGATCGCAACCTCGTCGGGAACCTCGTCCCCGTCCAGCTCGTGGAGTGCGATGCGCAGGATGTTCCGCTCGATCGCGCCGAGCCGGTCGGCCGTCCAGCCTTCGGAGGCCGCGCTGATCCTGCGGTCGAGCTCCTCGGCATTCGCCGCGACCGCCTCGGCGGTCTCGCCCGCGAACGGATCGACCTCTCCCTCGTACAGCGATGCGATCGGCTGGCCGGTGACGTCCCACTGGTAGAGCAGGAAGAGCGCGGTCCGCCGCGCCGCGCGGCGGCCGCTCACGTGACCTCCTCCACCGAGACGTCGACGGCCTCGACGTCGAGCCGGCACATCGAGGACAACGCGTCGGCGACCCGGTTCTGCACACTGCGCGCGACCTCGGGCAAGACGACGCCGTAGCGGGCGCTCAACTCGAGCCGCACGCGCGCCCGCCCGTCCGCGACATCGATATCGAGCCGGCGCCGCCCGCGGCGGATCTCCGCGCCGTCGACCGCCTCGGCCGCGCGCGTCACGAGACCGGCGAGCGCTGAAGGCGAGACAGTGATCGAACCGCGCACGCCGTCGATGACGTAGCTCATCCGACCCCCACGGCCGCGAGCGGCGTCTCGTCGAGAAAGCTCGTCGAGTACCGGCCGCTACGAAACTCGTCGCTCCCGAGAATCTCGATCGCGACGTCGCGGGTCGTGGCAACGCCGCGGACGTCGAGCTCGCGCAACGCACGCAGGCAGCGCTCGATCGCGGCCGGCCGGTCCTCGTCCCACACGATCAGCTTCGCCAGCAGCGAGTCGTAGTACGGCGGGATGATCGATCCCTCCTCGACGTGCGTGTCGAGACGGATGCCGGGCCCGAGCGGCGGCCGGAAGCGTTCGATCACGCCGGGCGACGGCGCGAATCCCCGCGCCGGGTCCTCGGCGTTCAACCGCACCTCGACGGCGTGGCCGCGGCGCGGCGCGCGCCCCTTCACGTGCACCGACTCGCCCGCAGCGATGCGGAGTTGCTCGCGCACGATGTCGATGCCGGTGACGAGCTCGCTCACGGGATGCTCGACCTGCAGCCGCGCGTTCAGCTCGATGAAGTAGTACGCGCCGTCCGGGCCGAGCAGGAACTCGAACGTGCCTGCGTTGAGATATCCGATCTGGCGGCACGCACGCGCGACGTCGGCCTCCATCGCCTCCCGTGTCGGCTCGTCCAGCGCTGGCGAGGGCGACTCCTCGATCAGCTTCTGGTGCCGCCGCTGGATCGAGCACTCGCGCTCGCCGAGGGTGAGCACGCCCCCGTCGGCGTCGCAGAGCACCTGGATCTCGACGTGCCGCGCCGGCGCGATCAGCTTCTCGAGGTAGATGCGGCCGTCACCGAACGCGGCGAGCGCCTCGGCGCTCGCGCGCTCGAAGGCCGCGTCGAGCTCAGTCGGCGCGTCGACCGAGCGCATCCCTTTGCCGCCGCCGCCGGCGGACGCCTTCAGCAGGACCGGATACCCGATCTCGTCAGCAGCGGCGCTCGCGTCGTCGCCGCCCACCGCCTCCGTGCCCGGGACGAGCGGAACTCCGGCCTCGCCGAGCTCGCGCTTCGCTTCGACCTTGTCGCCCATCCGCGACATCACGTCCGCGTCGGGCCCGACGAAGACCAAGTCGTTGTCCTCGCAGGCTCGTACGAACTCGGGGTTCTCGGCCAGGAAGCCCCAGCCGGGATGGACGGCCTCGCACCCCGTGGTCTCGCCCGCCGCGACGATCGACGGCAGATTGAGATAGCTCTCGGCCGCGGGCGGCGGCCCGATGCACACGGCTCGATCCGCGAGACGCGTGTGGAGCGCCCCCGCATCGGCCGTGGAATACACCGCGACTGCCTCGACGCCCAGCTCGTGCAGCGCCCGGATCACACGTACCGCCACCTCGCCGCGGTTCGCAACGAGTACCCGGGAGAACATCGCTAGAGAGCGTCCAATGGAGGACGCGGCGGCTGCGCCGGCGCGGCCGTCTTACGCTCGACAGCCCAACACGACACGTGACGACCTTTCACAACGCGTCGAGCGGACGACCTACGACCGGCTCGAGCTCGAAGAGCAGCTGTCCGAATTCGACGGGCGCCGCGTTCTCGACGAGGATCGAGCGGACGATGCCGTCGACATCCGCCTTCACTTCGTTCATGAGCTTCATAGCCTCGAGGATGCAGAGCGTCTGCCCGGCGCCGACCGGTTGCCCCTCCTCGACGAACGGCGGCGCGCCCGGTTGCGGCGCGCGGTAGAACGTGCCGACCATTGGCGCCTCGACACGGATCAACCCGTTCGACGAGCCGACCATGGGAGAGGGTTCCTCCTCGTCCGGCGTGCCCAGCGGCGCCTCGGGCGAGGCTTGCAGCGGGACGCGATCTTCGGTGCGGCGAACCGAGACGCGCATCCCTGACTCCTCGATCGTCACCTCCCCGATCCCGGTCTCCTGCACGATGCGGACGAGCTCGCGAATCCGTTCGGCCCGCGCCTGGTCGACCCCGCCGGCGGTGAGCTGCTCGTCTCCCGAGGAGCGGCCGCGGATCGTGCGTAGCAGCGGCTCCGCGTCCTCGCCGAACAGTCCGAGCAACAGCAGCTCCTCCTCGCTCGAGGCGAGCCCCTCCGCCTGCGCCCGCACGTCCTGCAGCCCGGGGACGGTCGCGTCCTCGACCGACTCCGGATCCGCGGTCAGCGCGACGGCGCGCTTCACGGCCTTGTCGATCGGCGCCGGCGGCCTACCGAGCCTGCCCTCGACGAGCAGGCGGACCTCGTCGACGACAACGGAATACCGGCTTGCCGAGAGCACGTTCAGCAGCGCCTGCGAGCCGAGCACCTGCCCGATCGGCGAGGCGAGAGGCGGAAACCCGACCTCCGCCCGGATCCGGAGTAGCTCGGCGATCGCCTCATCGAGGCGACCCGCCGCCGCCTGAGCACGCAGGTTCGACTCCAGCGCCGCGACGAGACTCGCAGGCAGGTCGTGCTGCGCGGCGCGGACGGCGATACGCGGCGCGAGCGGTGTCACCGGCTCGTCGCCGATGTACTCGTCGACGACGTCCGAGGCCTCCCAGAGTGCCGAGACGTCGACGTCGCACTCCAGGTCGAGCCCGGTCAGCGCCTCGGCGATCGCCTCCCCGGACACTCGGTGCAGCGAGAGCGCGATCGGATAGACGGCGCACGCGATCAGCTCCGCACCCGCGCGGGCGGCCTCGAGCGCGGCGGCGAGGGCGTTCCCGGCAGAGCCCTGGCAGTAAATGCCAACCGGCAGCCCGGTCACCTCGCGCAACCCGGTCACGAGCTCTCGCGCCCGGTGCGGCTGCAGCGACCCGGTGGGGTCGTGCAGCAACACCCGCGCGGCGCCCAGATTCGGCAGCTCGCGCGCCTGCTCCATCAACGGATCCGTCTCACCGCTGCGGCCCGGGCTGTAGACGAGACCGGCCTCGAATTCGCCACCTGCCTTCGCAACCGCGTCGGCCGCCTCGCGCAGGTTCGAGACGTCATTGAGCGGGTCGTGGAGCCGGAAAACGTCGATGCCGTTCTCGGCGGCTGAGGCGATGAAGCGCCGGATGAAGTCGTCGTCGACGGGCCGGGAGCCGACCAGGAACCGTCCGCGCAGCGCGAGCCCGAGCGGCGTCTTCACACGTGCCTTGAGCGCCCGGATGCGTTCCCACGGGCTCTCGACACCTCGCCGTACGGAGCTCTCGAAGCAGCCGCCGCCCGACACCTCCAGGTACGCGTAGCCCGCCCGATCGAGGATCTCGGCAATCTGCAGCTGCTCGGCGGTCGGGAGCCGGCCTGCGAGCGGCTCCTGGCCGAGCAGCCGGACGGTCGTGTCCGCCAGGCCCGGCATGCGTGGAGCCTAGCGCCGCAGAGATATTTTTCCCCGATGGAGGTCAAGGAGCTGCGGCCCGGGCTGTGGCGCTGGACGGCGTCGCATCCCGAGTGGGACCACGCGGAGACGTGGGGCCCCGAGGTCGCGTCCGTCTACGCGGAACTGCCCGAGGCGGCCGTCGTCGTGGATCCGCTCGTTCCCGACGACGAGGAAGAACGCTTCTGGTCCGCGCTCGACCGGGACGTCGAGCGCGCGGGCCTTCCCCTCCACGTCCTGCTGACGGTGCACTGGCACGAGCGCAGCGTCGCCGCCGTGCTCGACCGCTACCACGCAACGCTCTGGCGGCCCGAGCATCAGGGCCCTCTCCCGGCCGGCGTGCACGCCGAGGTCGTGAAGGGCAGCGACTGGGTCGAGGCGCTGTTCTTTCTCGAACCGCACCACGCGCTCGTCGCCGGCGACCTGCTCGTCGGAAAGGACGGCGGCGTCGAGCTGCCGGTGGAGTGGTTCCCGAAGGACGAGCGCGCCTGGGCCCAGAACGAGCTCAAACCCGACCTGCAGAACCGCCTCGCGGCGTTGCCGATCGAGCTGGTGCTCGTCTCCCACGGCGAGCCGGTGCTGAAGGACGGCGCCGCCGCGCTGCAGCGCGCGCTGTCCTAGGCGCGAGAGATGTAGCGCTTCTCCCGAGGATCTACTTTGATGCGGTCGCCGGTGTTCACGAACAGCGGCACCTGCACGACGGCGCCGGTCTCGAGCGTCGCCGGCTTCGTCACGTTCGAGACCGTGTCGCCCTTCACACCCGGTTCGGTCTCGGAGACGGTCAGCTCGACGGACGCTGGTAGCTGCACGCCCGACGGCCGACCGTTCACAAGCATCATCTGAATCGAGCTCGACGGCTGCATGAACTCGAGCGCGTCCTCGACCATCCCGTGCGGCAGCGCGGTCTGCTCGTACGTGTCCCGGTCCATGAACACGACCTCGTCGCCCGCGTCGTAGAGGTACTGCATGTCCTTCGTCTCGGTCCGCACGCGGGAGAACTTCTCCCCCGCGCGAAACGTCCTGTCGACGACGGCGCCGCCGTCGAGCGCCTTCAGCCTGGTGCGGACGAACGCGCCGCCCTTGCCCGGCTTCACGTGCTGGAACTCGACGATGCGCCACACGCCGCCCTCGAGCTCGATGTGCATGCCGTTCTTGAACTGATTCGTGTTGACGGTCTCGGCCACGCGGACAGGCTAGTCGACGGCGATCAGGTCTTTGCGAAAGCCCGTGTAGTTCTCGACGCCGCTGTTGACGACGACGACATTGTCCTCGATGCGGATGCCGGCACGACCCTCGAGATAGATGCCGGGCTCGACCGTGACGACATTGCCCGACGCCAGGGTGTCGGTGGACTCCGTGGACATGCGCGGCGCTTCGTGCACCTCCAAGCCGAGGCCGTGACCCAGGCCGTGCCCGAAGGTGCCGGCGAACGACGTCTCGTCGACAACCCGCCGTGCGGCGGCGTCTGCGTCGACGCCCGCGATCCCGGAACGCATCGCATCGATCCCCGCCTGCTGCGCCGCGAGCACGACCGCGTACGCCTCCTTGATCACGCCGTCGACGGGGCCCGTGACGAAGGTGCGCGTGTAGTCGGACGCGTAGCCGTCGATGAAGCAGCCCGTGTCGATCACGACCGTCTCGCCCGGGCGGATCTCACGCTCGGTCGCGCGCGCGTGCGGCCGCGCCGCGTTGGGGCCGGACGCGACGATGCTCTCGAATGCGACCTGATCCGCGCCCTCCTCGTTGAAGAGCTGACCGATCGTCCAGGCCACGTCCCGCTCCCTCCGACCGACGAAGGTCTCATCGACGAGCCGCTCGAACATCCGGTCGGTGATCTCGCAAGCGCGTTTGATCGCCGCGAGCTCCTGCTCGTCCTTGACCGCGCGGAGCCGTTCGACGAGGCCGCGACGGGGCACCGGCTCGACGGCGCCCACGCCCAGTGTCTCGTAGCCGGAGTACGAGACGTAGTCCGCCTCGAAGCCGATCCGGCCCGAGAGGCGCCCTGCGAGATCCCAGAGCAGCGACCGCTTCGTCTCCTCGAACTCGACCTCGTCGATCGCACGCGCGGCCTCGGCGTAGCGAAAGTCGGTGAAGAGACGCACGCGTTCCTGCTCGACGAGGAGAGCCGCGTTCGAGCTCTTGAATCCGAACAGGTACAAAACGTTGGTCGGGTTCGTGACGAGTAGCGGCTCTTCGAGCGATTCGCGGAGACGTTCGATGCGCGGGTTCACTGAGCGGCTCCGACGCGCTGGACGAGGAACTCCAGGGCCTCCCGGTACCCGTCCGGGCCCTTGCCGAAGACGCGCTTGGCGACAAGGTCGGCGACGACGGAGTTGCGCCGCCACTCCTCGCGAGCCTCGATGTTCGAGAGGTGAACTTCGACGATCGGCGCGTCGAGCAGCTCGAGCGCATCGCGGATCGCGTACGAGTAGTGCGTCCACGCGCCGGGGTTGACGATCACGCCGTCGGCCCAGTCGTACGCGTCGTGACACCACTCGACGTACTCGCCCTCGCTATTGGTCTGCCTGCAGCGCACGTGGCAGCCGAGCTCCGAGGCCCACTCGTAGATGCGCGTCTCCAGTTCCGAAAGCGAGATCCCGCCGTAGGCGGCTGCATCGCGGCGCGCGAGGACATCGAGATTGACGCCGTTGAGGACGACCACCTGCATGGCGGCTGGATGCTACTTGGCGATCAGCTCGTCGAGAGCGGCGCGGACTTCGGCGTCGGGCCTCGACTCGAGCACGGGGCCCTCCTCGCGGAGGAGCACGAGCCTCAGCTCACCGGCACGCGCCTTCTTGTCGCGCCGCAGCGCGCTCCACGCCCGCTCGCGGTCGACCCGGACCGGTTTCGGTGCGAGCACCTCGTCCACGACGTCTGTCTCTCGGCCCGAGAGCCGCAGCGCCGCGAGCAGGCCGAGCCCGACCGCCTGGGCGTGCGTCACGCCTTCGTACTCCGCCGCCGCCTCGAGGGCATGGGCGAACGTGTGCCCGAGGTTGAGCATGGCGCGCTCGCCCTCGTCGTAGGGGTCGCGAAGACACACGCCGGCCTTGAACGCGGCACACCGCCGCACGAGCTCCGTCGCCGGCAGCTTCCAGAGCGGCGCACCGGCAAGCAGGCCGGTCTTCACCACCTCGGCCATGCCTTCCGCGAGCTCGTCCTCGGGCAGCGTCTCGAGCGTCGCAGGATCGACGACGGCCCGGACGGGCCAGTGGAAAGCGCCCACGAGATTCTTGCCCTGCGGTAGGTCGATCGCCGTCTTGCCCCCGACGGCCGCGTCGACCTGACCCACCAGCGTGGTCGGCACCGGCACCCAGCTCAAGCCGCGCAGATACGTCGCGGCGACGAAGCCCACGACGTCAGTCGTGCTGCCCCCGCCCACCGCGACGATCGTCCCGTCGCGGTCGAGCCGGAGCTCGCTCCACAGCCGCTCGGCGACGCCGGCACCCTTCGCTGCCTCGCCCTGGGGCACCTCGTGCACCGACGCGAGCCGCGGCCCCAGCGCGACCTGTGCCGCCGCACCATGGATGCCGCCGACGTGTGGGTCGCACACGAGCACAACCGCCCCCTCCCCCGGCACGAGCGACCCGAGCCGCTCGAGCGCCCCGGCGTGGACCTCCACGCCCGCCGCGGCGAGCACGATGTCGTCCGTGTCATAGCCGTGCGCATCTGCGACCTCGTCGTACAACTCGCGCCGACGCTCGTACAGCGCGTGAAACTCGGACTCATCATGCGCCAGAGGCCGATCGCCACCGGCGCTGCGCTGCCAGGCCGTGTCGGGATCGACCTCGAGCAGCACGGTGAAGGTGCGGTCGCGCAGCTCGTGCCGGATCGACGGAGTCTGGACCGCCCCGCCGCCGAGCGCGATCACGGCCGGGTCGGGCAGACGCAATGCGGCAATCGCGTGACGTTCCTCCTGCAGGCGGAACTCAGCCTCCCCGCGCTGCTCGAAGAACTCGGGGATCGTCGTGCCGAGGTCCTGTTCGAGCTCGCGGTCGAGGTCGATGAAGGGACGCCCGAGCCGCTCCGCGACCTCCGGGCCGAGGGTCGACTTGCCCGCGCCCATGAAGCCGATGAGCGCGAGGTGCCTGTTCAGCGCGTGCGCGGCTGCCAGTCGATTCGCTCCAGATACGCGTGATGGGCGGCAACGAAGTCACCGAGGGCATCGCCGCCGAACTTCTCGTGCGCCGCGCGCGCGAGCTCCCACGCGACGCACGCTTCGGCCACAACCGCCAGAGCTTCGACGGCGGCGGTGTCACTGCGCTCGACCAGGGCCTCCGCGGGCTCGCCGGTCTGCAGGTCGACCGACGCGAGTGGACGCATCAACGTGGGCAGCGGCTTCATCGCGGCCCGCACGACGATCTCCTCGCCGTTCGAGACGCCGGCCTCGATTCCGCCGGCTCGATTCGTCTCGCGGTAGAGGCCGCGCTCGCCGCGCAGGATCTCGTCGTGCGCCTCCGAGCCGCGCTTGTCCGCGAGCGCAAGCCCTTCGCCGATCTCGGCGCCCTTGACCGCCTGGGTCCCCATCAGCGTCGCAGCAAGCCGTGCATCGAGCCGCTCCTCCTTGCTCGCGTAGGAGCCGAGGCCGGGCGGCACACCCTGGGCCCGCACCTCCACGATGCCGCCCACCGTGTCGCGGTCTGCCCGAGCCTCGTCCACGCGCTGCTCGAGATCTTCGGTCAGGACGTTCCCCGTGACCGCGACGCCGATCTCTCCGAGCAGTGCCTTCACGACGGCTCCCGCCGCGACGATCACTGCCGTGTGCCGCGCGCTGGCGCGCTCGAGCGCGTCGCGTACGTCGGAGAGCCCGTACTTGAGCGCGCCCGCCAGGTCGGCGTGGCCCGGCCGCGGGAGCGTGACCTGCCTCGTTCCCTTGCCGGAGGGGTCACCCTCGGGGGGCCAGGGGCTCATGCCCCACGCCCAGTTGGCGTGGTCGCGGTTGCGGACGAGGAGCGCGAGCGGCGTCCCGAGCGTCCGGCCGTGGCGGAGACCGGCGAGCACCTCGACCTCGTCCTGCTCGATCTGCTGGCGAGGGCTCCGGCCGTAGCCCTGCTGGCGCCGGCGCAGGTCGGCGTCGATCGCGGCCTTCTCCACCGTCAGCCCCGCCGGAAGCCCTTCGACGATCGCGACCAGTGCGGGGCCATGCGACTCCCCCGCCGTCGTCAGCCGGAACGCCATGCGATCAAGCGTAGTCGGCGGTTCGGCACCGGATCGCCGCGCGCATGACGTCGACTGGGGCCGGAAGCCCCGTCCACAACCGGAATGCGGCCGCCCCCTGCGCAACCAGGACGTCGAAGCCGTCGAGGACCCGCGCGCCGGCGGCCTGCGCAGCGCGCGCGGTGGCCGTACGGGGATACGGCAGGTCGACCAGCGTCTGACCGGCGCGAAGCTCGACGAGGATCTCGTCCCGCTCGGACGTCGCATTGACCACGACGTCGGCGTCGCGGACGTCCGGCGGCCAGTTACCGCGTCGAGAAAAGCGCGCCGCCTGCGGGAGTGACTCGGCGAACGCGATCGCGGCGCCGCCGTCACCGATGATCGCGGCGCGGTCGAACTGCAGGTCGGCCAGGATCGCCGAGTCCGTGCTCGACCCGTGCAGGCGGCCGTCGCGGACGACGAGCGTGTTGACCGACGGGGTGCCGGCCCCGAGTAGCGTCGCAACCGCGAGCTTGTGCGGGGTCGTCACGTTCGCACCCGCGAAGCCGAGAGCGAACAGTCCGCGCAGTGCATCCTCCAGCCGTTCCGCCGGCACCGCGAGCGGAACGTACGTCCAGTCGAGCCCGCGCGCTGCGAAGGCGGCGTTCTGCATCGGCGGTGAGAGCGACCCGGAGACCGGATCGCCGAGCAGCCCGACGAGCCGGGTCTCGCCGGAGATCACGGGCCGCCGTAACCGTGCCTGGCGGCGTACGCCTGGAACGCCTTGTAGCTCGCGGTGAAGAAGTGGTGCTTCTTGTCCGGCTTCCGCACGAAGTAGAGATAGTTGACGTGCGCGGGATGCGCGGCGGCCTGCATCGACGCGAGGCCCGGATTCGCAATCGGAGTCGGGGGCAGGCCGAGGTGCTTGCGGGTGTTGTACGGCGAGTCGCTGGCGAGTTGCGACTCGTGGATCGACTCCGTCGGCGGAATGTTGAGCCCGTAGCGCAGCGTCGCGTCGATACCTAGCGGCATGCGCGCGTGCAAGCGGTTGTAGATGACTGCGGCGACGAGCTGGCGCTCGTCCGGCGACAGCGTTTCCTTCTCGACCATCGACGCGATGATCAGGACGTCGTACGGGGTCAGATTCTTCGTGTGCGCGAAGCCGAGGTCTAGCCGCTCCCAGTTCTGGCAGAACGCGTCGAGCTGCTCGCTCGCGAGCTGCGTGTAAGTCGTCTGCCGGAAGAACTCGTAGGTGGCCGGAAAGAGGAAGCCTTCGATCGTCCGCACCCGGCCGTGGAAGCACGGCGGCACCCGCGGCTTCCGGTCGCCGCCAGGTACGTTCCCCGCGAGAGGTGCGCACGAACATGACGCTTGCGCTGCGCGATCTTTGCGACCACCGCGGCGCGGTCGGCCATCTCCGCTCGCGTGAAGCCCTCCGGAAAGACGACGTGGAACGGCTTCGGCATCGCGATCACCGTCTCCACGGTCCCGGTCGCGGTTGTCTTTGTCACGGTCCGGTAGAGCAGCGTGCTGGAGCTGGTGGTCGGGCCGACGGCGGCGTCATTGCCGCCGCGGCCGATCGCGGCGACGGCGAGCCAGCCGAGCCCACCGAGCAGCAGGAGCAGGATGACGAGGGCGAGCACGCGCCGGCGCGCGACCTTGCGCGGATCCGGACGCTCCGGAGGCCGCCCCGGCCGCGGCGGGATTACGCCTCTGCGCTCGCCCACGCGAGATAGCTCGACAAGAGGTGTGCCGCCGCGCGCGCGTCCTCTGCCGCGGGTGCGGGTGTCTGCTCGGCGAGGTCGGTCGTGAACCGCTCGTCGAACGCCGTGATCGCGACGCCGGTCACACCGTCGAGAGCCTCGATGAACTCCTCGGTCTCACGCGCCTGCTCGCCACGCTCACCGCGCAGGGCGAGCGGGAGGCCGACGACGACAAGCTCGACCCCGTGTTCCGCGATCAGCTCCGTCAGTCGCGCGAGCCCCTGTTCGGTGCGCGCAAGCTCGACGACGCCGACGGGTCGCGCGATCGTGCCGGTGGGGTCCGAGACGGCGACGCCGGTGCGCGCACGGCCGTAGTCGAGCGCCAGCACTTTCACCTCAGGGCGGCGGCGATCGCCTGCTTACCCGCCTCGAGAGCGTCGCGCAACCCCGCGGGGTTCTTGCCGCCCGCCTCGGCGAGCGTCGGCCTGCCGCCGCCGCCGCCGCCGATGTGACGTCCGATCTCGCGCACGAGCTGCGACGCGTCGAGGCCCTTGCCGACGAGCGACTCGTCGAGGTTGACGACGAGGTAGGCGCGTCCGTCGTCGATCGAGCCGACGATCACACCGGCCGCCTTCTCCTGCCGGCGCAGTCGATCCGAGAGATCACGCAGCTGGCCCCCCTTCACCGCCCTCGCCTCGACGAGGACGACGTCGCCCTCACGCTCGACGATCGTGAAGTCCGCGGGAGCGGCGGCCTTCGGCTTGCGCAGCTCCTTGCGCAGCGCCTCGAGCTCGCGGCGAAGTTCGTCCGCCTCGAGCCGCGCACCGTGGAAGTACGCGTACGCCTCGCCGGACGTAACAGCCTCGATCCGGCGCGCGCCCGCGCCGACCGAGCCTTCCGAGAGGATCGCGAACGAGCCGATCTCCGCGGTCCAGCGCACATGCGTCCCTCCGCACAGCTCACGCGAGTAGCCGGGAATCTCGATCACGCGGACCTGGTCGCCGTACTTCTCGCCGAAGAGCATCATCGCCCCAAGCTTGCGCGCTTCCTCGATGGGCGTCACGAATGCGTGCACCGGCAGGTTCTCGAAGATCTTCTCGTTCACGCGGCGTTCGATCTCGGCGCGCTCCTCGCTGGTGAGCTGGTCGGGATGTGTGAAGTCGAAGCGCAGCTTGTCCGGCCGAACGGCGGACCCAGCCTGACGGACGTGGTCGCCGAGCACGTCCTGCAGCGCCTTGTGCAGGAGATGGGTGGCCGTGTGGTTGGCCATGGTCGGAAAGCGATGCGACCAGGGGACGACCGCGCGCACGCGATCACCGTCGTCAAAGCCACTGCCTTCGAACACGAGCACCTGGTCGTCTCCTTCGAGGCGGATTGCCTCGCGCAGTGTCGCCTCGGCCCCCGTCTCCTCGTGGACGAGGTAGCCGGTGTCCGAGACCTGGCCGCCGCCCGCCGGGTAGAACGGCGACTCATACAGCTTTACTTCGAAGCTGCCGTCACCGCGGTCGTGGAACGCCGAGATCGCCGTCAGGACGTCTGTCTTCTCGTATCCGACGAACTCCGGCTTCGACCCTTCGACCTGAAACTCGACCGCAACCGATCCGCGCGACCGCTCCCGTTGCTGCTCCATCAGCGTCGTGAACTGGTCCTCGTCGACGCCGAGCCCGCGCTCGCGCGCAAGCTCCTGGGTCAGCTCGAGCGGAAAGCCGTACGTGTCGTGGAGGCGGAACGCGTCCTCGCCCGAGATGTCGCCGCCCTGCTCTGCCACCTCCTCGAAGAGGCGCAGGCCGCGCGCGAGCGTCTGGCCGAACCGCTCCTCCTCGGCCGAGAGGACGCGATGGATCTCGTCGCGGTGGTCTTCTAGCTCCGGATAGCCGGAGCGCATCTGCTCGATCACCACGTCGGCGAGCCGCGCCAGGTACGGCGGCTCGAGCCCGACCCGGCCGGCCTGTTGAACTGCGCGCCGGATGATCCGCCGCATCACGTAGCCGCGGCCCTCGTTCGAAGGCGAGACGCCGTCGGCGGCGAGGAAGGTCATGCCGCGGCCGTGATCCGCGAGGATGCGGTGCGCCTTCGTCGCCTCGGGCGAGTCGCCGTATGCGACGCCGCTCTCGCCGGCGATCCAGTGCATGATCGCCTGGTACCCGTCGGTCTCGTAGACGGTCATCACATTCTGCAGGATCGCTGCCGTGCGCTCGACGCCCATACCGGTGTCGACGTTCTGCTTCGGCAGCGGGGTCAAGCTCCCGTCCGCGTGCTGCTCGAACTCCATGAAGACGAGGTTCCAGAACTCGAGAAACCGCTCGCACCGCGTGCAGGCCGGCTTGCAGTCGGGCTCGCCACAGCCATGCTCCGCGCCCCAGTCGTAGTACATCTCGGTGTCGGGGCCGCAGGGCCCCGGTCCGCCCACGGACCAGAAGTTCTCCGAGGCCGGCAGGAGCACGATCCGCTCGGCGGGCTGGCCGATCTCCTCCCACTTGCGATAGGCGACCGCGTCCTCCCCCAGCTCGAGCCCGGGGTCGCCGGCGAACACGCTCACCCAGAACCGCTCGGGATCGAGCTTCAGGTGCTCGAAGACGAACTCCCACGCGAGGTCGATCGCGCCTTCCTTGAAGTACTGCCCGAACGAGAAGTTGCCGAGCATTTCGAAGAACGTGAGGTGGGAGCCGTCAAGCCCGACGTCGTCGATGTCCGGCGTGCGGAAGCACTTCTGGACGGTCGTCAGCAGCGGTGCCGGCGGCTGCTCGCGGCCGAGGAAGAACGGCATCAGCGGCTGCATCCCCGCGGTTGTGAGCAAGGTCGAGCGGTCACCGGCACGCGGGATCAGGGGTGCCGACGGCCGGAA
>VAXY01000085.1:0-2259 GCA_005885085.1 Actinomycetota bacterium | reverse complement strand
GGGCTAGGCGGATGCCTTCTCCGCCACGAAGACAGTGCTGTGGCGGCGAACGCGCACGGGTTCGCCGAGCTGCGGCATGGTGACGAGCGGCGCGAGCGCGTCCCAGCTGTCTGCGGACTTGCGCGCCCGGAGACGATCCTCGGTCGCGTACTGCTCGCGGACGAACGCCGTCTCGTCGATGTTCATCGACGCGCGGCCTTCGGCTCCACTTCCTCCTCCGCCGCGATCTCCTCGCGGATCTTTTCGAGCGAGCGGCGAATCAGGCGCGACACATGCATCTGCGAGATGCCGACCTGTTGTGCGATCTGTGACTGCGTCAGGCCCTTGAAGAAGCGGAGGTGGAGGATCTTCCGCTCGCGCTCGTCGAGGACGCGGAATCCCGGCGCGAGCACGGCGCGGTCCTCCGAGACCTCGTACTGGTGCTCTTCCGTGCCGATCGACTCGAGCGGGTCGAGCTCCTCACCGTCCTCCTGGGCACCGCCGGTCGAGAGCGACAGGGAAGAGTAGGCGCGGCCGGACTCGAGCGCCTCGAGCACCTCTTCCTCCTCGGCACCCGCGGCCTTCGCCAGCTCGGTGATCGTCGGCGAGCGGCCGAGTTGCACAGTGAGCTGCTCGACGAGACGCGACAGCTGGACGTTCAGCTCTTGCAGGCCGCGGGGCACGCGCACGGACCAGCCCTTGTCGCGGAAGTGCCGCTTGATCTCGCCGATGATGTTCGGGGTCGCGTACGTCGTCAGCTCGACGCCGCGGTCGAGGTCGAAACGGTCGATCGCCTTGATCAGCCCGATCGCACCGATCTGGACGAGGTCCTCGAGCTGCTCGCCTCGGTAGGAGTACCGGCGCGCCAGCGACCGCACGAGCGACATGTACTGCTCGATCAGCTGCTCGCGCGCCTGAAGGTCGCCCTGCTCGTGGTAGCGGCGCAGGAGGACCTTGTCCGTCTCGCTCATCCGGCCTCGTCCCTGCGCGAGTCCACGCGTTTCGTCAGCTCGACCCAGTCCGAGCCGTCACGGTCGGCGATCTCGACGCTGTCGCAGACGGCAGTGAGGATGCGCGCGAGGTTCAAGGAGTCGACGCCGCCGCGCTCCAGCTCCGTCCGCAGCGCGGCGAACGGTCCGACGGTGGTCCGCAGCTCTCCGTCGAGCATGCGCACGCGCAGCGTCAGGGCTTCGTCTGTGAGCGGGCGTTCGAGCAGCGCGTCGAGAGCGATCTCCAGATCCTCGATGTGCTCGAACGTGAGATCGAGGCGCACGGCGAGCCCGCCCAGGACGAGATGGGCGACGCGATGAAACGCCTCGTCCGCGGGCAACGTCAGTGAGATCTCGTCACCGCTCAACGTGTCCTCCAGTCCGACCCCTCGGTAGAACGGAGAAGCGGCAGCCTGGGTTGCGCGGGTGAGCGCTACGAAGTTCACCCGGCAACGGATGTTAGGCCCTCGGGCGGATCAGCCCGGCCCCCACCACCACGTCACCCTCGTAGAGGACCGCGGCCTGGCCCGGCGCGACTGCGTAGGCCGGCGCGTCGAGCTCGAGACGAAAGCCCCGCTCGATCACGTGGACGCGGGCCGCGACGGTCTCCGACCGATAGCGGAGCTTGACCTGCACGCGCTCGACCGGGACATAGAGGCCGCCGGTCGCGTCGACGGTCATGCGCCCGAGCGCCTCGCGCGGACCGACGACGACGGTGTTCGTGCTCGGGTCGGAGCGCAGCGTGTAGAGCGGCAGGGGCGCGGTGACGCCGAGACCCTTCCGCTGGCCGGGCGTGAAGCGCCAATGGCCGGCGTGGCGGCCGAGCTCATGACCCTCCTCGTCGACGATCGCGCCTTCGACCCGACCGAGCCCTCGCCGCTCGAGGAACGCACGGTAGTCGTCGCCGGCGAGGAAGCACGCCTCCTGGCTTTCACCGCGCGAGGCGACGGCGAGGCCCGCGCGCTCGGCCTCCGCTCGTGTCTCGTCCTTCGTCTGGTCGCCGAGCGGGAAGGCGATCTGCGCGAGGTGCCGCGGGTCGAGGCGCGCGAGCATGTACGACTGGTCCTTGTGCGGGTCCGCCCCACGCGCCAGCAGGAGCCGTCCGCGATGCTCGGCGATGCGCGCGTAGTGTCCGGTTACGAGCGTGTCCGCACCGGCCTCTTGCGCGAAGTCCAGCAGCCGCCCGAAGCGGAACGCGCCGTTGCAGCGGATGCACGGATTCGGCGTTTCGCCGCTTTCGTACGCGCGCACGAACGGATCGACGATCGTCTTGCGAAACTCTTCGCGAAGG
>VAXY01000084.1:8902-9270 GCA_005885085.1 Actinomycetota bacterium | reverse complement strand
CACATTACACGGACTACGACGAGGAAACCACTGCACTCTGCGAGCGCGTCTTGGTCACCCTGCTTGGCGACCTCGGCCCGTGGCGTGAACGCATCTACCTCGCAGGCGGTCTCGCGCCGAGATACCTCGTCGGCCAGCTCCCGGAAGGCGCCCGCGCGCATGTCGGAACGACCGACATCGACCTCGTCATCGGCCTTGCGCTTGGCGACGAGACGCCGGAGACATACCGCACACTCCAAAACAACTTGCAGAAGGCAGGGTTCGAGCAGAAGCAGCCGAGCTTCCGGTGGTCGCGCGACGTCGAGGGCTTTCACGTGATCGTTGAGTTCCTCTGCGAAACGGACCAGGTGCCCCCTGGAAACATCTTC
>VAXY01000084.1:0-8856 GCA_005885085.1 Actinomycetota bacterium | reverse complement strand
GTGCACACTTGGTCCGCGACGACTTTGTCGAACGCGACATCGAGGCGGAGCGCCTTGACGGCGGAAGCCTCTCTCGAGTCGCCGTGCGGGTGGCCAACGTGCTGCCCTACGTAGTACTCAAGATCCTTGCGTTCCAGGACCGACACGAAAACAAGGATGCATATGACCTTGTCTTCACCCTCTTCAACCATGAGGGCGGTCCACGCGCGGTAGGGGGCACGTGCGCCACGAGCCCGGTCGCCAAACGTGAACAGGTCGAGGAGGCTGTGCGGATTCTGGACGAGAGATTCCGTGACGCTCAACAAGACGGTCCAAGCGCCTACGCCCTCTTTCTTGCCGAACCGGACGACGAGGAGAACAGAGCTCGGCTCCGGCAGGAGGCCGTCGCCACTGTGCGCGTGTTTCTCACTGGCTTTCGCGACGCGGCGTAACGAACCATTGTGCCGCTCTTGGGATTGCTGTGGGCCCTCGGGTTCGCAGGACTTGGCGTTGAAAAGATCCACTCTGGCGCCCACCCAGCACCTCTAGGACGGACTTAGCTCAGGACAGACAGCCGATCCGAGCCCCGGTTCAGCTAACCGAGACTCGCGTGGGAAGAGCCTGCAAATTAAGCAGTCCACGACTTCGCACGCGCCAGTGATGCATGAGAACTGTAGTACTCGACCCGTTCTACTTGCGGCGCGACGAAAAGAGACAACCTGAGCAAATCGAGGACGGTCTGTGCCTTCTGGTGTGCGACCAGGCGGTTGACCGACCCGGGACAGGGTTTAGGAGGACCGTCTACTCGCCGCTCTACCGACGCACGAGCTGCCTGGTTCTCTGTTGGAGCCGATCGTGGACGGATACGCCAACCATGCGGCAGTACTCGAGGTCCGCCGACGGCCCGAGGAAGAGCACGTCGGCGGCCTCCGCCTCCATCCGCTGCGCCAGGCTCCGCTGCCGCTTCGCGTAGTCGAACACCGCGGGCGAGTCTAAGCTCGGCGGCATGCGGACGAGGCCTGACGTCGTGGTCGTCGGCGCGGGCGTCGTCGGGCTCTCGATCGCATTCCACCTCGCGCAGCGCGGCGCCTCGGTGACGGTGCTCGACCGCGCCGGGATCGGCGCGGGAGCCTCCGGCGTCCAGCCGGGCGGCGTCCGGCAACAGTGGGGCACGCGCGTCAACTGCCTGCTCGCACGCGAGTCGATGCGTTTTTACGCCGACGCACCAGAACTGCTTTCCATGAGGGTCGATCCGGGCTTCCGCGCCTGCGGTTATCTCTTCCTCGCGCATTCCGACCGTGTGTTTGCGCGGATGCGAGAGAACGTCGCTCTCCAGAACGAGCTCGGCATTCGCTCGCGGATCGTCGGGCCGGCCGAGGCGGCCGAGCTCGTCCCAGGTCTCGAGGTTGCAGGCGTTGTCGGCGGTGCCTGGGGGCCGGAGGACGGCTACTTCGACCGGCCGCAGTCGCTGGTCGAGGCCTTCGGTGCTTTGGCCGACGTGCAGATCGGCGAAGTGGTCGAGATCCGCGACGACGGCGCCGTTCGCCTTGCATCAGGTGACGAACTGCAGGCCGATGCGGTCGTGGTCGCAACTGGTGTTGACACGCCCGCTCTGCTGCCCGAGCTGCCGATTAGCGCGCAGACGCGCTTCCTCTTCTTCAGCGAGCCGATCCGAGAGCGGCTGCTCGAGCCCCTGATCGTCTCACCTGAACGACGCTTTGCTGCAAAGCAGCTGGGCGACGGCCGCGTGCTCGCGAGTGACCTCGGCGCGCGGGAGAATGATGAGGGCGGACGGGCGAACGTGCGCAGCGCGTTCGAAGAGTTGCTTCCGCAACTTGTGTACGTCGCACTGCCGGCGCTTGTCCCCGGCGTCTACGACATGACGCCGGACCACCAGGGGATCCTCGGTCGCGTTCGCGACCGCGTCTGGGTCGCCGCGGGCTTCAGCGGCCACGGGTTCATGCTGGCGCCGGCGGTCGGACGGATCATCGCCGAGTCTGTGAGCGAGAAGCGCGAAGACGCGGCCCTCGGCGTGCTCGACGCCGGACGCTTTGCAGAGGGACGGCTCATGCCCGAGCCTCAGGTCATCTAACGGTCGGCACCGACCGCCGCGCGCAGCCGGGGGAGCACCTCGGTACACAGCAGCTCCACCCCGCGGGACTCCGGCACTCCGTGCGGCGTGCCGAAGTCGATGCGTCCGGCGCCTGCGTCGAACAGGGCCTCAGCGTGGGACGCGACCTGTTCCGGGCTTCCGGCGAAAGCGAACCGGTCGAGGACGTCGTCAGAGATCAGCGCGCCCGCGCCCGCATCGTCGCCGGCCGCGACGAGAGCGCGCACGCGTGCCACCAGCTCCGGTTCGAGTGAGACAGTCGGATCGAGCTCGGCCACGACTGCGAGATACATCGCGACCTCGCGCCGCGCGATCGTGCGCGCCCTGTCGCCGTCGTTGTCGACAACCGTGACCGCGCCGAGCACGATCCTGACCTCCTGGTTGCCGATCCGCTCACGCATCACCGGGACGACGTCCGGATTCGCACTGCCGCCCACCTTGAGCTCCTGGGCGACCTCACCGGCGAATGCCGCCAGTCGCGGCGACCAGGTTCCGACGAGAAGAGGCACGCTTCGCCGAGCGACCGGGTAACGCAGGCGGTCGCCCTGCGCGAGCGAGAACCTTTGGCCCTCGAAGCCGGAGTCGTCGCCCTCGAGGAGACGGCGAACGACTTCCCACGTCTCGCGAATCGCCGTGACCGGATCAGATTGATCGACGCGCATCGTCTCGAGCCAGGACCCTCGCGCGAGGCCTAGGAAGGCGCGACCCTCGGTCGCGGCGTCGAGCATCGCCGTCTGGCCCGCGATCTCGACGGGGTGCACGGTGAAGGGGTTGAGACAGGACGGCCCGACGCGGACGCGTTCTGTCGCACGCGCGATCTCCAGGAGCGCCGGCAGCGCAGGCTGGAACCAGAGGTCGTTGAACGCGGTGACGACGGCGAACCCCGCCTCCTCGGCGGCACGCGCCAGCGGCGCGTATGCCCCAGGGAGCTTGTCGGTCTGAAGTCCGAGCCCGAGCTCGTCCCGCTCGTCGCTCACGTCAGCTCTTCGGTGTGGAGCGTCCGTTCGCCGATCCGCTCGATCCGCATCACCACCCGTTCGTCGGGATCGGGGCAACAGACGAGGGAGTCCTGCTCGAGCCAGTCGGATTCAGGGAGTTGGCGCTGCTTCGCCGGCAGCAGCGGTAGCACCGACTGCAGGGCGTAGATGCAGAAGTGCCGCCCTTCGGGAATGCGGATCCTGCTTGATTCGGTCAGCTCGAAGTAGTCGCCGACCTGGAGCCCGCAGACCGAGCGGCCCTCGATCCG
This sequence comes from Actinomycetota bacterium, assembly GCA_005885085.1. Lineage (GTDB taxonomy): Bacteria > Actinomycetota > Thermoleophilia > Gaiellales > Gaiellaceae > 3-1-20CM-4-69-9. The sequence continues at coordinate 5,521 of VAXY01000084.1, read as the reverse complement.
TTCGACGGTGACGCGCAGGTCGTAGAGCCGCATCTCGGTCATGGCCGGCTCAGCATATGCCGCCGTCTCCGGCTTCCACCTTGCAACGGCGCCGCTTTCGTTCGATGATCGGGCAGCGCGTGCCTGCGCGCTCACCGAGTCAGGAGGCCGACGTGAAGAACTGGCGAAAAGCGGTTGCAGCAGCCCTGCTGCTTGCCGCGACAGCATCCGTGGCCGGGGTCACCGGAGGAACAGCTTCGACGAGCTCGACTCAGCGCACCTGCGCGTTCCAGCTCCGCATCGGAGACGTACTGCCGTTCACCGGCGGTCTGGCCGCGTACGGAGCGAATCTCGACCGCGCGGTCAAGCTTGCCGTGGCCATGCAGAACGCGTCGCTCAAGCGCTTGAAGCTCTCGAAGACATCCGTGAAGCTCGTTGCGTCCGAGGACGGGCAGACTCAGGCAGCTGCGTCAGTCGAGGCGGCGACAAAGCTCGTCAAGGCCGACCACGTCAGCGTGATCATTGGAGAGATGGCCTCGAGCGCGACGATTCCGATGGCGCAGTCGGTCGCAATTCCCAATCATGTTGTCGACATCAGCCCGACGTCGAGCGCGCCGCAGATCACCGGGATCAAGGACAACGGCTACCTCTGGCGCGTGTATCCCTCGGACTACCTGCAAGGTCGAGTGCTCGCGCAGGCAGCGATCTCCGCCTTCGGGAAGGGGAAGACGGTGAACGTCGGCGCACGCAACGATGCCTTCGGAACAGCGCTCCAGCAGCTCTTCGTTGCGCAGTACAAGAAGCTCGGCGGCAAGGTGGGGGAGAGCCTGCGCTGGAATCCGGATCAGGCGAACTACGACACGGAGGCCGGCCGGCTCGTCAGCGGCAGTCCGGCCGGGTTCGTGATCATCGACTTCCCGGAGACCTTTGCAAAGCTCGCGCCTTCGCTCGTGCGAACCGGGAAGTGGCAGGCGTCGCGAACGCTGATGACCGAAGCGCTCCGGAACGAGGATGTGCTGAAGGCGCTCGGCAGTCCGGCCGACGGCCTACGCGGCACCGCCGCAACCTCCGTGGGGGCGCCGGCTCGCGCCGCCTTCGATGCACTCTGGAAGAAACAGGTCAAGGGTGCGAAGCCATACACCGGGTTCGAGGGGACGGCGTTCGACGCGGCCAACCTCGCCTTCCTCGCAGCCGTGAAGGCCTGCTCGGCGACGGGGCCGAAGATCAAGACGCAACTGCGCGCGGTGTCCGGTCCGCCGGGCGCGAAGGTGACCTTCAAGAAACTCGACCAGGCAGTCAAGCTGCTGCTCGCGGGCAAGGACATCAACTACGAGGGTGCCTGGGGCCCAATCGACTGGGACAAGAACGGGGATCCGGGATCGGCTGTGTACGAGATCTGGAGGTATTCGAACGGCCAGATCACGACGCAGAAGACGATCACCTTCAAGCCGTAGTGCGAGCAAAGGTCAGGGACGGCGGCGGCTTCGGAGAAGTCGCCGCCTACTCCCGCGCGATCCGCTTCGGTCCGCACGTAGCAGTCAGCGGGACGGCGCCGCTCGCCGACGGCGCGGTCCTCTATCCGGGCGACTCCTACCGGCAGACGCACGCCGCAATCGAGCGCGCGCTCCAGGCGGCGGCCGAGCTCGGAGCGGAGCGCTCGGATGTTGTGCGCACGCGGCTGCTGCTCGCGCCCGAGTGCGACTGGAAGGACGCGGCACGCGCGCATGCCGAGCTGTTCGCGGGCGTGGAGCCGGCGAACACGACGTACTACGTCGGCTCGCTCATCCCGGAAGGCGCGCTCGTCGAGGTCGAGCTCGACGCGGCCGTCGACTTGCCCAAGTAGAGCTCGGCCACCTTGGGGTCGCGCAGCAGCGTTCGCCCAGGTCCGACGTAGGCGTTGCGGCCCATGTCGAGCACGTAGCCCGTATCGGCAAGTGCGAGCGCCCGGCGGGCATTCTGCTCGACCATCACGACTGCGATTCCGCGCCGCTTCACCGCCGCGAGCTGATCGAAGACGAGCTCGACCGCCTGCGGCGACAGCCCCGCGGACGGCTCGTCCAGAAACAGCACCTTCGGCCGGGTGACGAGCGCGCGCGCGATGGCAAGCAGCTTGCGCTGTCCGCCAGAGAGAGTGCCGGCCCGCTGACGACGTCGCTCAGCGAGCAACGGGAACTGCTCATACATGTCGGCGACGGCCTGCCGCCGCTCCGCTCGTGGCAGCGAGACGCCGCCGACCTGGAGGTTCTCGGCAACCGAGAGCGTCGGAAAGACGTTCGCAAGCTGCGGCACGTAGTTCAGCCCTCGCCGCGTCAGCTGCTCGGGTCGCACTCCGGTGACGTCTTCGCCCGCGTAACGGACGCTTCCCGCTTCCGGGCGAAGGAGCCCGTAGACGACCCTCAAGAGCGTGGACTTGCCGGCGCCGTTCGGACCGATGATCGTGACGAGCTCTCCCGCCGAGGCGGCGAGCGAGACACCCCGCAACACGAGCGCTTCGCCGTAGCCCGCCTCGATGTCGGCCACTTCGAGCAGCGGCGCGCTCACGTCGGCGGGACCACCCCGAGGTAAGCGTCGACAACGCGTTCGTCGGAACGCACGTCCGTCGGTGTGCCGCTTGCGATCACCCGGCCCTCGTTCATCACAATGACGCGGTCGCTGGCCTCCATCACGACGGCGAGGTCGTGCTCGACGAAGAGAAACGTCATTCCGCCCTCGGCACGGAGCTGAAGCACGTGCTCGAGCAGTTGCCGGCCGAGCACCGGATTGACTCCGGCCATCGGCTCGTCGAGGAGGACGAGCCGAGGCTCGGTCATCAACACCCTCGCGAAATCGAGCAGCTTGCGCTGCCCGCCGGAGAGGACACCGGCGTAGTCCTGGGCGTGCTTGTCCAGCCGGACGAGCTCGAGTAGCTCGTGAGCACGGTGCCGCGTCTTGCGTTCGTAGGCACGAGCGCGGGCGGGCCGGAGCAGCAGCCCACTTAACCGCTCGCCGGGATGGCCGGAAGCAGCGAGCAGCACATTGTCGAGCACGGACAGACGAGTCAGCGTGCGCGGCACCTGAAAGGTCCGGACGAGCCCACGGCGCGCGATCCGATGAGATGGCGCACGGTCGATGCGTCGCCCTTCGAACTGTACGGATCCTCCTTCAGCCGAGAGAAATCCGGAGACGACGTTGAACAGCGTCGACTTGCCGGCGCCGTTCGGGCCGATCAGCGCGGTGATCGAGCCTTGCTCGACGTCGAACGAGGCGCCGTCGACAGCCCGGAGCCCGCCGAAAGTGCGGACGACTTCCCGGACCGCGAGGATCGGCGTGCTCACTCGAGCACCATCTCCCTTCTGCTGCCGAAGATGCCCTGTGGCCGGAAGAGCATGAGCCCGATGATTACGAGCCCGATCACGATCAGCCGCAAATAGGCGCGTTCGGTCGAGTCGAGCAGCGAGAACGGCGGAAAGTCGAAGAAGCGCGTTCCAGCGAAGATCACGCCGAAGACGATCGCGCCGACCGGCACTGTCCAGGCTTTGCCCAGACCACCGAGGATGACGATCATCCAGGCAAAGAACGTCAGAAGCGGCGCGAAGTCGTCAGGGCTGAAGTAGCTGAACTGCCACGCGTAAAAGAGCCCCGCGATCGCCCCGAGCGCAGCACCGACGACGAGCGCCTGCAGCTTGTAGGCGAAGACGTTCTTTCCGAGTGACGCGGCCGCATCCTCGTCCTCGCGGATCGACTTCAGCACCCGGCCCCAGGGCGTCTTCATCATCAGCCACACGGCGACCACCGCCAGCAGCGCGACCGTCCACACGACGATCAGCATCGCGACGTCGCCGCCGACGTGGAGGCCGCTCTCCACGCTGCCGAGGAAGCTCCGCCACTGGTCGTCGTACTGCGCGGTCTTGCCGATCCCAGCCAGGTTGATCGTCCCCTGCGAGCCGCCGGTCAGCCGGTCTTCGTTCGTGGCGACGTACCGCAGGATCTCGCTGAACGCGATGGTCGTGATCGCGAAGTAGTCGGCGCGAAGACGCAGGGTCGGCAAGCCCAGCAGAACGCCTCCGAGCATCGCGAGCAGCACGCCGCAGCCGGCCGCCGCCCACATGTTCATGTCCTCCTTCACGACGAGGATCGCCATGGTGTACGCGCCGATTCCCATGAAGGCGACGTGACCGAAATTGAGCAGGCCGGCGAAGCCAAACTGCACTTGCACGCCGAGCGCAAACAGCGTGTAGATCCCGGCGACGATCCCGACAAACGACCAGAAGCCGAAGCTGGCGATCGTGCTCAAACGACGCGCGCCCTTCCGAACAGGCCCTGCGGGCGTAGCAGCAGGACGAGCACGAGGGCGCCGAAGGCGACGACGGGCTTGTACGTCGGGTTGACCCCGCCGGCCAGCTCGGTCCAGGTCGACAGCTCCATCGCGAGGCCGAGTGCGAGACCCCCGGCGAGCGCTCCGTAGACGTTGCCGATGCCACCGAGCACGACGGCGGCGAAGATCGGGAGCAGCAATGTGAAGCCGAGCTGTGGATCGAACGAGGTCTGCACCAGCCCGGCGAGCACCCCGGCCAGCCCGGCAAGCAGCCCGGAGACGATCCAGGCGGCCACAATGACTCTGCCTGTTCGCACGCCGGCCACGGCCGCGAGCGGAAGATCATCTGCGAGCGCGCGCATCATGCGTCCGACTCCGGTGCCGGCGATGAGAAGGCCGATCAGCACGATCCCGACCGCCGCGACCACGATGGCGATTCCCTGTGCACCCGACAGCCTTGCACTGCCGATCACATAGACCTTGTACGGGTCCACCGCGTACGTCCGCGGCTGTGGTCCCGCGACGAGATAGATGACGTGGCGGAGCACGAGCGCAAGGCCTACTGAGACGAGGAAGAGGCTCATGAAGCCGGCGCTTTTCGCACGGAGAGGCCGCCAGAGCACGAACTCTAGGGCAACTGACAGGAGCGCGGTGGCAGCCATCGCGATGACGGCCGCAAGGACGATCGGCAGCCCCAGCTTGACGTTGAAGAGGATTCCCGCGAAGGCTCCGAACGTCATGTAGTCGCCGTACGCGAAGTTAACGAGCCGCAGGATCCCGTAGACGATCGAAATGCCGGCCGCCGCGAGCGCTATCACGGACCCGGTGACGAGGCCGTTGGCCAGAAGCTGCATGAACATCCGGCCCGCACTCTCGCCTAAGCATGCGCGTCGTTCAACTGGGCCCGCTGACCCGTGGTGCGCTCGCAGTGATCCGGCCGCAACTCGGCTGCTCGTGTTACCGGCGGCTCTACCGAACTGAGAGAACCCTATTGAGCCGAGCGTGGGCGACGTATCGCAAGCAACCCGTAGAGAAGCCGACCGAATGAGCGTTCCCCGTTATCGCACCCAGGAGGTCGCCGGTTCGAGCCCGGCTAGCTCCATCTAAGAAGTCGCCGGAAATCGCGATACCGCGTCATCCGGAAGGATTTCGCGTCCTCAACACGGCTCGTTGATGCTGTCGATGAACGTCATCCGCCAGTGCTTCAACGGCACGCTGGCTCTTGAATGAGGTCTTGTAGTCGAAGTA
>VAXY01000282.1 GCA_005885085.1 Actinomycetota bacterium | reverse complement strand
GCGCGTTCGTGCGGTAGAAGACCGCGATCTCGTCGCCCGAGAAGCCCTCCTCGACGAACGCCGCGATGCCCGCCGCGACGAAACGCGCCTCGGCGTGCTCGTCCTCGACCTCGACGACGCGCACGGGCTCGCCGTCGCCGAGCTCCGACCAGAGTTCCTTCGGCTTGCGCTCGCGGTTGTTGGTGATGACGCAGTTCGCCGCGTCGAGGATCGAGTTCGTCGACCGGTAGTTCTGCTCGAGGGCGATCGTGCGGGTGCCCGGGAAGTCGCGCTCGAAGTCCAGGATGTTGTTGATGTCTGCCCCTCGGAAGCCGTACACAGACTGGTCCGGGTCCCCGACGGCGCAAACGTTCATGTCCGGTTCGGCCAGGAGTTGCAGCAACCGGTACTGCGCGTGGTTTGTGTCCTGGTACTCGTCGACGAGGATGTACCGGAATGCCTGCTGCCACTTCTCGCGCGCTTCGGGGAAGCGTTCGAGCACGTCGACGGTCAGCATCAGCAGGTCGTCGAAGTCGACCGCGTTCGACGCGAACAGGCGCCGCTGGTAGAGCTGGTACACATCCGCGACGGTCTGGTCGTAGAACGACTGGACGCGTGACGCGTACTCGTCCGGCTGGATGAGCTGGTTCTTCGCCTGCGAGATCTGGTTGTGGATCCCGCGCGGCGTGAAGCGCTTGGGGTCGCGCTCGAGCTCCTCGAGGCACTGCTTCACCAAGCGGATCTGGTCGGCCTGGTCGTAGATCGTGAAGTTGGAGCGGTAGCCGAGCCGCTGCGCCTCGCGGCGGAGGATCCGTCCGCAGGCCGCGTGGAAGGTGAGGATCCACAGGCCTCGCCCGCTCTGCCCGAGCAGCCGCTGCAACCGCTCCCTCATCTCCCCCGCCGCCTTGTTCGTGAAGGTGATGGCGAGGATCTCGTTCGGCTTGGCCCCGACCGCGTTGATCAGGTGCGCGACGCGGTACGTCAGGACGCGCGTCTTGCCGGAGCCCGCGCCGGCGATCACGAGCAACGGCCCCTCGGTCGCGAGCACCGCCTCCCGCTGGGGCGGATTGAGGTCGGCGAGGTACTGCTCCGGCGAGGCGACGGCCATGCGCCGATGCTAGCGGCCGTATTTCGAGCGGGCCGGCCCGCCCAGTCCTGACCGGTCGTGTCTCCCGCGGTCCTGCCTGGGGACTGTCCCCGGCCACGTCCCGCAGGGACGCGGCCGAGGTGTCGGGTTCGGACCTGGAGTTCGTGCCGAAAGTGTGTCTTTGGTTCCACACATGGACGCACGGGACGCCACTAGGCTTCCGCTTCGTGCGTCTGGCGCTCATGATCGAAGGGCAGGAGGGCGTGACCTGGGACGACTGGGTCGCGCTTGCAGAGGCATGCGAAGAGCACGGCGTCGAAGCCCTGTTCCGTTCCGATCACTACATCTCGGGCTTCGACGAGACGCGTCCCGCGCTCGACGCGTGGACGACGATCGCCGGGCTCGCGGCACGCACGACCAGGCTCGAGCTCGGCACGCTCGTCTCACCGGCGACGTTCCGTCATCCGTCCGTCCTCGCACGCATGGCGGCGACCGCCGACGAGATCTCCGGCGGGCGGGTCACGCTCGGGCTTGGCGCAGGCTGGATGGAACGGGAGCACGAGGCGTATGGGTTCGACTTCGCGAACGCCCATGAGCGGGTCGCGCGGTTCGGGGAGCAGCTCGAGATCGTCCACCGGCTCCTGCGCGAGGACAACCTCGCCTTCGACGGCTCCTACTACGAGCTCCACGGGGCGCCGGGGCTCGGACGCCCACAGCTGCCGATCCTCGTCGGCGGGAGCGCGAGGCCGGGGACCGCCGGCCCGGCGGTCCGCTTCGCCGACGAGTACAACACCTTCTTCGCCACGCTCGACGAGATCCG
>VAXY01000083.1 GCA_005885085.1 Actinomycetota bacterium | reverse complement strand
CTTCTTGAGCTGCGCCCGAACCTCGGCGCGGCTGACCGTCCCATTCGCGCAGGCACGGTCGATTGCGCCCGCGACGACCTGTGTCGCCACGTAGCTCGGCGCTCCGAACAGCTCCGAGGCTCCACCGTGGAGCTTCTTGAACGTCTTGACGCGCTTGTCCTGCGGATTGAGCGGGAAGAACGAGTCGTACACGTTCGAGCCGAGACCCGAGAAGAGCGGATCGAAGAGGCCGTCCGAGCCCATCAGCTTCACGCTGCCACGGCCGAGGCTCTTCATCTGCTGCCCGAATGCCTGACCCTTGGGCGGCAGCTGCCACGGCAGGTAGACCAGCTCGGTGTCGCGCGGGATCTTGTTGATGATCGCCGAGAAGTCGGACTGCTGCTGGCTGACGCCGTCACGCCCGACGGTGACGTTCTTCGCCTTCAGCTGTGCCTCCACCTCGTCGGCGAGCCCGATGCTGTAGGCCTCCTGGTCGTCCACGATGTAGACCTTGGTCGCCTTCAGCTTGCCGGTGATGTAACCGGAGACGCTCTTGCTCTGAGACGAGTCGGGCGGCACGGTGCGGAAGAAGTAGCCCGTGCGCGTGCCGTCGGTCGTGATCTGCGTGTTCGTCGCCGAGCCGGAGACGAAGCCGAGGCCCGCTCCCTTCAGCGCGCCGGTCGTCGCCTTCACCTCGTTCGAACCGGCCGGCCCGACGACGCCGAGCACGCTCGGGTTGGAGCCGAGCGCCTGCGCGCCCTTGACCGACTCTGCCGTTCCGTTGGCCGAGCCGAGCATCGTGTCCTCGTTCACGAACTTGATCTTCGTTTTGTGCGTCGCGTTGTAGGTGCGCTGGAAGTACTGCGCCCAGTGCACCTGGTTGATCCCGATCGATGCGGCCGGGCCCGTGAAGGGCGCCATCAGCCCGATCGACCTCGTCTTGCCGCATTTGACGAGCGACGCAGCGGTCGCCGCCTGCGCCGACGGCGCGGCCGCCCGATTCGTCGTTGCGGACGCAGCCGCAACGATCGCGAGTGCGGCAAGCGCCAGCAAGGCCGCAATCGCAGTTGCCCTTCTCCTCATACGAACTCCCTCCTTGGATTTCAAAGCCCCGGTCCTACCCCTCTTGTGACGATCGCCGGGCTTACTTGTTGTCCCGATATACGCGATTCGCCGGCGAATCGGAAGGATGGAAGACCCCGAGGATGTACATCGGCTCGGGGCCGACGTTCTCGATGCAGTGCACCTTTTCAGGGGGCAGGTGGAAGCAGGATCCCGGCCGCAACGGGATCGATTGGCCCCCCACGTGGGCGATTCCCTCGCCCCGGACGATGTAGCCGAGCTCCTCGTACGGATGGCTGTGGAACGGCGCCTTGCTCGGCTCGACGATGCCGATGAACTGCGTCACATCGAGGCAGCCGGCGTCTTCGTTGATCAGATATCGAAACCTCCGCTCGACCGAGGCGGTGTGCTCGGCCTGGTCGTCGAAACGCACCGTGACCTTGCGGCGGGCGCCGGCAACGTCCAGATCGGCGCGCGCCGACACTGCCACGACGAGCAGCTCGCCCGGCCCGGGGTTCTCGACCGCATACGTCTCTCCCGGGGCGACGAAGGCCGCCGTCCCCTGCTCGACGGGGTACCGCGCACCGTCGAGCTCGAGCTCCCCCACGCCGGCGACGACGTAGAGCAGCTCGTGCCGTCCTTCGGGCATGCGTGCGCCCGAACGGCCGGGCGCGTACCGGATCACGCGCTGCTCGAGGTGCTCGACCTGGAAGGTGAGCCGCGCGCTCGCGGTGTTGCCGTCGTCCTGGACGGCTTCGACGTCGGCCTCGTCGACGACGAATTCGCTCACGGCGGCCACGACGGGAGCCTACGCCGTTTGGGGTCTGACCCCGGCAGGGGTCTGACCCCGGCCGTTCTGCTCGACGACCTCGACCTGATCGCCGAGCGCCACCTTGCCGGGCTCGACGATCTCCCCGTAGACGCCGAAGGCAAGGTGCTGCTTGCCCGCCTCGTTGGCGGTCACCGGACGGTACGCGGCCAGCGTGCGCAGCGTGTCGAAGTCCGGAACGCCGGTCTCCGGATTCTGCGTCGTGATCGCGCACCGCCCCACGTCGCCGCGGAGATACACGAGTGCCTCGCCGATGCGCACCTGGCGCTTGATCCACGTGTCCTCCTCGTGGGCGCCGCAGCCCTCCAGTTCGAAGAGCATGCGGAAGCGGCGACCGTCGACCGGGCCGTCGTGACCGCCCCGGCGCCCCAGCTCCTCGAGCGACGCCTTCGAGATCAGCGAGACGTGTCCGCGCCCGCGATCGACCGCCGCGCCGGGCGGCGACTGCACGAGCCGCAGGGGGCGTCCGGCCCAGCGCGACAGCGCGACCGTCCAGGGACCCTCGACGAAGCGCCCGCTGACCGGGCGCCCGTAGAAGTCCGTCGTCACCTCCTCGCCGAACGCGACCTCGCCCTCGGCGACGCTCCCGTCCGGAAACGTGAGCGCGAGCCGCTCCCGGTCCGCGTCGTACGCCTGCTTGATCCGCACGAGCCCGCCGTTGCGGAGCTGGTTGTAGCGGCGTCCGTCCGTGTCGACGATGTGAAAGCGGCGGTTCTCGAGCACCCCCGTCGGCTCGAGCTGGACCTGCTCTGGATGGCCGAGCCCAAGGCCCTTCACAGGCGAGATCGAGATGCGCGAGACGATGGGCACGGATGAAGCGTACGCGGATCCACTGCCGGGTCTGACCCCAAACGGGGTCAGCCCCGGCTTTTCTACGCGCGGGTCTCGACCTCCACCTCGTGCGCCTCCAGCTCGAAGACATAGAAGTTGCGCCCGGTCACGTGAACCGCGACGTTGTACACGGGGGTCGTGCCGATCGCGCCTTCGAAGCTCCCCGCGTGTGAATGGCCGTGGAGGACGACATCCGGCCGGTATTCCGCGATCGGCGTCGCCAGGCGGTCGCAACCCAGGTAGGTCCAGATTCCCTCCGGCTCGCCGTGGAGCGTGTCGGAGGTCGGTGCGTAGTGGAGCAGAACGACGCGAATCGGACAGTGGGCAACCTGCTGCAGGCCGGCGCGGATCGCTTCGACCTCCACGGTCGTCTCCGCATAGAGGCGGCGCAGCGCAGGCTCGCCGAAATCGGGGAGCGCCGAGCCCGTGAAGCCGCCGACGAAGCCCTTCGTCCCGACGACTCCGACCTCTCCGTCGCAGAGCTCCGCGCACGGCGCCGCGTGGTCGAGGACGCGGACACCCGCGTCCGTGAGCATCCCCGCGATCTCCTCCCCGAAGCCCAGGTGCAGGTCGTGGTTCCCGAGCACTGCGCAGACCGGGACGTCGAGCCCGCGACATGCCTCGGCGACGACCTCTGCCTGCTCGGGATCGCCGTGCGTCGTCAGGTCGCCCGCGAGCAGCACGACGTCGACGCGCTCCTCGAGCGCCTCGAACGCCTCGGCGAGGTGCTCACGCGTCGCCGGCGAGGCGTGCAGATCTCCCGCTGCCGCGATCGTCACCATCAGGACCATGTTCCACGTAGGCGGTGGGCGGGAAACCGGCGCCCGTGGCGACCGACCAGGACCGGGAATTCGACCGTCTGCTGGATGCGATGAAGAAGGCAGCCGGAACACTCAACGACGCGGGCATTCCGTTCGTGCTCGGCGGCGGCCTCGCCTGCTGGGCCCGCGGGGGGCCGAAGACCGAGCACGATGTCGACCTGCTCGTCAAACCTGAGGACGCGGAACGGGCTCAGGAGGCGCTGGCGCGCGGTGGCATGCGGATCGAGCATCCGCCGGAAGGCTGGCTGTTGAAGGCGTACGAGGACGACATCCTGATCGATCTCATCTTCGATCCCTCGGGCGGCGCGATCGACGACGACACGTTCGCGCGCGCGGAGGAAATGGAAGTCCACGCGATGCGGCTGAAGGTGGCGCCGATCGAGGATGTGATCACGCAGAAGGTCCTCGTCCTGAGCGAGCAGCGCCCCGACTTCTCGAGCGTGCTCGAGCTCGCGCGTTCGCTGCGCGAGCAGGTGGACTGGGACGAGGTGCGGGAGCGCACGAAGGACTCCCCGTTCGCACAGGCGTACTTCACCCTGCTCGACGAGCTCGAGATCGTGCCGGGCTAGCGCTCGGTCGCCAGACGCGCACCGAACGCGACGAGCGCCGCGCCGACGACCGCGTCGATCACACGACGGATCGCGGGCCGGCGGAGCATGTCGCCCGCCTTGGCGACCGCGAATGCGTACGCGCTCAGCCAGGTCACCGTCATCGCCGCGAAGACCAGGCCGAGCGCAAGCAGGCCGGCGAAGGAGTGCGCGAACTGCGGCAGCAGGCTGGAGAAGAAGATCGCCATCTTCGGGTTCCCCAGGTTGCTGAGGACGCCCTGGCGGTACGGACGTGTCTTAGTTCGTGGCTCAGAGCCACTTGCTCCGATTTTTCGCGCCGCCCGGTAGAGCGACTGCAGGCCGAGATAGGCGAGGTACGCGGCGCCGAACCAGCGCAGCGCGTGGAACACCGGTTCCGAAGCGAGCAGGAGCGCCGCGAGGCCGGCGCTCGTCGCGAGCGCCCAGCCGCACTGGCCGGTCCCCACTCCGAGCGCCGTCAGGAGGCCGCTGCGACGGCCTCCGCGCAGGGTGTTGCGGATCGTCAGCGCCGTGTCCTGCCCCGGCGTGACGATCACGAGCGCCGAGACACCGAAGAAGCCTAGAAGTAGAACTGCGACCAGGCTGTCCACCAGTCGTCCGCGCGGGAGACGAGCGTGTGCGCGTCGATCTGCTCCGTCCCCCTGCGGTTGCGGTACTCGACGAGCCGCGACGGCGCGTGGAACTCGATCTTGATCTCGCACGGCCGGCCGGGGTCGTATGGCTTCACCGCGCCGAGGTCCTTGAGCGCCTGCTTGGCCCCCGCCTCGATCATCTCCCTCGCCTTCTGCGCCGGGAACTGCCGAGCGCTGAACGAGCCGAGTCCCTTCTTGACCGCGACGGTCGTGAGGCCGTCGCCGAGCAGCTCGCGCGCCTCGCGGCAGACGGCTTCGTCACCGGTGACGAGGAGCACGGGGCAGTTCCACTGTCCGCAGAGCGCGGCGTTGATGCCAGTTTCGCCGCCCGCCGTGCCGTTGAACTTGAGCTCCCGCCACGCCTGCCCGGAGACCGTGTGCGCGAGCACGCCGTCGGGCGTGCCCGCTTTCGCGTGCATGCCGACGAACAGCGCCGCGTCACAACCCTGCTCGAGCAGCTCCGTGTACTCCGTCCAGTCGTTCTGGACGACGAACTCGCAGTCGGGGTCGAGCTTGTCCGGGATGAGCGAGTTGAAGGTCCACTCCTCGCCCGCGCCGTGGCAGTCCATCACCACGATCTCCTTCGCGCCCGCCGACTTGGCGCCGCGCACCGCGGCGTTGATCTCCTCGGTGTAGAGCTCGCGGCCCTCGTGGAAGGCGCGCTTCTCCTTCGTGCCGTCCGTCTGCTGCCACTTGACGATCCCGGCGACGCCCTCCATGTCGCTGACGATGAAGACCTTCACCCCGCCCCCACCGCGGCCGGAGTGCTCCAGGGGAAGTTGATCCAGCGATCGGTTCGGCGCCAGACGAAGTCGGAGCGCACGACGCTCTGAGGCTTCTCGTACAACACGGCCGTGCGAACGTCGCCCACGTGCTGCGCGCAGAAGTCACGCGCGAGTGCGAGCGTTCGGCCCGTGTCGGCGACGTCGTCGACGACGAGGAGCCGCTCCGTGCGTAGGAGCGACAAGTCCGGAACCGGCGGCAGGATCAGCGGCTCGTCGAGGCGCTCGTCGACGCCCGTGTAGAACTCGACGTTCAGCGTGGCCATGTTCTTGACGCCCAGCGCATAGGCGAGCGCGCCGGCCGCCGGAAGACCGCCGCGCGCGAGCGCCAGCACAGCATCCGGCCGAAACTGCGCGGCGTCGATCTGAGCGGCGAGCTCCTCGACGGCAGTGCCGACGTCCTCCCAGGTCATCCACTCGCGCTCCACAGCGGAGAGAATCCCATAGATGGAGACGGGGCTTGCGGGGAAGCGTGTGCTCGTGACCGGTGCTTCCGGCGGAATCGGCGGCGCCTGCGCGCGCGCGTTCGCGGCCGAAGGCGCGGAGGTCGTCGCGCACTATCACCGCGGCCGCGAGCGGGCGGAAACGCTCGGCGATGTGACCATCGTCGGCGCGGATCTCACCCGCGAGGACGAGGTCGACCGGCTCTTCGCGGGGGCCGGGCCGCTCGACATCTGCGCGGCCGTCGCCGGCGTGTGGCCGTCGGACGACGTCCCCGTCTGGGAGCTGTCGCTCGAGCGGTGGCGTGCGACGCTCGACGCGAACCTGACCGCGACCTTCCTGACGGCGCGCGGATTCCTGCGCCAGCTCGAGGGTGACGGCGCGCTCGTCCTCGTCGGCTCGACCGCGGGCATCTTCGGCGAGCCCGGGCATGCGGACTACGCAGCGGCGAAGTCGGCGGTCCTCGGCGGCCTGCTGCTCAGCCTCAAGAACGAGGTCGTGCGCAAGACACCCGGTGGGCGCGTGAACGCCGTCGCGCCCGGGTGGACCGAGTCGCCGATGACGCGCGGCCTTGTCTCCGACGAAGAGGTGGGACGCATCTCGCGCACGATGGCGCTCCGCAAGGTCGCGCAGCCGGAGGATGTCGCGCGGCAGGTCGTCGTGTTCGCCTCGCCGCTGCTGTCGGGTCACGTAACGGGCCAGGTGGTCACGGTCGCCGGCGGCATGGAAGGCCGGGTCGTCCACGACCCCTAGAAAAAGCTGGCGGCGGAGTCCTCGTCCGCCGCCGCATACTCCAAACATCGGCCGCAGGAGCGATTGCCGTCAGTCCCTGGCCTTGGAGTCAAAACGGGCATCGGCAGGGCCGCCCTCCGGCTTGAGCGGCGTCAAGTGGCTCAGTCAACCGAGAACGGGTGATGGATGAAGTGCCCCCTCCCCGCGATAGTGAAAAGGCATACCGAGTGAGGCCCCGATGCGGCGGGGGCAACCTCGGCGAATCTCCTTCCAAGGAGACCCAGGAGGGGCCAGGCGGCGGCCCCTCTTGCGTTTTCTGGGGCAGCTAAGATCCGCACCGGAGACGGGCAGCGTCCCGCTCTGCATCGAGAGAAGGCCGAGGGAACCGGCCCTACGAAGCCTTCGGCAACCTGCCTCCGGGCAAGGTGCCAAACCCGGTCGGGCCAAGCCCGAAGGATGTGTCGAGCGAGTTCGGAAGGAGACGAGGTGCCCGCCCAAATCCAGACGCGTAACCGCTTCCTCGACCGGCTCGAGACCGGGCCGGTGATCGTCGGCGACGGCGGCATGGGAGCCCTGCTGTCGGCGGCGGTGCCGCGGCTGCGGACTCCCGAGGAGGCGAACCTGCGCGCCCCTCAGGCCGTCGTGTCGCTGCACGTGAGCTTCATCAATGCCGGCGCCGAGCTGATCGAGACGAACACCTTCGGCGCGAACCGGCGCAAGCTCGCGCACCAGTTCCTCGACGATGACCTCGAAGAGATCAACTCCGCCGGCGTGAAGCTGGCGCGCGAGGCGCGGGAGGTGACCGGGCGCGACGTCTTCATCGGCGGTTCGATCGGCCCGCTGGGCGAGCCCACCACGTCACGCGTGCGCCGCGAACTGTTCGCCGAGCAGGCGGCGGTGCTGGACGGTCGCGGCGCCGACCTGTTCATGATCGAGACGTTCTACGACCTCGAGGAGGTCGTCGACGCGATCGAGGCGGTGCGGGGCGTGTCGAGCCTGCCGATCGTCGCGCTGCTGACGTTCGACGAGAGCGCGGAAACGCTCGCCGGCGTGACGGCGTCCGAGGCAGCCGACCGGCTGGCCGAGCTCGACGTCGCCGCGGTCGGCGCGAACCACGGCGCCGGTCTGCTCGCAGCACTCGCCGCCCTCGAACGAATGGGCAAGAACGGCAAGCCGCTCGCCGCGCTGCCGAACGTCGGTCTCGCCAGCCTCGCCGGCGGACGCGTCATCTACCCGCACGCGACGCCGGAGTACTTCGCGGAGTTCGCGGCACACGCGCGCGATCTCGGCGCGAAGGTGATCGGCGGCTGCTGCGGCACGACTCCCGCGGAGATCTCCGCGATCCGCTCGGCCGTCGAGGAGGAGCGCAAGCCGCGCGCGCCGCTGGTGTTCGAATCGCCCGAGCTGGTCGTCGCGCTGGGTGAGGAGCAACGCGAGACGGGCCTTTCTCGCGCGCTCGCCACCGGTGAGTGGGTCGTGTCGGTCCAGCTCGATCCGCCGCTCGGCGGGAACAGCGCGGGACTCGTCGAGGTCTCTGCGGCGCTGAAGGAGTCAGGGCACGTCGGCTGGGTCGACATCAACGACAACGCCACGGCGCGTGCCGGGATGAGCTCGCTGATGGTGTCCGCCACGATCGAGCGACTGGCGGAGATCGAGACGATTCCGCACCTGACGACGCGGGACTGGTCGGTGCTGGGGCTCGAATCGATGCTGCTTGGCGCGCACGCCGAAGGGGTCCGGAACATCCTCGCGATCACGGGTGACCCACCTGAGGTCGGCGACTACCCGGGCGCGCGCGGCGTTTACGAGGTCGATTCGATCGGCCTCACACAGTTGATGGCGAACCTCAACCGCGGAGAGGACTTCAACGGCCGCCCGATCGACGCCCCGACATCGTTCTTCCCAGGGGTCGCCGTCAACCCGACCGCCGACGACGTCGAGCTCGAGCTCGATCGCTTCCGGCAGAAGGTGGAGGCGGGAGCGAAGTTCGCGATCACGCAGATCGTGTTCGACCTGGACCGGTTCGACGACTTCACGGAGCGCCTCGGCGGCCGCTGGCCCATCCCGGTGCTGATCGAGGTCTTTCCGTTGACGAGTCATCGGCTCGCGCTGCGCCTGCACAACGAGCTGCCGGGGATCGTCGTGCCAGACGAGCTTCAGCACGCGTTGCAGGACGCGGGCTCCGACGCTGCCGCGATCGGCTTCACGCACGGCTCGCGCGAGCGGGCAGCCGGCGTGTGCCTGGTCGCACCCTTCCGGCGGCGGCTGCGCGTGTTGGAACTGCTGGCTTAGGACGCGCAGTTGCCCGTCGAGACGGGCCCGCGCGCGGAGTTCAGCGCTGCACGCACGACCTCGTCCGGAACGCCGTAACCGCCGACACTCCGGAGACGCGCCGCGAAGACGGTCGACTCGACCCCTCCGCGATCGTCGACCGCAGGCGCGCCCGAATCGCCGTGACGGACGCGGCCGCCGAGTGAAGTGAACGCGCGTGTAACAGGACCGCGCCCGTAGGCGTCCTCGGCCAGCACCACCGAGGTGCGGCCGATCCGCGCCGGCGTCGCCGTGAACGGGCCGTTCTCCGGAAATCCGAGCACGGCGACGGGCGTACCGGATTTGGCAGGCGCAAGCCCGAGTGGACGCAGGCCGAGGCCGTCGACGCGCAGGATCGCGACGTCGTTGCGCCGGTCGAAGGCGACGACGTCCGCAGGCATGCGGGCGCCGGACTGGAGGTCGACGACGGTGTCGGTCTG
>VAXY01000080.1:7590-19640 GCA_005885085.1 Actinomycetota bacterium | reverse complement strand
GGCGTGCCGTTCGCCCCGGGCAACGACCCGTTCGTGATCACCGTCGGCGCCAGCGACACCGGCAAGTCGGTCGCGACGAACGACGACGTCGCCGCCCCGTGGTCCGCGTACGGTTACACCCTCGACGGCTTCGCCAAGCCCGACCTGGCCGCGCCGGGGCGTTACATCGTCGGCCCCGTGCCGGTGACCTCGACGCTCTACAGCGAGCGTCCCGACCACATCGTCGAGCCCGGCTACATGGAGCTGTCGGGCACGTCGTTCGCCGCGCCGATGGTCAGCGGCATCTCGGCGCTGATCCTCGGCAGGCATCCCGACTTCACACCCGACCAGGTCAAGGGCGCGCTGATGCTCGGCGCCAAGCCGCTGCCGCGCGCGAGCGACATGTCCGAAGGGGTCGGCGAGGTCAGCGCCTCGCGCTCGATCGAGTTCACCAGCCCGCCGAACCCGAACAAGGCCCTCGACCGGTTCATCGCCGGCAATCCCGCGACGGGCGCCCCCGTCTTCGACTCGGCCAGCTGGGCCGAGCAGGCGAAGACTGACGCCTCCTGGGCGAGCACCACGTGGGATTCCGCCTCGTGGGCGGCCGCGTCGTGGTCGTCGGCCAGCTGGGCCGAGGCCTCCTGGAGCGACGTCAGCTGGGCGTCTGCGTCCTGGGCGTCGAGCGCCTCGGCGACGGCCTCCTGGGCCGACCTGAGCCTCGCGAGCGCGTCCTGGGCCGACAACGCCGAGGGCGAGTCCGCGGACGTGAACGGCGGCGGAATCGACCCGCTCGAGCTCGACGCGATCCTCGCCGGCACGCTCGACCCCTAGGCCATGCGACAGCCTCCGGTTTCACCCTTTCGGGGGAACCGATCGAGTGATCCCCGATCGGGGGATGCCTACGAGTGGGGGCGACCGTACTTTCCGTCTTGGGCTCTTGTCCTGCGGCCCTGCGTCGAGAAGGAGAAACCCCTGCAGTGAGTGCGGCGCCAACCGATATCTCGCTTGTCGGCGAGCCGGGTTCCGGCCGAACCGAGCGGCTGCCGCGCAATGCGCGGGTCTACATCGTGCTCGTCGCGCTGACGGCGGCGGCCGTCACGATTCCCTTCGCCGGCCGGTTGCAGACGACGCACCATTGGACGGCCTTCCTGATCCTCGCCTCGGCCGCGGCGACCGCTCGTCTCTTCGTCGTGCGGACTCCGGCCGATCAGGCCTACCACACGGACATCGTCTTCCTGATCCCCGCGGCGTTGATCCTGCCGCCGGAACTGCTCGTCCTCGTGGCCGTGGTGCAGATGGTCCCGGAGTGGTTGAAGATGCGCTACCGCTGGTACCTGCAGACGTTCAACATCTTCGACTACCTGCTGTCGGCGATGGCGGCGTGGTGCGTCGGCCGTGTCCTCTTGCTCGAGCACACGGGGATCACGAACGGAGCACTGCGCCTTTCGATTGCCGGTGTCGCCGCCTGTCTCGTCTTCGTCGCCGTCAACCACACGCTCCTTGCGGTGATGCTTCGGCTCGCGCGCGGCTTCAGCTTCCGTGAGACCGGCCTCTTCGATGCCGAGTACCTCGCCACCGACCTCGTGCTCGCGGCGCTCGGCGTCGCCGTGTACGCGTTCTGGCAGACGAACCCCTGGCTGGTCCCGTTCGCGCTCACGCCGCTCTTCCTGATCCACCGCTCGCTCAGCGTGCCCGCGCTGCAGGCCGAAGCGCGCGTCGACCCGAAGACGGGTCTCTTCAACGCCCGTCACTTCGCCGCGGCGCTGTCGGAGGAGATCGGCCGCGCCCAGCGCTTCGAGCGCCCGATGTCGCTGATCATGGCCGACCTCGACCTGCTGCGCGACATCAACAACTCGTACGGCCACCTCGCGGGCGATGCCGTCCTGAAAGGGATCGCCGAGGTCTTCCGGGCACAGCTGCGTCACTACGACGTGCCGGCGCGCTTCGGCGGCGAAGAGTTCTCGATCCTCCTGCCGGAGACGCCGCCGGAGCAGGCGCTGGAGATCGCCGAGCGGATCCGCCGGGCCGTCGCGGCGCGCCCATTCGACGTCGAGACCTCGAGCGAGCCGATCCGCGCCACCGTCTCGATCGGCGTCGCCGGCTATCCGAAGGACGGCACCGACGCGAACGAGCTGATCCACCAGGCCGACCTCGCCGTGTACCGCGCCAAGCTGCAGGGCCGCAACCGTGTGCTCGGGGCGAGCTCCGAGCCGCTGCTCGTCCCCTCCGACCGCACAGCGCGCCTGATCGCCGTCCCGGACGACGGCGACCACCACGCGCCGATCCCCGGCGCGCCACAGGTGCAGCCGGCGGAGGAGCGTCGGGCGGAACCGCGCCACCCGCGGCCGCACGCGATGCACGGACCACGTTTCCTCTCACTCGACCGGAGGCTCAGCCTCACCGTCGGCCTCGTCAGCACGCTCGGCGTCGGCGCCGGCGTCGTCGGTCTTTGGTTCGGCTGGACGTCGCATGACCTGCTCGGGTTGCTGACCGTCCTGCTGCTCGTCGGAGTGGGGCAGGCGCTCGCGCTCGAGGCCGACGAGGGCGCTGCCGTGCTGTCGGTGAGCGCCGTCGGCTGTTTGGCGGCGTCGTCGCTGTTCGGCTGGCGCGCCGCGCTGCCGCTCGCGATCACGAGCGTCGCGGTCGACTGGAGCGCGCGCCGGCATCCGCTGCACAACGTGCTCTTCAACATCGGTGCGCTCACGCTCGCGTCGCTGACCGCCGCCAGCGTCTTCAAGCTCGGCCTCTTCTTCCCGGACGGAACGACGCACCGGCTCGCTGTCGCGGGCCTCGGCCTGCTCGCAGGCGCGGGCTACTTCGTCGTCAACATGGGCCTCGTCTCACTGGCGCTCGCGCTGCAGGGGCACGAGCGCTGGTGGAGCGTCTTCAAGGAGCAGTTCGCGTGGCTGCTGCCCCATTACGTCGTGTACGGCTTCATCGGCGGCGTGATGGCCCTTGCGTACGAGGCCGTCAACCTGCTCGCGCTGGCGGTCTTCGCGGTGCCGCTCCTGTTGATGCGCAAGACGCAGGAGGCGTACCTGAAGCACACGCATCGCAGTGCGCAGAAGCTCCGCGAGGCGGCGGAGACGATCCAGTCCCAAAACGTGTCCCTCGAGATGGCGAACAAGCTGCTGAAGGAGCGCTCGACGGCGGCGATGGAGTCGCTCTCGGCCACGGTCGACGCCCGCGACTCGTACACCGCCGGCCACTCCCGCCGCGTGCAGCAGCTCGCGCTGGCGGTCGGCCGCGAGCTGGGGCTCTCGCAGGCCGAGCTCGACCTGCTCGGACACGCAGCGCTCTTCCACGACATCGGCAAGCTCGCGATCCCGGACGCGATCCTGCTGAAGCCGGCCAGCCTCACGCAGGACGAGTGGTCGCTGATGCAGCGCCATGCGGAGGAAGGCGCGCGCATCATCGACCGCCTCGGATTCCTCAACGATGCCGTGCCGGCGATCCGGCACCACCACGAGCGCTTCGACGGGACGGGCTACCCCGACCGGCTCGCGGGCGAGGAAATCCCGCTCGGCGCGCGCATCATCCACGTCGCCGACGCGCTCGACTCGATGCTGACGACCCGCATCTACCGGGCTGCCCGGCCGGCCGCGGAGGCGCTGCAGGAGCTGCGCACCTCCGCCGGAACCCAGTTTTGCCCCCGCTGCGTCAGCGCCCTGGAAAAGATCCTGCCGCTCGAGACCCTGGGGGGCGACCCCGAACGGCCCCGGCTCTCCGCCGTCGCCTCCTAGCCGCTGCCCGCCTAGACTTGCGTTCCTTCCAGAACGCTCTATCCTTATTGCCATGGTCCGGAAGCCGCCCTACCGGGCGGTCGCCAAGATCGACCCCGCTGCGCTCGCGTCGTTCCAGGCCGGAATCCGCAAGCGCTACTCGAACGATGAGATCCTGACGGAGCTGCGCGCCAGCGCGGAACGGCTGGGCCGCTCCCCGACGATGCGCGAGTTCGCGGCGGACACCGAGACCACCGTGCACCCGCAGACGGTGATCGAGCACTTCGGCAGCTGGAACGCGGCCAAGCGCGAGGCCGGGCTCGTGCCGCGGCGGTTCGCGACCCGCGAGGAGCTCGTCGGCCTGCTGCGCGAACTGGGGGCTGAGCTTGGCCGCGTGCCGAACGCGAAGGATCTCGACGCCCGGCGCGGCTCGATGCCGTCGAAGTCGCTCTACTGGCACACGTTCGGCTCGCTGGCGGAGGCCCTGCGCGAGGCCGGCTTCGACGTCCCGGTCGGGGAGGAGCGGCTGGAGCGTGCCGTCGAGCAGGGCGTGAAGCTCGCACGCAGGCTGAAGCGCCTGCCGAAGTTCGCAGACTGGGCCGCGGCACGGCGCAAGGACGACACGCTGATGACCGAGTGGCAGGTGTACAGGATGTTCGACGCACGCCGCGGCGCGTGGTCGACGTTCCAGTTCCTGATCAAGGAGCGCCTCGAGGACGACGGTGTCGCCGTCAACGGCGACGGTCGCTTGCCCTAGGCGGCTTCCTCGATCTCGTAGCCGACCGTCCGGCCGGTCGAGGTCATCAGCTCGATGTCGTAGGCCTCGCCGCGGATCCACGGATAGTGGATGACGATCCGCTCCGCGTCGCCCGGATCGACGGTCCTCTGACTTGCATGGAAGTCGACGAACGCGTCGTTGAGAATGACCTGCGCCACGCGGGCCCGGCCCTCCGAGCCGTTGGCGAGCACGAGAACGATCCGACCGGGCACCAGCGTCGCGTGCTCCACACCCAGCTCGCCGGCCGCCTTGCCGCCCTGCCACGGCCGCAGGAGCGCCAGCGCCACGGCGACGACAACGAGGACCAGGGCGACCACGACGATCGCGGCCTTCACTCCGTCACCTCGAAGAAGCCCATCCATCCGAGCGCGGCGAACTCGGACTTGTGCGCGTGGAACATGTAGCGGCCCGTGTACGGGAAGCGGAGCTCGAGCAGGTCCCGCTGACCCTGCCCCTGGATCACGGTGTCCGTGTACTCCGCCGGCTTCAGCGACGTGCCGACCGGAAAGCGGTGAAAGAAGTTTCCGTGCACGTGGAACGAGTTGATCGGGTCGAACTCGACGATGTTGACGAGGTAGATCCGGATGAGCCTGCCGCGCCGCACCCGCACCGGTGCGTCCATGAAGTGGAACGCAACCGTGTTGACCGCGTAGACCTCATTGTCCTCGTCGAAGTTGGGGTCGAAGGCGTTCTGCACCATCACGAGCTCGTCAGCCGGCGGCCTCGGCTCGACCGGGTCGACGATGAAGGCGCCGTAGAGGCCTTTCGTGATGTGCCCGGCCAGCGGGGAAGCATGGCAGTGATAGAGGTGCAGGCCGAACGGGCGCGCCTCGAACTCGTAGGTGAAGTGCTCGCCGACCTGAATCAACCCGCCGCCGACGTCCTCACCGACCCCGGGCGTTCCGTCCATTGCGGCCGGATGGATGCCGTGGAAGTGGATCGTGTGCGGGTGCGAGCCCGCGTTGACGAAGTGAATGCGCAGCAGGTCGCCTTCGCGTGCGCGCAGCGTCGGGCCTGGCACACGGCCGTTATACGTCCAGGCGGCGTACTTGACCCCGGGCACGATCTCGATCTCCTTGTCGTATGCGACCAGCTGCCACTCGCGCAGCATGCGGCCGCCGGAGAGCCGGCGCGTCTTGCCCCAGTCGAAGTCGCGCAGCATCGCACTCGGGTCGAAGCCGTTCACGGTCGGATCGACCGTTGTCTTGCCCTCGGGAAAGCCCGCGTGCAACGAGCCGTGTCCCAGCTGCGGCCGCCGGGGCGGGGCGGCACCGCTCAGCCTGGCGGATACTCCTGCCCCGACCACGGCCGCCGCGGCGGAGAGCGCGCGGCGCCTCGTGAAGGAGCTGCGCAACACCTCGCAACGACGGTCTCACCGTCTCCTAAGAGGAACCTGAAACCGGCGTAAAGACTTCTTGAGGACTACGCGGCCGCGTGCAGAGTCGCCAGCCGCTCGAGACAGGAGCGCGCCTCGTCGGGCGCCCGCACGGCGGGGAGCGGCTCCTCGACGAACGAGAGATCCGGGCTGAACCTCTCGCGCGCGACGATCGCGCCGTGCTCGACCGCGACGACGATGCCCTCGTCGAGCTGGGACTTCTTCAGCTTCAGGGCGGTATAGCTCTCGACGAGCTCGAGCGCCAGACGCGTCGACGCGAAGAAGAGCTCGCGCTTGCCGGCGCCGACCCAGAGCGGCCGTCCCATCCCGCGCGCGAGCAGCAGCTCCGGGCGGTCCTCGTCGAGCCAGGCGGCGGCCATGGAGCCGTAGAGCTGCTCCAGTACGGGGGCCGTGAGGCCACGCGACCGCTCCGCGAGGGCGAAGATGATCTCCGAATCGACGGTCATGCTCGGCTCCGCGCGGGCGATGCCGTGCTCGGCGAACAGCTCGTCGTCGTTCTCGATCGTCCCGTTGTGGACGCCGACGACGGCGCCGTGTCGGATGGGGTGGTTGTTGGCGGTGAGGCTGGGATGGCCCTTGGTGTAGTCCCGGACGTGCACGAGCAGCTTCGTTGCCTCCTCGGGGACGCGAATCCGGTCGAGCAGGGCCGTGGCGCCGGAGCGTTGCTTGTGCACGGTGATCGCGGAGCCGGGGCAACGGAAGGCGTACCCGACCGCGTCGGCGCCGCGCTCGGCGATCCCCGCGAGTAGGGCGCGGGCCGCGACAGTCCGCTCGACGCGGCTGTCGAGTCCGAGGCTATATCCGGCGATTCCGCACATAGTGTTTGAGCAAATGCGGAGCGACCTTCCGGTCGCTCATCCTTCTAGACGCATCGGCTGTCCTCCTTGTTAGTGCAAGCCACCATTCGGGTGGCCTGCATCCCTCTCCCGAGGGTTGACGGATGCCTCAAGCGTCCTCTCGGCCCGGCCGATACCACTGGCATGCGGCCGCTTCCTGACCTGCCCTCGGACCCCGCGGTCGAGCCACGGCTCGAGCTCGTACCCGAGGTCGAGGACGCCGAGGAGACGGAGACCGAGGAGGCGGAAGACGCCGAGGACGGGGAGGAGGACGCCCCCGTCGCCGTCAAGGCCGAGGCGACGCAGGACCCGCTCAAGCTCTACGTCCGCGCGATCGGCGACGGGCCTCTGCTCACTCCCGCGGAAGAGCGCGCGCTCGCCCGGCGGAAGGACGAGGGCGACGAGGAGGCCAAGAAGAAGCTGATCGAGTCGAACCTCCGGCTCGTGATGTCGATCACGCGCAACTACACGAAGGCCGGCGTTCCGCTGCTGGACTTGATTCAGGAGGGCAACCTCGGCCTGATCCGCGCCGTTGAGAAATTCGACTACAAGCTCGGCTACAAGCTCTCGACGTACGCGACCTGGTGGATTCGCCAGGCAGTAACGCGCGCGCTCGCCGACCAGGGCCGGACGATCCGACTGCCGGTCCACGTCGCGGACCAGGTTCGACGGCTCATGCGCGCGCGCCGCCAGCTCGCGCAGAAGCTCAATCGCGAGCCGACGCAGGACGAGCTCGCCAAGGAGAGCGGCTTCCCCGAGAAGCGCGTACAGGAGCTGCTCGACCTCGTCGAGGACCCCGTCAGCCTCGAGACACCCGTCGGCGACGGCGAGAGCATGTACTCCGACCTGATCGAGGACATCCACTCGGAGCGTCCCGACGAGTCGACGTCCCAGAAGCTTCGCCGCAAGGAGCTCGCCGAGGCGATGCTCCGCCTCAACCCGCGCATGCGCCGTGTGCTTTCGCTCCGCTTCGGGTTGGACGGCGATCCGCCGCAGACCCTCGAAGAGGTTGGCTCGGGGCTCGGGATCACGCGCGAGCGTGTGCGCCAGCTCGAGTCACGCGCACTTCGCGAGCTTCGCGCCGTCGCGCCGGATCTCGAGCTGTACCTACGCTCCTAGCTTCTCGCTACGGTGGAGTCGTGGGTCCGTTCGTCGACTGTCACTCGCATGTGGTCCCGTCAGGGGACGACGGGGCGGCGACGATCGCGGACGGCCTGGCGCTCTGCCGGAGCGCCGCCGAGCACGGCACTGCCGTGCTGTTCGCCACACCGCACATCTGGCCGTACTTCACGCTGACGGCGCAACGGGAGCAGGAGCTGCGCGACGCCTTCGAGCGCCTGCGCCCGCGTGCCGGGCTCGAGCTACGCCTCGGCTACGAGCTGACGCCGGCCCGACCGCTGCTCGCCGAGGATCCCCACCGCTACGTGCTCGAGGGGACCGACCGCGTGCTGATGGAGGTCCCGTTCACGGGCCCTGCGGATCTCACGTTCGAGCTCGCGGAGCACATCGAGGCAGCCGGCCTGCGGCCCGTGATCGCTCACCCGGAGCGAACCGAGGCAGTGCTCGACGATCCATCGGTCGCAGCGGAGCTGGCGGGGCGCGGCTGGACGCTGCAGGTCAACGCAACCTCGCTGACGGGACGGCATGGGCCAGAGCCCGAGCAGCTCGGCTGGTCATTCCTCGAGGACGGGCTCGCGACCGTCGTCGCCTCGGACGGCCACCGCACGACGCGGCCGGCGCACCTCGACGACGCCTACCGGCTTGCGCGCGAACGGCTTGGGGAGGGTGCGATCTCCTTGTTCGACGGCAGCGCGCTCGGCGTTGACGTCACGCAGTCACAGACTGCATCTCGCGCAGCGTCGCGAGGCGCCTGAGCGATCCGAGGCGTCGTCTCGCGACACCGACCATCGGGAGCCGCGGGCTTTGCCCGCGGGTCCGCCTGGGTTTAGGCAGTGACGGACTGCATCTCACGTAGAGTCGCCAACCGACGTAGGGACTCCAGCTCGATCTGCCTGACCCGCTCTCGGGTCAGCCCCAGGCGGCGACCGATCTCCTCGAGCGTCTTCGGCTCGGAGTCGTCGAGGCCGTAGCGGAGGACCAGCACCTGCCGCTCACGCTCGTGCAGGGCGCCCAGCGCCGCCGTCAGGGCCTGTGAGCGGAGCGAGACCTCGACTTCTTCCGCCGGCGACGAAGTCCCCGAAGACCGCGTCGTCCTGCTCGCCGACCGGCTGGTCGAGCGACGCGGACGCGCGTGCCGCGGCCCGCACTTCGAGCGCCTGCTGGATCGGCAGGCTCGCCTCCTCGGCGATCTCCTCGAGCGTCGGCTCGCGGCCGAGCTGCGTCCAGAGCGTCCGTTCAGCGCGGTTCATCTTCTGCAGGCGCTCGACGATGTGCACCGGCATCCGGATCGTGCGGGCCTTGTCCGCGAGCGCCCGTGCCACCGCCTGCCTGATCCACCACGTCGCGTACGTCGAGAACTTGTAGCCGCGGCGCCAGTCGAACTTCTCCACGGCGCGGATCAGGCCGAGGGTGCCTTCCTGGATCAGGTCGAGGAACGGCAGGCCCTGGTTGCGGTAGTTCTTGGCGATCGAAACGACGAGGCGCAGGTTCGACTGGATCATGTGCGTCTTCGCACCCATGTCGCCGCGTTCGATCCGCTTCGCCAGCTCTACCTCCTGCGGCGCGGTCAGCAGTGCGTGACGGCCGGCCTCGCGCAGGAAGAGCTGCAATGCGTCCGTCGTCGTCTCGTACGAGGTCTGGAGCGGGGGAGGAGGCGGCTCCTTCTCTTTCTCCTTCTCCTGCTCCTCGACGATCTCGATCCCGCGGCGATCGAGCTCGTTGTAGAGCGCATCGGTCTCCAGCGCGTCCAGCTGGTGCGGCTCGATCAGCTCGGCCAGCTCGAGCTGCCGGATCGAGCCCGTCACTTCGGCGTTCTCCAGCAGTCCTTGGATGTCCTCGTGCTGGAGGATCGACTCGATCTCTACCGTCATCTCCCGCCTGGTTCTTGCCTGAGCGTGGGCAGTCCCAAACGCGCACGCTCTCAGGCCCGGCACCGCCAGTCAACCCCGTATGGCCACTCGCTTGTCTCCTGGCCCACGAGGCTGGTGTTCTCAGCCTTGCTTACGAAGGATCGAAAGGAAG
The DNA here is from genome assembly GCA_005885085.1 of Actinomycetota bacterium. Lineage (GTDB taxonomy): Bacteria > Actinomycetota > Thermoleophilia > Gaiellales > Gaiellaceae > 3-1-20CM-4-69-9. Next base: position 9,788 of record VAXY01000080.1, on the reverse strand, counting down.
CGCCAAAAAGGGCACCAGCCCGATTGCAACGCTCAGGAGGATTGCAGCCAGCGCGTAAGACTCGTAGGGCTGCACTCTGCGCCGAGCTCGATACGTGCATCCTGCTGTGCATGAACTGCTACGCCGAAGAGCACGATCTCCTGGAGGAAACACGCTACAACGGGGCCTGACGGGCAGAGGCTCGCGAATGCACGAGAACAGTCGTTATGTCAAGTTGGCCTGGATTGGCCTGGTTTCCGCGCTGGCCCTCCCCGCACCGGCCCGGGCGGAAATCGTCTCGCACACCACAGGGCCGGGGCTGCTCGCGGTCGCCGGGGACGGATCACCGCGCGTCGCGTTTCTCTCGAACCGTGACGTCGTCGTCGCGCGGCGGACCGCCGCTGGCTGGACGGTGGCGCGTGCCGGCCGCGCGACCAGCCGGAACCCGGTCCTCTCCGGGCTCGTCGTCGATCGCGCCGGTCGATCGAGCACGCTGGTCGAAGCCGAGAACGGCTCCTGGCTCGCGCTCGCGGGCCGCGGCGGCAAGCTTCGGGTCGTCAGCCGCCCTTCCCGAGGAACGTCGCTCGGTCCCGCGGGCCTCGCACTCGACGCGGCCGGGCGGCCCGCGTTCGCGTACGCGCTGAGACAGCGCTCCGGCAAGACGTACCTGCGCCTCGTCACGACCGACGCGCACGGACGTCTGCACACGCATGGGATCACGAAGGGCGGCTTCCCGTCGAGCGCGATCGTGCCGGGCGCGGCGCCGGTCCTCGTCCGCCGTCAATTGCACGTCGTCGAGACGTACACGAACGCCGCGATCGACTGGGGCCCCAAGGCCGGCGGCGGCTGGGAAGGCCAATTTCTCTTCGCCAGCATCTCCGGGTCGCCCGCCGGACGCGTGGGTGCAGCCGCGAGCGGCCCGAGCCTCTGGTCCGCGTGGAGTGAGCTGACCTCCGAGACGATCAGCGTCCTGTTGACGCTCAGCGCGGAGACGCAGGACACGACCACGGTCGTCGATCACGGCATCTTCGTGTCGCTGTTCCTCGACGCCGGGCAACCCGAGCTCGGCGCCTACGACTGGGTGGAGCTCGACAACGCGTTCGTCTACGCCGGGCTGCTGGCCGACGCGCGGGGCCCGTTCGCCGAGCTCGACGGGCGACTCGAGGGCTACGCCCCGGCTCCGGGCGGCAAGCGACAACTGCTCCTGTCGACGGGCAGCGGCCTCGAATGGTTCGAGGCACCGGCCCGGCCCTCGACGCGCGTGTCGCTGGGCGTCGACACCACCGGCCGGATCACCGGCAGCGTCGACGGTGCCACGACGGGGACCGTGCAGGTCTACCGCGAGCTTGGGAACACGCAACGCGAGCTCGTGGCGAGCACCGAGCTCGGGGCCGACGGCTCCTTCAGCGCGCAGGACTCGGCGCCGACCTCCCCCACCCTCTACCGCGCCGTCTACGTCGATCCCGTCAGCGGCATTCCCTACGCCTCGCTGCTCCGCACGCCCGTCGGGCCCGGTTAACGCTCCTGTAACGTCCCGCGCAATGCGGAGCGACCGTCTGCTTGCGGCGCTGGCGGCCCTCGTCGGGCTCGCCCTCGTCGCCGTCGGCGTGATCTACATCGCGCTGAACGAGCACGACCTCCCGTCTTTCTTTCCCGGCCACGTGTCGCATCCGGCCAGCCACCATCACGTGAAGCACGGGATCGCCGCGATTCTGCTCGGCCTCGCGTGCCTCGCGTTCGCGTGGTTCCGGACGGGCCCGCGCGAGCGCGGCGCGGCTTCGACTCCGTAGTGCTCGTCTACGCGGCCGGCGGCGGCCACGTGATCACCTACTTCCAGGCGGTCGTGATCGGGTTGCTACAGGGCGTGACCGAGCTGTTCCCGATCTCGAGCCTGGGCCATGCCGTCATCCTCCCGAAGCTGCTCGGGTGGCACCTCAGCCAGAAACAGCCCTACTTCCTCGCCTTCCTCGTCGCCACCCACCTGGCCACGGCGATCGTCCTCTTCCTCTTCTTCTTACCGGAGTGGCTGCGCATCCTCCGTGGCCTCGGACGCAGCCTGCGCGACCGCCACATCTCGCCGCGTGACGCCGACGCGCGGCTTGCATGGCTGCTCGTCGTCGGGACGATTCCGGCCGGTTTGCTCGGACTGCTGTTCGAGCACCCGCTGCGCTCGCTGTTCGCGAACCCGAAGGCCGCCGCCGCCTTCCTCATGCTCAACG
>VAXY01000080.1:7011-7584 GCA_005885085.1 Actinomycetota bacterium | reverse complement strand
AGCTCCTCCGCCGCCGTGCGCCGGGGGCGCCGGAGCGCGCCCGCGCGCTCGAACAGCCTGGCGAGACTCCGACGTCGCCCGAGGCGGAGAAGCGGCTGGCCACCCTCGGCTTCCGTGAGGCCGTCGGAGTCGGCACCGCGCAGGCGGCCGCTCTCTTCCCCGGAATCAGCCGCGCGGGCGTGACGATGGGCGGCGGGCTCTTCGTCGGCCTGACGCACGAGGACGCCGCGCGCTATGCGTTCCTGCTCGCGACGCCGATCATCGGCGCGGCCGCCCTGCTCAAACTGCCCGATCTGTTCGGTTCGAACGGGAACGGCGTGCGTGGTCCCGCCCTCGCCGGCGCGGTCTGCGCGGGCGTCGCGGCCTGGGCGTCGGTGAAGTTTCTGATGCGCTACTTCGAGACGAACCGGCTGACGCCGTTCGCCGCGTATTGCCTGCTCGCAGGCACTGCCGCATTGCTCGTGTTCGTGTTCTAAGATCCTCCTCCACAGCGTTATCCACACGTTGTAAGAAAGGCTGTGGAAACGTTGAAAAAAGAAATTTCCGCAAATTGCGGACACGTCCTCTTTCGAT
>VAXY01000080.1:0-6799 GCA_005885085.1 Actinomycetota bacterium | reverse complement strand
TGCGGGCCGCGGGTCTTTTCGACCCCTTGACCCTTTCGGCCAACACGTTAGTGTGCTGCTTGCGCCGAGCACGGAGCGCGAGTAGGACGAAGCCGGATCTGAGGGCAGTACCCGGAAGGGGAAGGTCAGCGGAGACGGTGGACGGAAGCGAAACCGGCTCGGCGAATTTTTTTGGTCCGACGCGGAGCGTTCGTCCGCGAAGCGGATCACTACGATGCGCCCCATGCACCTCCGTCCTCCGAGCATCGATCCCGGTGTCACGTCTTTTATCTGGGCGCTGCTGCTCGGTCTTTTCATCTGGGGCGGGCTACTCGCAATCGGCGTGAGCCAGGGCACGGCGCTCGTCCTGGCGCTGCTTTCCTTCGGTGCGATCTTCCTCTTCGTCCGCCTTCGCGGCGGCGACGATCCCGTCAGATAGTCAGATAGACACGCGCGCAGCGCGCCGCCGCGCGAGCGCGACGAGCAACAGCCGCGTCAGGTCGCCCCCTAGCGCCTCCTCGAGGCGCTCGAAGGCCGGCGTGCGGGCCGGGCTGACCCGGGTGAGAGCGGCACAGTGCTCGAGCAGGAGCACATAGCCTCTCTCGCCCTGCGAAAGCGAGAGATCGTGCATGGCTCTCCAGATATCGGCGGCAGAGCGCCGCGCGCGGATCCCTAGGACTGAGCTAAAGCCGCCCCCCGCTCTTGCCGAGCGGAGGGCGGCTCTCGATCAGAGGTCACCTGGTGGTGACTCGGTCGCGGTCGGCGACCGGGACCTCTCCGTCCGATGCAACGCGGTCTCGCGTCACCGGCTCGTCGGCGGCGCGGCGGCCGTCGTCAGAGGCGGCGACTGTTCGCCGGCGGCCGAGGCGGCCGCGGCGGGTCGTTGTCGCCGGGGGAGCTGTGGCGGCCCTGCGGGGGCCGGTCGTGTCGAAGCTGTAACCGAACACGAGCCCGATCCCGAACGCGAAGACCGAGACGTACTCCTTCAGGTCGTTTACGAGCCCACGGATATGCAGGTCGCCGGACCAGGAAAGCACGTGCCGGTGGAACCAGCCGTTCCCGGGTTCAGCGGCGAGCACGATCCACAGCGAGACGATTGCGATCGGAACGAAGGCCAGTAGCAAGAACGCCGCCGACAGCCGCGGCAACCCCCACTTCGTCCAGCCGCCCAGCAGCTGGGAGAGGGCCATCAGGAGGCCGGCACCGGCGATCAGCCCGTAGACGGCCCAGAAGCCGCCCACGTGATGGTCGTTGATCTGGGTTGCAAACCAGATCAGCAGGCCTGCGACAGCAGCCGCGATCAGCGTCGTCGTTGCCCGCGTGAGTCCGTACATTCGGATCACCTCGCTCCGTTGATACCCCTGTAGGTACCCGCGGAGCAGAAAGCGAACACACGTGTCTAGAGGCCGAGCCGCCTGGTGTCGAACGACGCCGAGTACAGCTCGGCCCGAAACTCTTCCAGCGTCCGGGCGACGTCGTCGTTGAAGACGTGCTGGACGACGCCCACCTCACGGTCGTTGTGGAACGGAAGGTCGACGTGCTCGTGAGAGACGAGGTTCACGGACGTCCGCTGGCAGGCCGGGCAGCGAACCGCAAGCCCGAGCGATCCGTCCCCCGGGGCCAGCAGGAAGAACGACGACGGGAACACCGGCCGCGGTTGCTCCTCCGGATAGCAGAAGAAGCTCCACGGCCACTCGCCGGCCTGGATCCGCCGCGCGGCCAGATCGGAGAGCTCGCCGACGACCAGATCGAGGCGCGCCGTCATCAGGTTGTAGAAGACACCGCCCTGCAGGCCGAGCGGCGCCCAGTCGAGGTCGTCGTGCGTGACGAGCCCCTCGTGCTCTTCCCCGCATGCGCAGGCGAACAGGACCTGGAAGACCGCCGGATGTGCGGCGCCCGGCAGGCGCTCGAGCTGGCGGAACGCAGACAGAGTGACGCGCGTCTCACCCCGTACGGGGCACGGGAACGTGAACCGTCCCGTCAACGCGTCGTACATGGTCCCTTCTTAATCGTCATGGCGGACGGTAAACCCAAGGTGATCTTTCCAAGCAGGTGAGTCAGACGGCGCAAGCGGCGTCGCTGGCACCCCGGACGCTAAACGCGAGTTCAGTATGCGATTAGTGCGTGTAAATCGTATTTCGACAGACGCTCCCGGCCTTTCAAAAACGTGAGCTCGATGATGAAGCAGCAGCCGACGACCTCGCCGCCCAGGCGCTCCACCAGCTGCTCGCCGATCGCCTCCACGGTGCCGCCGGTGGCGAGCACGTCGTCGTGAATCAGCACACGTGCGCCCTTGGGGATCATGTCCGGGTGCAGCTCGAGCGCGTTCTGGCCGTACTCGAGTGCATAGGTGGCACTGATCGTCTCCGGCGGCAGCTTGCCGGGACGCCGCGCCGGAACGAAGCCGCAGCCGATCTGACGTGCGATCGCGGCGCCGAGGATGAACCCGCGCGCCTCCGCCCCGAGCACGAGGTCCGGCTGCTTCGCTTGCCCCCACTCCGCCAGCTGCTCGATCGTGTACGCGAGCGCGTCGGGGTCGGCGAGCAGCGGCGTGACGTCCTTGAAGCCGACACCGGGCTGCGGCCAGTCCGGGACCTCGCGGACCTTCTCGGCGAGATTCACCGGATTATGTTGACGCAAGCCGGCGAAGCGCGCGCCAGGACAGGAGCTGCGAGAGTTCCGCGGCCAGCTCGGTGAGTGCTTCCAGATCCTCCATGCCTGCCCGGCGACGCTCCGGGTTGCGCGCGCGCAGTGCCGGGCCGACGACCTGCTCGACGAGTCCCGCTTCCCGGTCGGCCGACGTCCGGAAGGGACGGAGGTGACGCGGGGCGATCCCGTAATGCGCCAGCCGACCGCAGGCGAGCGCGATGTCGGCCTCGAGCTCGGAGTACCGCTTCTCCCCCGCCTCGGTTCGCGACGTCAGCAGCCCGAACTCCTCGAGCTCGCGTGCAAGCCGGACGTCAATCCCGGCCCGCTCGCAGAGCTCGTGCAGGTCGAGCTCCGTCTCGTCCGCGGCCACTCCGGCGGCTCGCCGTCGCTTGCGGTCACGCGCCGCGGGTGAGGCAAGCTGCTGCCGGATCACGCGGAGCGGCAGGAACTCGTCGCGCTGCAGCCGCAGGATCGTCTCGAGCCTTTCCACGTCCTCTTCGGTGAAGAGGCGATAGCCGCCCTGCGTGCGTCGAGGCGCAAGCAGCCCCTGGTCTTCGAGATAGCGGATCTTCGAGATCGAAATGTCCGGGAACTCGTCCTTGAGCAGCCCGGAGACCGTGCCGATCGTCAGCAGCCTGGCTTTCGACGCCGTGGCCATCAGCGGCCGAAGAACGTGAGCCGGTATTTCCCGATCTGCAGCTCGTCGCCGTCCTCGAGCTCTGCCGATCCTCGATCACGAACGCGCCGTCGCGCTCGACGAGGATCGCGTGCCTGCGCGAGACCGTGACGTCGTCGAGGAAGATCCCGCAGTCGGGCGAGCGGCCGATCGTCGTCTCGCCCTCAGGTTTGAACATCTCCCCTGCCCTGCCGCCGCCGGAGCGCACGACGAGCGCCGGCCCCTGCACGCCGAGGGTCTCCAGCGTCTCGGGCGGACCGTCGTCGCCGTCGTCAGGCGTGAAGGTCTGCGTCGACTCGGTGCCCCCATCGTCCTTCACGAGCAGCGCGCCACACCGTGCGCAGTAGTTCGCGGCCTCAGGATTCTGAAAGCCGCATTCCTGGCAATAGATGTGGCTCATCCGTTTGAGATGCTGTCGTGGGACATCTGTAGCGGCGGACATTCGGTCGCTGCCACGCGCGTACCTTGGACGCGTAGCGTGTGGCTCAAGTCGGTGGTGCGGCCTTCGAGGTGAGGATCTCCGTCAGGTGGTCGACATCGACCTGGTCGAGGACGCTCTGGCCCCCGGTCTTCTGCAGGCGGGCGACGAGCTCCGCGCGCAGGATGTCGATCTTCCCGTGCAAGAGCCGGCGCTGGTACGAGATCTCGTTCTCCTCCTGGGTCAGATCGTCGATCAGCTTCTTGAGGTCGTCGTCGGACAGCGTGCCGAGATCGGGCAAAGGTTCCAACTGGCCGCCTTTCTGGTCGAGGGCTTGCGCGCAGTAAAGCAGCGGCCGCCTAAAGGGTCAACCTGAACTTGAGAGTTGGAGCCGTTCGGCGATCAGGCGGTGGTGGCGGCCGACTCCGTCTCCATGATCTCCTCCACCATCTGCCGATACTCCGCCTCGAGCGCCTTCGAATCCTCTTCGGTGCGACCCTCGGCGTAGATGTGGACGAGCGGCTCGTCCGGATCCGGCAGCACCTGCGCCCAGCCCCGCTCGTCGAAGACCTTGATGCCGTCGAGCAGGTCGAGCTCGCGATCGCGCAACCGCTCCGTCAGGACGCGCATCAGGACGCCCTTGAGCGCCCAGGGGCACGGCAGCTGGCGGTGGACGAGCGTCGGTGCCGGCAGGTCGGCGATGAGCTCGGAGAGCGGGCGGCGCACCGGCGCGAGGAGCTCCAGGAGCTTGCAGAGGCTCGCGATCGCGTCGTACGCCGGCAAGAACTCGGGGAACACGTAGCCGCCCCCGACCGCGCCGGCGAAGATGACCCCGTCTTCCGCCGCGGCCTTCGTCAGATCGGCGAGCGACGCCGGCGTCCGGACGACCTCCAGCCCGCTTCCTTCGAGCAGCCGGTCGACCTGGCTCGTCACGGTGATCGGGAACGCGAGCTTGCCGCGGCGGCCGTTCGATCCGATCAAACGGAGGAAGAGCAGCAGGGTTTGCTCGACGGGGATCTCGCGGCCCTGCTCGTCGACGAGGTACACCCGCTCCGCGGCGCGGTCGAGGACGACGCCGAGGTCGGCGCCGACTGCTGGCACGAGCTGCTTCACCTGGCCGATCGCCTCGCGCAAAAGCGCCGAGCCCGGATCGCTGCGCTCGGTCGTGAACCCGTGCGCCGAGACCGCCTCCACGCCGAGCGGCCCGAGCAGCAGCGGCAGCACGAACGACGCGGCCGAGAAGCCGTAGTCGACAACGACGCGGAAGCCGCGCGCGCGGATGGCGTCGACGTCGAGACCCCCGAGCAGGTCCTGAGCGTAGGTCTCGCGTACGCGCGCCGGATACGTGATCGTCCCGATGTCGGTGAAGCCCACCCTCCGAAGCTCGCCGCGCGTGAAGTTCTTCTCGATCTCCTTCTGCAGCGCCGGTGAGAGCGGGCTGCCCGGCTGTTCGAAGAAGCGGATCTGCACGACCTCCGGATCGGCCTGGCCGGTGCCGACGTGGAAGCCGGCCTCGTAGCCTTCGCTCTTCAGCAGGTGGCGCGCGACGGCCGCCGGCAGCACGCGCAGGTCGGCCACCTCCAGCCCGGCCGAGGTGAAGCCGGTGATCATCGCGCGCTTGATCATCCGGCAGGCGGGCGCCGACTCGCGGCTCGCAACGACGCGCGCGTCGCGCTTCAGCGCCGTGCCGAGCGCCGCCGCGATCCGCACGGCCACTTCGGGCGTCAGGTCGACGTTGACGAGACCCGCGACGCCGTCGCGCCCGAACAGCCTGGTCGATGCGCGCGACTCCCAGATCAGGCTCTCGTGGATCAGGGAGCCGGACTCCACCTCCTTGTATGGGTAGATCCGGACGCCCGGCATGATCACGCTCTCGGCGCCGATCGTCACCTCGTCGCCGATCGCGACGCCCTCGTGGATCCGGACGTGGGCGCGGATGTCGCACGAGCGCCCGAGGATCGCGCCCTCGATCAGCGAGCTGCGGCCGATGTGCGTCGACGCGTCGACGACGGAGCGCATGGTGCGTGTGCGCTCTCTCAGTGTGACCGTGTTCGAGAGCACGGAGTACTCGCCGACGCGCGCACCCGGTGCGATCCGGCAGTAGTTGCCGATCAGCGCCGGCCCTTGCACCTGGTCGAGGTTCGCGAGCTCGACGCCCTCGCCGAGCCAGACGTTGCCGCGGATGCGGATGCCGGGAATGTTCAGGCGCACCTTCTGCTCGAGGGCGTCGAAGTTCGCCTGGCGGTACTGGTCGAGATCGCCGACGTCCTGCCAGTAGCCGTCCATCACGTAGCCGTACAGCGGCCGGCCCATCTCGAGCAGGTACGGAAACAGCTCTTTGGAGAAGTCGTACGGCCGGTCGGTCGGGACGTGCTTGAGCACTTCGGGCTCCAGCACGTAGATACCCGTGTTGATCGTGTCGGAGAAGACCTGGCCCCACGACGGCTTCTCGAGGAAGCGCTCGATGCGTCCCTCGTCGTCCGTGACGACGATTCCGAACTCGAGCGGGTTGTCGACAGACTTGAGGCCGATCGTCACCGCCGCGCCGCGCTCTCGATGGAAGGCGACGAGCGCGCTCAGGTCGACGTCGCAGAGGGCGTCGCCGGAGATGACGAGGAAGGTCTCGTCGAGCTGCTTCGCGGCCAGCCGGACGGAGCCGGCCGTGCCGAGCGGGGATTCCTCGACCGAGTAGCCGATGCTCATCCCGAGCGTGTCGCCTTCGCCGAAGTAGCTCCGGATCGCCTGCGGCAGGAACGCGACCGTGACGATCACGTCGGTCATCCCGTGTTCGCGCAGCAGCTCGAGGATGTGCTCCATGCACGGCTTCCCGACGATCGGCACCATTGGCTTCGGCTGGTTCGACGTCAGCGGTCTGAGGCGGGTGCCCTCGCCGCCTGCCATCACGACAGCCTTCATCGCCTGACTTCTCTCCACGCCCCGAAGGCGTACACCAGGCCTGCGGCGACGGCCAGGACAAGCCCCGTCCAGAAGAACCAGTAGGGCCAGTCGGTGGAGCGGTGCGTGACGATGAGGAAACCGATGCCGGCGTACAGAAGCCACGTGGCCGCCTTGCCGAT
>VAXY01000280.1 GCA_005885085.1 Actinomycetota bacterium | reverse complement strand
TGCTCTCGATTCTGACGGGCCGGCTGCAGCCGTACGCCGGGATGTACGAGCGGGCACGGGCCGTCGCTGGGGAGACCGCCTCGCCGTACGCCGCGGCCGTGGCGCTCGAGCGCTGGCTCCGTGTCACGGGCGGCTTCACCTATTCGGAGCAGCCTGGCTCGACACCGGGGCTGCCGCCCCTGGTCGGTTTCGTCATGGACACGCGCACGGGCTACTGCCAGCATTTCGCGGGTGCGATGGCGCTGATGCTGCGGTTGCTGGGCATCCCGGCGCGGGTCGCGGCCGGCTTCGTCCCCGGTCATTACCACGTCGGCACCTGGACCGTTACCGACCATGACGCGCATACGTGGGTCGAGGTCTGGTTCCGCGGCTACGGGTGGCTCGCGTTCGACCCGACGCCCGGGCGCGGCCGCCTCAGCGGCTCGTACAGCTCGACGTCGCTCGGCTTCAACCCAGCGGCGGCGGCGAAGCTGCTCGCCGCGGTCGTTCGCGACGGCGAGGTCTTCGGCGGCGGCGCACCGGCGGTGATCGGCCACGACGACCAGCGGCGAACACCGAGGTCGGCGGCCGACGTGCCGGTCCGCGGCCTCCCCACACCTCCTCCCGCCGCGCAGCGCGCGCCGAGCCTGTTGCTGTTCCTCTTCCTGCTTGCCGCGGGTCTGGTCGCGGCGATCGTCCTGGTGAAAGTGGGTCGGCGGAAGCTCCGTTACGTGACGCGGAATCCGCGCCGCCTCGCGTCCGCCTGCACCCGCGAGCTGGCCGAGTTCCTGCACGACCAGCGTGTTCCGGCGTCGCCCGCGGCGACGCTGCAGGAGCTGAGCGAGACGATCTCGGACCGCTTCAGCGTCGACGCGGAAGAGTTCGCGCGCGTCACGACGATCGCCCGGTTCGGCCCGTTGACGGAGGCAGGCGAGGCCGCCCGGCGAGCCCGCACCGAGCTGGCCGACCTGAAACGGAGGTTGCGCCGCGGCTTGTTCGTGCTCGACCGCGCGCGTGGCCTGGTCTCCGTCCGCTCGCTCGGACTGGGGTAGCGACGGACGCCGTCGTGATGGCGGCCGGCGAGGGCAGACGGCTGAGGCCGCTGACCGAGCGGTGGCCGAAGCCGGTTCTGCCGATCGACGGTCGGCCGGTTGTCGCCGTGCTACTCCGGGAGCTCGCCGCGGCCGGGTGTGAGCGCGTCTGGCTCGTCACCGGCCACCTCGCCGAGCAGGTCGAGGAGCTCGTGGGCGACGGGCCGGCCTTCGGCGTCGACGTCCGCCGCGTCCGCCAGCCGGAGGTGCTGGGGTCCGCGGACGCCGTGCGGCGCGCCCTCGACGCGGGCGCGGGTCTGCCCGGAATTGTCTCGGCGGCGGACACACGGTTCAGCGCCGGCGACGTCGCCCGCTTCATGCAGGCGTTCGCCGCGTCCGGTGCGGCGGGCGCGGTCGCGGTGCGCACGGAGCCCGGGCCCGGGCCCGACCGGCGCGCGATCCGGCGAGCCGGCGACCGTATCGTGCAGATGCGCGACGACGATGCGACCAATCCCTGGACGCCGGCGCCGCTCTGGGGACTCGACCGCGCCGTGGCCGAACGCCTGTGCGTCGACCGGCCACCGTACGAGCTCGAGAACGCGTACCAGGCCGCGATCGACGCCGGGGAGACGGTTGTGGCGATCGAGATCGGGAAGACGCGGGATTTGACGTATCCGCTTGACTTGGTGGAGGAGAACTTTCCCTACTTGCGATCGACATGAGCGACACCTACGACCTCTTCCAACAGGGACGGGCCCATCTGCGCAAGGGCCGCGCCGCCCAGGCGACGGTAGCGCTCGAGAAGGCGAAGCGCCGCGAGCCGCGCAAGGCGTCGATCCGAGAGGCGCTCGGGATCGCCTACCTGCGCATCCAGCGCTACGAAGAGGCCGAGGAGGAGTTCCGGGCAATGCTCGAGCTCTCGCCGGCCGACCACTACGCGCACTACGCGCTCGGGCGGGCGCTCGAGAAGCAGGGCAGGGACGCGGAGGCAAACGGCCACTACAAGCTCGCCAGCTCCCTGCGTCCGCAGAACGAGCACTACGCGTCTCGCATTCTCGACCTGGACAAGCCCGCCTCGGACGACGGGGACTAACCGGCGCACAATCGGCACAACCGCGGCGGTGACGCGTGCGGAAATGGCCGGTATCGTCGATCGCAGCGGGTGGAGGGTGCGACCCCCTCCCGGGTGGGGCCGCGCGCGCGTGTAACAACAAAGGTCGGCGTCGGCCCAAGCAGCGCGGGGCCCGCTGAGATGATCCGGCGATGCGGGCGGTGTGCCAGCGCGTCTCGGAGGCACGGGTCAGGGTCGAGGCGGCCACAGTTGCCGAGATCGGGTCAGGCCTGGCGATCCTCCTCGGCGTCGGCCGTGGCGACACGCCTGCGGAAGCCGAGCGCCTGGCCGGCAAGATTGCGCGGCTCCGGATCTTCGAGGACGCCGAAGGGAGATTCGACCGCAGCCTGCTCGACAGCGGCGGCTCGGCGCTGGTGGTGAGCCAGTTCACGCTGCTCGCCGATACCAAGCGTCAGAAGGGAACTCGACCCGACTTCTCGCAGGCAGCGTCGCGCCACGTCGCCGAACCGCTCTACGAGCACTTCTGCGAAGCAGTCGCGCGGGAAGGCGTCCCGGTGCAACGCGGCGTCTTCGGCGCTCGTATGGCCGTTGAGCTCGTCAACGACGGGCCGGTCACCATCGTGCTCGACGTGTAACCGGTTACGCGAGATCGCTGGGAAGCAGCGAGTAGATGAACGCGTCGGCACGGCGCGTGTCGAAGACGAGATACGACCGCAAGTGCCCTTCGCGTT
>VAXY01000279.1:692-4318 GCA_005885085.1 Actinomycetota bacterium | reverse complement strand
TCACACGGGCTCTTATATCTGTCTGAAGGCGCCGGGACTAAGCTTGGGCAGTGGTGTTCGATGCTGCCGGGGACTACCCGCTCGGGACACGGCGGCCCGATCTCGTTCGAACGCCCGGCGGGCTCGCGCTCGCGGAGCTGACGCTCGACGCCCTCCGCGCCGGCTCGCTCGACGCCTCCGAGATGCGAGCGACCGCCGAGACGCTGCGCCTGCAAGGCGAGGTGGCGCGTGCGGCGGGCCGCTCCGAGCTTGCGGCGAATCTCGACAGGGCGGCCGAGCTGACAGCCGTCCCCGACGAGGTGATTCTCGAGATCTACACGGGGTTGCGGCCTCATCGCTCGACGTCGGTCGGCGCCAGGCTGAACGCGGCCTTCGTCCGCGAGGCGAAGGAGGTCTATTCGAGGCGAAACCTCCTCGGGTCCGATGAGCGAGCAGCGCAGGTCTAGGCGTTTCGTCGAGCGCGAGCAGCGCGAGCTGCGTCGCGAGCTCCTGATCACGCCGTTTCCCGAGCTCGGCCTCGTCGCGATGAACGGGCCGAACGATCCGGAACCGGGTCTCGAGGTGCGCGACGGCCGCGTTGTCTCGCTCGACGGTCGTGGCGAGGACGAGTTCGACGCGCTCGATCACTTCATCGCGCGGCACGGCATCGACGTCGACATCGCCGCGGAGGTGATGGCCCTGGACGACACCGAGCTGGCGCGGCGCCTGGTCGACGTCGACGTTTCGCGCGAAGAGCTCGTGCGGCTCGCCCGAGGCCTTACGCCCGCACGGCTCGCGCGCGTCGTGGCCTTGCTCGACCCCGTCGAGATGATGTTCGGGCTCAAGAAACTGCGCGCGCGTCGCGCGCCGGCGAACCAGGCTCACGTCACGAATCTGAAGGAGAACCCGGCGCTGCTCGCGGCGGACGCAGCGGAGGCCGCCGCCCGCGGCTTCGCGGAGATCGAGACGACGGTCGGCGTCTCGCGTTACGCCCCGCTCAATGCGATGGCGGTGCTCGTCGGCTCCCAGACCGGGCGACCCGGCGTGCTCACGCAGTGCGCGATCGAAGAGCGCCGGTCGCTGCAGCTCGCCATCCAGGGAATCACCACGTACGCGGAAACGCTTTCGGTCTACGGCACCGAGCCGGTGTTCTGGTCGAAGGGCTTTCTCAACTCGGCGTATGCGTCGCGGGGGATCAAGGTGCGCTTCACGTCCGGCGGCGGCTCGGAGGCGCTGATGGGACACGCGGGTGGGTGCTCGATGCTCTATCTGGAGGCCCGCTGTTTGTCGCTCGTACGCGCGGCCGGCTCGCAGGGCGTGCAGAACGGCTCGATCTCGTGCGTCGCGCTCGTGATGAGCGTCCCCGCCGGCGGGCGCGAGATCCTCGCCGAGAACCTGCTGGCGGCGTGGCTCGACCTCGAGGTCGCATCCGGCAACGACGCGATCGCCTCTCACTCCCCGACACGCAGGACGGCGAAGCTGATGGGGCAGTTCCTCCCCGGGACAGACTTCGTGACCTCCGGCTGGAGCGTGATGCCGCGCTACGACAACATGTTCGGCGGCGGCAACTACGACGCGGACGACATCGACGAGTGGCTGACGATCCAGCGCGACTGGCAGGTCGACGGCGGGATCGAGCCGCTCAGCGAGGCGGAGGCGATACGCGTGCGCGAACGCGCAGCTCGCGCAATCCAGTCCGTGTTCGCAGCGTTCGAGTTTCCGGAGATCACCGACTCGGAAGTCGAAGCTGCGACCTACGCGCTCGACAGCCGCGACCTCCCCGACCGTGACCGGGCCGCCGACGTTGTCGCAGCCGATCGCGTGCTCACCGAGGGAATCAGCGGTCTCGAGGTCGCGCGCGAGCTCGACCGGCGAGGCTTCACGGAAGTGGCTGAGGCGATCCTCGGCATGCAGCGCCAGCGCGTCTCCGCGGACTACCTCCAGACGTCGGCGATCGTCGGCCCGTCGGGCGACGTGAGCGCGGCGGTCAACGATCCAAACCGCTACACAGGCCCGGGCACCGGCTACCACCTCGACGGCGAACGCTGGCAGCTTCTGCAGCAGCTGCCGCACGAGCTGGACGCCCGCACCATGGAAGGCGCGAGCGCGAGGGCGGCCGTAGTGGTGGTCGAAAAGCATGTTGCCATTGTAGGCAACGGACCGGACGACGTCGTGATCGCAATCGGCCCGGCTTTCGCCGACGGCCTCCACGCGACGATCGGCGGGCTTGCCCACCGGGACGTGATCGAGGCGCTCATGCAGGGCGTACGCGAGGCCGGCGCCGCGCCCCGGCTCGTCCGCGTGCGCCGGGCCGCGGACGTCGCCTTCATTGGACACGACGGCGCGCTCCTGGCGGGGTCGCGCGTCGCGGTCGGCATCCAGTCGAAAGGGACGACCGTGATCCACCGCGCCGACCTCCAGCCGCTCGACAACCTCGAGCTCTTCGGAATGGCGCCGTCACTCACCCTCGACTCCTATCGCGCGATCGGCCGTAACGCAGCGGGCTACGCGCTCGGGCAGCGAGTCGGCCCGGTGCCGACCGTCATGGACAACTTCGCGCGCGCGAAGCTGATCGTCCGCACGACGTTGTTACACGCGCGCGAGACGGCCGCGGTCGCGCCGGACGCACCTCCGCTGGAGCTAGAGCTCGTCGAGACGCACTAGACCGGCGGCGTCATCTCCGCCGGCCAGGGAACACCGCCGACGCCCCAGTTCTTCGGCGAGTGGCCCTCGACGACGACCCAGGTGTGCTCACGCAGGCCCTCCGTCGTCGCCTCGCAGAGCGCATCGGTGAGCCCGGCGATCAGCTTCCGGCTCGTCTCCTCGTCCATACGGAAGTCGAACAGCTTCACCTCGATCAGCGGCACGACTCCTACCCCGCAGGCTTGCCGGCCATGCCCCAGTGCTTCGGGGACACGCCCTGGATCACAACCTGGATGTGCTCCTTCGAGGCGCCGCTCGACTCCGCAAGGGCGTCCGTGAGTTTCTCGATCATCTTCGGCACCGACTCGTCGGTGACGCGATGGTCGTAGAGCTTGACTTCGATGAGTGGCATCGCTGTCTCCTTTCTCGCTCAGCGCTCGACGTGACTGCTGCCGCCGTCGGGGCCGAGCACGAGATCGCGGTCCCGATCGGGAACGTGATCGAGCGGCACCGGCGCCAGGGCTTCGAAGAAGGTCACGCCATTCTCTGAATAGAGGGGCTGTGCTGGACGCCGCGGTTGATGACGATCACGTCGCCGGCCTTCACGTCCTTCGTCTCCCCGTCGACGGTGATCCTCACCTCACCGTCGACGATCGCCATCACCTGCTCCGTGTGCTCATGGTTGTGGTCGGGCACCTGCTTGCCCGGCTCGTAGGTGACACGGCAGAGCAGGATCTGCTCGCCGCCGATCGCGTGCAGACGGACGCCGTCGACGAATTGCCATGCCTCGACGCCGTTCCAGGTCCGAAACGGCGACGAGGCATCAGCCATCCGTGTCGAAGAAGCCTTTGCCGCCGTCCGAGCTCACCGTCCGGATCGAGATCGGCTCGTCGAAGATGACGCGCTTGCCGTCACGCCGCGGCTCCTTGTCCCCGTCGAGCGCCCGCAGGACACGCTCGGGCGTCGCCGGCATCTGCGTCACCCAGACGCCGACCGCGTCGTAG
>VAXY01000279.1:0-394 GCA_005885085.1 Actinomycetota bacterium | reverse complement strand
CGTTCGACCCTCACCTCTCCCGTCTCGTCGTCGACCTCGACGTCCGCGACGCACGCCGCATACGAGATCGCCGAGTGAGGCTCGAGCTCGACCGAACCGTCGTCGTCGCTGACGTCCGCGTACGGCTTCAGCGCGGCGCCCGTGCCCGTGATCAGCTCGCCGTAGTTCCACGTCGCGGCCGCGGCGACGTCAGGGATTCCGATCTTCCGGTCCGGAGCGCCCTTTGCGATCACCTCGCCGTCGACGATGTCGAGGTCGGAGGGGGCGATCTCCAGCTCCTTCGACGCGATGTCGAGGATCCGCTCGCGGGCCCGCTCGGCCGCGAACCGAACCGCGTTGCCACCGATGAACGTCCCGCGCGAGGCGAAGCTGCCGGTGCAGACCGCGGACGAGT
>VAXY01000079.1:8801-9356 GCA_005885085.1 Actinomycetota bacterium | reverse complement strand
GCGCGCGCTTGTCGCGCGCGGCCATGAGGTGACGTTGTTCGCCGCCGCCGTCGAAGGTCGGCCTGTGCGCGAGGTCGTCAGCGGCGTCCAGATCGTCCGCCGCGGCGGCCGCACGGGCGTCTACCGCGCCGCACGACGGTTCTGGTCCGAACAGGCGCCACGCTCGCACGACGTCGTCATCGACGAGATCAACACCCGGCCCTTCTTGACGCCTCGCTGGCTCCGCGGCACGCCGGTCGTCGCGTTGATCCACCAGCTTGCACGCGAGATCTGGTCGTACGAGACGCCGTTCCCACTGTCGGTCGTCGGCCGCTACGTGCTCGAGCCTCTCTGGCTGCGCGCTTACCGCGACGTGCCCGCAATGACCGTCTCGCAGAGCAGCGCGGATTCCTTGGCCCGGTATCACCACTGGCGCGACGTGGCCGTCGTCCCCGAGGGACACGCGCCGCATCCGGTGCCGTCCGTCCCAAAAGAGACAACCACGACAGTGGCCTTCCTCGGCCGTCTGGTTCCGATGAAGCGGCCGGAACATTCGATCGCCGCGTTCCAGGTTCT
>VAXY01000079.1:0-8794 GCA_005885085.1 Actinomycetota bacterium | reverse complement strand
CCGTCAGCGCGGCTGTGGATGATCGGCGACGGACCGCTGCGCGCGCGGCTGCAAGCGTCGGCACCCCCAAACGTGACGTTCCTCGGCCGGCTCCAGCGCGATGAGCTCCTCGATCGACTCGCCCGCGCGCACGTCCTCGTCGCGACGTCGGTGCGCGAGGGTTGGGGGCTGAACGTCAGCGAAGCGGCAATGTGCGGGACGCCGAGCATCGGCTATGCCGTTCCGGGTCTGGTCGACGCCGTTCCGGCGTCAGGCGGGGCGCTCGTCGAATCGACCCCCGAGACGCTCGGGAACGCGTTGAGGAAGTACATCGCCGGGGACCTCGAGCTCGAGCCTCGGATCTCGACCGTGCCATGGCCGGAGGTCGCCGAAGCCGTGGAGCGACGGCTCGAGCGCGCCGTGCGCAGCTAGGCGTCGCGCAGCCGATCCCGAACGACGAGCGAAAGACCGCGCCACATCCCGGCCCCGTGTGCGACCGCGTACAGCGGCGCGAGCGCGGCGAGTGAAACGATCTCATCCCGAGCGCGCCGGCGACGGAGTGCGAATGCCGCCGCTCCGGCGCTGATAGCCGCAGCCGCAGCGGGGACGACGACCGGCCGCCGGAGGGCGGCGACGGCGAGGAGGGTGCTAGCGGGATAGAAGCCGACTGCCGGCCAGAAGAAGCGGGATTCCCGGCGTCCATGCCCGTCCAGGAAGACCATCCCACGCCGGAACGAGTGACGCAGGAACGTGTCGAGACTCGTGCGCGGGACGTAGACCGCGGAGAAGCTCGGCGAGACGCCGATCGCGTGCCGCTCGGCGATCCAGCGGAGCAGCGGCGTGTCGTCGTTCGCGTAGCGCTGCTCGGCGTAGTAGCTGCGAAAGGCGTCGACCGCTTCGAGCAACACCTGCCGCGGTGCGATGAAGCATCCTGTTCCCTTCGGGAAGCGGTCGAACGTCGCGGCGTCGAACCGTGTCGTCCGCGGATGAGCAAAGTACTCGTCCCACGCGAGCTCGGCGATCAGCTTCCAGAACAGTGCGTAGGGATTCCGATTCGCCGCGACGTCGACGTGGCCGGTCCAGATGCTTTCACCGTTCGCGACGCGACCGGCGACGAAGCGAAGAGCGTCGGGCGCAAGGGTGACGCGGCCATCGAGCAGCAAAACCAGCTCGCCGCTCGCCGCCTCGAGACCGGCCCGACGCGCCTGGAGGCGGCCCAGATTGCGCTGCCGCAAAATGCGCAGCGACAACTGCCCCGCGCAGGCTTCCTCGGCGACGGCAACGGTGCCGTCGGCCGAGCCGTCGTCGACGAGGATCAGCTCGGTCGCCAGTTCGCTTCGCCGGACGGCCTCGACGAGCGCCTCGACCGTGCGCCCGATCTGCGCTGCCTCGTTGTACGCCGGCAGGATGACGCTGAGCGCCGGTCTCATCCGGGGCGCAGAAACCCGCGAATGAACCCTGCGACGTACGCCGCCTGTGTGCCCACGAACGCGGGCGCAGCGAGAAGCCCGACGCGCGCCGACCGGAAGCGCAAAGCCGCCAAGAGCGTGGACCCGACCACCGCAGCGACGTACGCCCCCACCAGGCCAACCCCCACGGCCACGGCGCCCGTCGCGAGCAGAACCATTCCGGAGACGGCAACCGCGGCGGGCGCGAGCGAGAGGGCCGTCGCGACGCTGACACTCGCGCCTCGCGTCGCTCGGGCGGCCGCACCGCGCATCTTCGCGTGCACATACGTCGCCGCGAGGTGGGGACGCAGCAGCGGCGGTGGCGCAGCGGCGACGGTCGTGTCGGGCGTATAGACCGTCCGTCGTCCGCGCGTCGCGAGCCACGCCACGAGCTCGCCCAGAGCGACCCCGCCCGCGGTCGCCTCGAGGAGGTCCGCGCGCCGCACGATCATGGTGGCCCCCGGCTGGTCCGACACAACCCGCACGTTTCCGGGAAAGTAGCGCGAGCGGCGCGAGCCGCCGCCGAGCCGCGACTCGAGGACTGCGGCCGCCGCCCGCTCGCGCAGCGTCGCTCGCGCGGGCGTGAGCGTTGGCGCGACGACCGCGGCGACGCTCGGGTCGTTGAAGTACGGCACGGCGGCAGTCACCCAGTTTCCGGCCGGGCTAGCACGCAAGGCGAGGATCGCAAGGAGCTCTCCCCGCGCAGTCTGCGCGCTCTCGGCGACGTCGAGACGGGGATAGTCGAGGACTGCTGCGGCGCCGGGATCGCCGACCAGCGAGACAAGCGGTTGCAGCTCCGGGAGCACGGCCGAGGCGCTACGAAGCAGCTGCCGCTTGCGTTGATATGTTCGCAGCACGCGCAGCCGGTAGAAGATCGCCGCTGTATCCACAAGTGCACGAACGACGGCGCGAGATCGAAGCTGCGAACCGCTGAACTGATATTCGAGCCGTACCGGAAGCTCGCGCACTCGGCGGTAGCCGAGCGCGGCGGCGACGGCGAGAAGCTCGAGATCGAACGCGAAGCGCTTCACGAGCAGCAGCGGCACGACGTCGTCCACGATTCCGCGACTGAACACTTTCAGCCCGACCTGGGTGTCGCGCACGTCGAGCCGGAAGAGCACCCGGTTCAGCTGCTGGTAGCACCAGCTCGCGATCCTGCGTGAGCGGGGGTAGTGAACGAGCGAGTCCGGGTGTCGCTTCGACCCGATCGCGAAATCGAGCTGTTCGCGTCGAGCGAGCTCGACGTAGTGCGGAATCGAACCGGGATCGAGATCCAGGTCGGCGTCCACCAGCGCGACCCACTGCCCGTGCGCTGCGAGCGCGCCGGCCTTGACTGCGTAGCCCTTGCCGAGGTTGCGGTCGTAGTGGATGACCCGCATGCCGGGGCCACGGGCGGCGAGAAGCCGCTCCGCCGTGTCGTCGATCGATCCGTCGGAGACGACGATCGCCTCGATCTCGTCATTCCTCAGGCCCTCGGCGATGCGCCGCCGAATGACCTCCACGTTGCCGACGATCTCGTCGCCCCGGTTGTAGACAGGGATGATCACCGTCAGCAACGGTCGCGACCGCACCGCGGCGATCTTAGGCGTCGCGGCGTGCGGCGACGCCGACGAAATGTGCGTGGTTCGGATCAAAAGCTGCTAGGCGCGCCGCGATTCGACCGCCAAACGGATGGTAACCCGAACCCCACTGCGCCTCGATCTTGAATCCATGCACGCTGTAGAGGTCTCTAAGCGCCTTGAGGGTGATCACGTGGATGTGCTGCAGGGGTTCTTCCAGCACAGGCTCACCGCCGTGCAGAGCGAAAGGGTTCCCGATTCGCCGGCAGCTCGAGATGTTCGTTGCCGAGAAAGGCTGGTACCCCAACAGCAAAGCGCCGACGTTGTGCCAACTCGCAAGATTCTCGGTGCAGACGATCGCGTGGCCACCCTCGGTGAGCACGCGGCGAGTCTCGCGCATGAAGTGGTCGAGCCGCTTCACGTGCTCGATCACCTGGTTCGCGTGCACGATGTCGATCGATGCGTCCTCGAAGGGCCACGGATCGTCGATGTCGCCGATCTGAACGTCGAACCCACGCGCACGCGCACGTCGTGCTTGCTCCGCGGCGATCTCCAAGCCATGGACGTGGTCGCTGGGTATTCCGATCCGCCGGCGCACCCGCTCGGTCCACGCGCCGTCCTCGCAGCCGACGTCCAGGAGGACGACGGCAGAATCGGCAGGAAGCGCAGCGAGGATCCTCGCGCGAAACGCCGCGTCGGCGTTGGCCCAGAGCCGTTCCATCACGCGCATGCGCCAGCTCACGCGGCGATACTGCCGCGTTCTTGCACGCGCCGGCGTGATGACCTAGCGAACGACGACGACGAGCGTCTTCGTCGAGACGGCACCGAGCGCGTCGCGGACGACGACGGTGAAGCGCGCCCTGCCTGCGGCGCGGGGAACGCCGACGATCGTTCCGGTGGCCGCGTCGAGCCGGACACCGCGCGGTAGCGATCCACGCACCGACCAGCGCTTGCCTTCGACCCCGCCGCGGGCTGTAAGCGTGGCCCGATAGCGCTGGCCCACTGCAGCCGCGCGGAGGCTCCCTGTCGTGATCGACAGGCGCGGGTGGACGGTGAGCCGCACCGGGGTCTCCTTCACCGCACCTCTCGCGTCGGTGACGTGCGCTGTGAACGTGAAGCCACCGGCCCGCCGCGGGCTGCCGCTGAAGGTCCCATCCGCGCCGAGTGCGAGGCCGGCCGGAAGACCGGTCGCCGCCCAGGTGTAGGGACTCTGCCCGCCGCTGGCCACCAGCGACCCCCGGAACGGAACGCCAACCTCCGCTGTCGAACGCGACAGCTGCGCCGCGAGCCCTCCACGGACCTCGAGCGTGAGCTCGCGCGAATCGATCCGTGTCCCCGTGAAGTCGACGGCCACTCCGGTCGCCTCGACGGTGAACGTCGACGATCCGACGGCCGTGGGCGTCCCCGAGATCACACCATCGTGCGACAGGGTCAACCCGGCCGGCAGCGAGCCGCTCGGCACTTCCCACGTCGTGTTCGAGGGCGGGCCTTTGACCTCGAGCTTGGCCGAGTAGGGCGAGCCGAGGGCCGCCGGCTGCAAGCTCTGGGTCGTGATCGAGTACGAGCGTCCCCAGATGTCGAAGGTGAAGAGGGTCTCGGCGCTCCTGTTGTCGCAGTCACGGAGGTGGATCCAGGCGCTCCAGGTGCCTGATTGCGTCGGGATGCCCTCGACGAGGAACATTTCGGCGTCGCGGGCACCGTCGGTTCTTGGGACCTTGCGAATGGAGAGACCCGGAGGAAGCTGCCCCGACCCGATCTCCAGCCTGTGCGGCAGGCAGCCTGCGTGCGTTCCGATCTCGTACTCGTAAACCATGCCTACCTCGCCGTGAGGCGGCTCCGGGTCCTCGTCGTCGAAATCGAGCGCGCGCGCGACCCCGGCGAACATGGCAAGCGCCGCGAAGGCCAGGACCAGCACGAAAGCGAGGCGGCGCGGCATGTTTGTAAACCCCCTGTAAACGGCCGTCTTGACCCGAACGAGCGCGCAGGCTAGCAGAGCCGCCGGAAGCGTTAGGTTCTCGCGATGGCCGAACCGGCACGGTGGGGACTGCGGCGCGTCGCTCTCGACGCCTTCGACAAGCTGCACCTCGCGCGACCCGTCGTGCGGGCGTACGAGCTCGCGCTGGCGGCGAGGTGGAGACACACGGCCACGGACGCCGGCGAGGCGGATGGACTGCCGGTTCCGCCCGCCCGACTGCGCGCCCAGGTCGGTCCGAGCCATGCCGACGCGTCGTTCTTCCTCAGGAGCGGTCGCGAGCACGCCGAGCTCATCCGCGACCTGCTGGACGACGCCGGAACCTCCGTCGAGCAGCTGGAGGTGATGCTCGACTGGGGCTGCGGTTGCGGGCGAGTCCTGCGGCACTGGGCAGGACTCCCGACCACGCGAATCTGCGGGTGCGACATCGACGGCCGGATGGTTGAGTGGTGCCGGCGCAACTTGCCGTTTGCCGAGGTTGCGCTGACCGGCATCTCCCCGCCGCTTCCGTACAGCCCAGACGCGTTCGACCTCGTCTACGCGTTCTCGGTGTTCACCCATCTGACCGAGGAGCTTCAGCGCGCGTGGATGGACGAATCGAGGCGCGTGCTGAACCCGGGCGGTTACCTGCTCATCTCGACGCTCGGCGAGCACTACGCGTCGCTCGATCGGCTGACGGAGTCGGAGCTCGCGTCGTTCAGAGCCGGAAACGTCGTGGTCCTCTACGAGCGATCGGCCGGAACGAGCCTCTGCAGCGCCTACCACCCGCCCCAACACGTGCGGGACGTCCTAGGCGCCGGCTTCGACTACGTGTCGTTCCGTCCGGCGGCGGACGCGGGCCGGCACGACCTCCACCTGTTCCGCAAGCCGGCGACGAGCGGTGCGAGCAGCGGCACGCGCGCTCGCTGAGCTCGAGCAGCTCGCGGACCGGCGCCTGGGCGCCGTCGTCCTGTTCGTCCTCGGACTCGCGGTGTACGCCCTGCGCGCGGCCGCCTGGCCGCTCATCGGCGGTCGCGATCTCGACGAGTACCTGTACGGCTACGTGCAGTTTCTGGACTGGCATCCGCTGCTGCCGTGGTCGATGCAGTTCCGGACGCCGGCCCCCGCCCTCGTCGACGGTGCCGCCCTCGACGTCGCGCACGGACTGTTTGCGGAACCGCTGATGGCGGTCCTGTTCGCCGGCTCGGTCGTCGCGTGGGCCGCGGCCGCGCGTGCCTACGGTCCGCGTGCGGCGCTCCTCGTCGCCGCGGCGTTACTTGTCTACCCCGCGTGGGGCTTGATGTTCCACGAGCTGTCGAGCGAGCCGATCTTCTGCGCCGGCTTCGCGCTGTGGGCGCTGCTCGTCGTGCGCGCGGCGGAAAGGCCCGCAATCGTCCGATTCGTCTGGGCCGGCCTCGGCCTTGCGCTACTGGCGCTGATCCGGCCCGGCAACGCGCTGCTGCTCGTGTTCGCGGTCTTCCCGCTGCTGCTGCCCGGCGGATGGCGCCCCCGATTGTCGTGGGCGGCTGCGTTCCTCGCCGCGGCAGTGGCGCCGCTCGCGGCGTGGGCCATCTTGAACGGCGTCCGGTTCGGGGATTACGAGCTGGCGCGCGGGGGCAACGCGATCATCCCGTTCTACCGCGCGTTCATCACCGACAAGATCGTGTCGCCGGAGAACGGCCCGGCATCACGCAGGCTCGCGGCGGCCGTGCAGGCTCATCTGCTGACGCGGCAGCCCTACAAGGCGTACGGCGTCACGCTGCAGCAGGTCTTCAGGCGCGGCAGCTTCCGGATCCACGAAGATCTGTACCGGCTGTCCGACCAGGTGTTCGGCTGGCATACGAACTACGCGATCGAGCGCAAGGCGGGAATCGAGGCCGTGAAGGCGCATCCCGGCAAGTACGCGTCCGGGGTGGCCGAGACGATCTGGCAGCAGCTGAGCAAGTCGTACTTCCGCGACCTGCCGACGAAAGGCGGCAAGGCGGCGCAACCCACGATCGAACACAAGGGCAAGCGTCTACCTGCGCCGACGGAGGGCGAACCGATCCCCGGCGGCCAGGTCGTGTGGATCTCGCGACCGGACAACGCCATCCGCCAGGTCTGGTCGTCCCCGACCCAGTACCACTTCGCCTTCCGGACGCCGCAGGAGCACCGGCATTTCGACGCGATCGTGCGCCGCGCCGGCTCGCTCTCCGGCAACCTTCCCGACCGCGCGGGCAACGCGCAGCTGTCGCTGCGGCTCGACCAGCTCTCGCGCTGGTTTCCACGCTCGATCGTCTGGATCGCCCTCGGCGTCGTCGCGTTCGCCGTGCGCAGGCCGCGTGGAAGCCGCACTCTGTTCGCGCTCGCGCTGGCAGCGCTCTTCGTGATCGTGTTCAACGCCCTCGGCCTGTTCGCCGATCCGCGCTTCGTCCTGCCCGTAGAGCCGGCATTCGTCCTGTTCGGTGCATGCATGTTGCTCGGGCGAGCCCAGCCGCGATGACCTCGAGGCTGCGTTGGCTGCCTGCCCTCGTGGGAGTCGCATACATCGCGACGGTGGCCGCCGTCGGCCCCGGCGCCGTCCGCGCCGTCTACTGGAACACCGACATCTCGGGACCGCTGGCGCTCGCGGAGCGGCTCCGCGGGGCCGGCCCGGTCTCCATCCCCCACTTCGGGACGTGGACGACGTACTGGTTCCTGCTCGCCACGCGTGGGTTCCCCTGGCATGCCGACCTCTGGGAGGCGATCGGCTACGCGTTCGCGGTGGTCGCGGCGCTGCTGCTCGGATGGGCGACGGCGCAGGTCGCGGGACGGTGGGCCGGTGTGACCGCAGGTGCGGCAGCGCTGCTCGTCGGCCCGTTCGCGCTGCGCCCGCTCCTGAGCATCGTCTACCACGTCACGAATCCGTTCACCGCTGCCGTGCTCGCTGCATATCTCGTCCTGCTGACGCGCAGGCGGTCGATTCTGCTCGCGGCCGGTGTCGGCGTGCTGGCGGGCGCGAACGCCGCGTCCGACCCGCTGCTCTGGTTTGCCGGGATCGCTCCGTTCACCGCGGCGGCGGCGTTGCTCGCGTGGCTGGGCCGGTCGCCCGCGGTTGCGCTGCGCGCGGCCGTCACGGTCGCCGTCAGCATCGCGTCGGCGATCGCGACGAACCTGATCATGCACGCCCTGGGCTATCGCGTCGTCGACCTCGACACCGGCCTGTCGCCGCTCCGCGACTTCCCGTCCCATGTGGTGCACCTGGCGCGGATGGTCGCGCTGCTCGCCGGCGCGAACTACTCGTACGAACCGGGCTACCCCGTCGAGCCGGTGCGCGCGGCCGTCGCTGCGGTCGCGCTCGCCGCGGTCGCCGCTCCGGTCGTCGCTGCGCTTAAGCTCGCGCACGACCGCGCCTCGCCGGAGCGACGCGCATTCGCCTGCTACTGGGGCGCGGCCAGCCTTCTGCTGTGCGTCGTCTTCGTCGTGACGCCGAACGCCGCCGCGCTGGGGCCGCCGAGCGCCTACTACCTGCTCACGCTCGCGCTGGCGGCAGGCGCCGGAGTGGCGCTGCTCGCCGCGGGCTCACGCAGAGCCCAGGTCGTGGTTGCACTCGCGGTCGCACTCGTCGGCGCGGTGAACGTTGCGAGCATCGCCGAAGGCCGGGTCGGCGGGCTTCCTCCACTCGCGGCGTACAAGCAGCCGCTGGTCGACCTACTCGATCGCAACGGCGTGACCCGCGGGTACGCCGGCTACTGGGACGCACAGAACCTGAGCTGGCAAACGCGCATGCACCTGCAGGTCGCGCCCGTCACGCGCTGCACACCGACGCAGCTCTGTCCGTACAACTTCTTCACGATCCGCTCCTGGTACGTGCCGCACACGGGCCCGTCTTTCCTGCT
>VAXY01000281.1 GCA_005885085.1 Actinomycetota bacterium | reverse complement strand
TCGCGGCGGAGAACACGCCCGACAACCGCGTCTCGGCCGGCGAGCGCTATGCGCGCATCTACGAGATCAACATGAGCCGCTGCATTTTCTGCGGCTACTGCGAGCTCGCGTGTCCATTCGACGCGATCACCCTCGGCAACGAGTACGAGATCTCTGAGTACTCGCGCGACGACCTGATCTACACGAAGGACATGCTGCTCGCCGAGCCCCTCAAGCGCGTTCCCGTCGCGGATCCCGCCCTGTATGACACCCCGATCCCCTACTACAAGGCGCATTCGTGATCGTCGCCTCGGTCGGCAACGTGCTCGTCTGGGCTGTGTGGGTCGTGGCCGCGTTCGCGTGCCTCGGCTCCGGCATCGCCGTCGTCTCGTTCTCGAACCCCTTCTACTCGGCGCTGGCTCTGATCGGGAACCTCGGCGCACTCGCCGTCCTCTACCTGCTGCTGTCGGCGGAGTTCGTCGCCGCCGCGCAGGTGCTCGTCTACGCGGGCGCGGTGATGGTGATGTTCCTGTTCGTGATCGCGTACATCGGACCGCACAGCGAGTCACCGTGGATGGGCGGACCGAGCTGGCAGGCGGTCGGCGCCGTGCTCGCCGCCGGCGCGCTGCTCGTCGAGATCATCGTCGTGATCGGCCTGAAGGCAAGCGGCCACCTTGCGCACTCCGAGCGCGTCGGCGCGGCGTTCGGGAGCCCCGCCGAGATCGGCCGCCTCTTCCTGACCGACCACCTGCTCGCCTTCGAGATCACGTCGATCGTCCTGCTCGTCGCGGCGATCGGCGGCGTCATCCTCGGCGGGCACTCGCGCCGGGCGGCGGGCGAGGTGCCGCCGCTGTGAGCGGCCCCGGTGTCGCGTGGTATCTGAGTGTCGCCGCCTTCCTCTTCGGCACGGGCTCGCTCGGCGTCCTCCTGCGCAGGAACCCGCTGATCGTGCTGCTCTCGCTGGAGATCATGCTCAACGGCGCGAACCTCGCCCTGATCGGCTTCGCCCGCAACTTCGGTGACGGCAGCGGCCAGATCTTCGCGCTCGCGGTGATGGCCGTAGCGGCCTCCGAGGTCGTCGTCGGGCTCGGCCTGATCGTGGCGCTCAACCGCAAGCGGGTGACGCTCGACGTCGACCGCCTCAACACCTTGCGCGGTTGATCTACGGCGCCTGGATCTGCCTGCTCTCGCCGCTCGCGGCCGCGGGGTTGATCACGCTCGGGGGTCAACGCCTGACGCGCCGCGCCGCCGGCTACCTCGCGACGCTGTCGTGCTTCGTCGCGTTCGGCGGCGCACTGGCCACGTTCATCGGCCTGCTCGGTCGCGACGGGAGTCAGCGCCAGGTCGTCTCGACGGCGTGGCTGTGGCTGACCGCGGGCTCGTACCGCTCGGGGCTCGAGGTGCTGATCGACCCGTTGTCGGTGTTCATGATGCTCGTCGTGGCCGGGGTCGGGGCGCTGATCGTCGCCTACTCGATCGGCTACATGGACGGCGATATTGAAGAGCGCCGCTACTTCGCCTACATGTCGCTGTTCGTCTTCTCGATGTTGCTGCTCGTACAGGGCGGCAACCTGCTGCTCCTGCTCGCCGGCTGGGGGATGGTCGGCCTCTCCTCGTACCTGCTGATCGGCTTCTGGCACGACCGCCCCAGTGCGATCGCCGCGGCGAAGAAGGCGTTCGTGATGAACGCGATCGGCGACGCGACGATGGCACTCGCGTTCTTCCTGCTGATCAAGAAGGGCAACTCGCTCGAGTTCGGGATCCTCGGCGGCCAGTACAGCTCGACCGTCGCCAACCTGGTCGCGTTGGGCCTCCTTGGCGGCGCCGTCGCCAAATCAGCGCAGCTGCCTCTGCAGACGTGGCTGCCAGACGCGATGGAGGGGCCCACGCCGGTCAGCGCCCTCATCCACGCCGCGACGATGGTGACCGCCGGCGTCTACCTGCTCGTGCGCACGCACGCGATCTTCGAGCAGGCGCCGAAGATCGCCGACCTCGCCGCCGGCCTCGGCGCGGCGACGCTCCTGCTCGCAGGCTTGATCGCGCTCGTCCAGGTCGACATCAAACGCGTGATCGCGTACTCGACGATGTCGCAGATCGGCTACATGTTCCTCGGCGCGGGTCTCGGGGCGTTCTTCAAGGCGCTGCTGTTCATGGCCGCCGGAATCGTGATCCACGCGCTTGCGGCGGAACAGGACATGCGCAAGATGGGCGGGCTGCGCATGCTGATGCCGCGCACGTACTGGGCCTTCCTGATCGGCGCGCTCGCGCTCGTCGGCATCCCGCCCTTCGCAGGGTTCTTCTCGAAGGACTCGATTCTCGCGGCGGCGATGGACCACGGCGCGTACGGCTACGTCCTCTGGGTCGTCGGCCTGGCCGGCACCTTCCTCACCGGCCTCTACACGTTCCGCATGTTCTTCCTGGTCTTCTGGGGCGAGCCGAGCGCGTTCGTGCGCGAGCACTTCCATGCCCTTCGC
Organism: Actinomycetota bacterium; assembly: GCA_005885085.1. Lineage (GTDB taxonomy): Bacteria > Actinomycetota > Thermoleophilia > Gaiellales > Gaiellaceae > 3-1-20CM-4-69-9. Next base: position 1,374 of record VAXY01000281.1, on the reverse strand, counting down.
CGGGACGTCGTCGGCGTCTCGATGGCCTCGACCGTCGGCGTGCTCGCCGTTCTCTCCGTCATCGGAGGCTGGCTGCAGTTCGCGCCGATCTGGCATCCCGTCGAGACGTGGCTGCAGACGGTCGCCGAGCCGGTCGTCAGCCCGACGAACTGGCAGGAGGCGATCTCGAGCGCGCTCGCATTCGTGCTCGGCCTGGCCGGGATCACGGTCGCCTGGCTCGTGTATGGCGCACGTCGCGTCGCCGTTCCCCGCTTCGCGTCCGCACAGCGCACACTCGAGCGCAAGTTCTCTTCGACGAGCTGTACGACGCCCTCTTCTACACGCCCGCGGTCTTCCTAACCGGCCTGCTGCGGCGTAGCGTCGAGCAGCCGCTGATCGCCGACAGCGGGCGCGACCTCGGCGACGACACGCGCGACCTCGGCGGCCTCGTCGCGCGGGCGCAGACGGGGCTCCTGCGCACCTACGCTCTGGCGATCGCCTCGAGTGTCGCCGTTCTCGCCGTCGTCTTCGTGGCGGTCAAGTGACAACGCTCTTGATCGTCCTGCCGCTCGCGGCCGCGCTGATCGTGTGGCTGCTGCCACTGAACCCCTTGTCGGCCGGGGCGCTGTCGGTGCTGGCCGCGCTCGCCGAGATCGGAGTCTGGATCCAGTTGCTCGTGCGCTACGACTTCGCCCGCGGCGGGCTGCAGTTCTCCGACCATCGCAGCTGGTTCAGCGATCTCAACGTCTCGTACCACGTCGGCGTCTACGGCTTCTCCGTCTGGCTGATCGGCCTGACCGTCGTGGTGATGGCCGCGGCGATCGCATACGGGTTCTGGGTCGGCCGTGAACGAACACGCGCCTACATGGGCCTGATGCTCTTCCTCACCGGCGCAATCGTCGGGGTCTTCTCGGCACAGGACCTGCTCCTCTTCTACGCGTTCTTCGAGGCGATGCTGATCCCGCTCTACGTGCTCGTCGGCGTCTGGGGCGGGCCCGGGCGCATGGGGGCGACGCTGAAGTTCGTCCTCTACACGATGGCGGGCTCGCTGCTGATGCTCGCCTCGGTGATCGTCTACGGCCTGTCGCAGCACACCTTCGACCTCGTCCAGATCGGGCCCAGCTCGAGCCAGTGGATCTTCCTCGGCTTCGTCGCCGCGTTTGCGATCAAGGCACCGCTGTTCCCGCTGCACGGCTGGCTGCCCGACGCGTATCGCGAATCGTCCCCGGAGGTCGCCGCGGTGCTGTCGGGCGTCGTCTCGAAGGCCGCGGCGTACGGCTTCCTGCGGATCGCCGTGGCGAAGTTCCCGCAACCCGTGCACGACTTCCGCGTACCGATCCTGGCGCTGGCGGCGATCGGGCTGATCTATGGCTCGCTGCTCGCGTTTCGCGCCCC
>VAXY01000078.1 GCA_005885085.1 Actinomycetota bacterium | reverse complement strand
GCTCAACTTGCGGCGGTCGTCGGCGCTGTCGGCGCTGCGATCTTGCTCCTTTCGCGTACGCGCGCCGGGCTGCTCGCCGGGCTCGCGATCGCCGTCACGGGGGAGGCGATGCTCGCCATCGCGCTGATCCCGGGCCGCGACCTGAAGCTCTTCGTCACGCCCGCGACGCACCTCGCAGCGCTCCTCGTCGGGCTCCTCGTGATCGGTGCGCTCGCCTGGGCGCTCGTGCGGTACCCGGCGGCCGTGCCGATCGTCCTGCTCGCGGCAGCTCCGTTCCGCATCTCCACCTCGGTCGGAACGCAGAAGGCATACCTACTCGACCCGCTGTACGTCGTGCTCGCGGCGACGCTCGTCGCGCTCGTCGTCCGCGCACTGCGCGGGCACGTCGGGCGGGCGTTGCCGCGGCTGCTCGCAGTTCCGGCTGCCGCCTTCGTGTTGTGGGCCGGCATCTCGTTCCTGTGGACGAAAGACATGCGCCAGGGCAGCATCGAGCTGCTCTTCTTCCTCTTCCCGTTCTCGGCGCTCGTCGTGGCGGTCGTCAAGTCGCCGTTCCGCAGGTGGCACCCGCGCGCGCTCGCCGCGACGCTCGTCGGGCTGGCCGCGCTCTTCTCGGCCGTCTCGCTCTTGCAGCGGCTGACGCACGGGCATCTGCTCGCGAGTGACGTCGAGCGCGCGAACGCGTACACGACCTACTTCCGGGTCACGTCGCTGTTCAAGGATCCGAGCGTCTTCGGGCGGCACGTCGTGATCGCGATCGGCGTGCTCCTGGTCGCGATCTGGCTCGGGCGGATTCGGTTCTGGCTCGGCGCCGGACTGATCGCGTTCCTCTGGGCCGGGCTGCTGTTCGCCTACTCGCAATCGAGCTTCGCCGCGCTGTTCGCCGTCGGCGTCGCCGTGTCGTTCGTGCTCGGCGGTCCGAAGCTCCGGCGCGTGCTCGTCGTCGGCACCGCGGCGTGCGTGATCGCCGGCGCAGCCTTCGTCGCGGCGACCGCGGTCAGTGACTCCGCGCGCAAGGCCACGAGCGGACGGACTCGCCTCGCGCGCGTCACGTGGATCGTGTTCGAGCACCATCCGCTCGCCGGCGTCGGCATCGGCGGACAGCCGGCTGCGAGCAAGGAGGAGGCCAGGACGCGGCTGTCGGCGCGGCGCGACCGCTCCCATACGACACCCCTCACCGTCGCGGCCGAGCTCGGATTGGTCGGCCTGCTCGTCTACGTCGCCCTCATGGCCGCCGCGACCCGCCTCCTCTTCCTCCTCTCGCGGCAGCGCCGGGCCCTGGGCCTCGGCGCCTCGTCCGTCTTCCTTGCCCTCTTCGTCCATTCGCTGTTCTATGCGGGTTTCTTCGAGGATCCGATCGTCTGGGGGGTGATCGGAGTCGCCGCGTGGGCTGTCCTCGTCACGGCAGCAGACGCTGCTGGCACACTTGCCCTCGCCGGGTGCGCCGACGGATCCTCCTCAGCCTCGCAGTCCTTGGGCTCCTCGTCGCCGGTGCCGGCGTCGCCGTCTACCTCAAGTCGCGGGAACGCCCCCAGGGAAAGCTCGACACCGAACTGAAGAGCGTTTCGGTCGAGACGGTCAACACCGGGCCGATCAAGGCGCCCAAGCACAAGGGTCACCACCTCGTCGACGACAAGCGCTGCTGGCTCAACTTCGGCGGCAATCCGCAGCGGACGCTGTCGCGCCCGTCGATCGACATCGGCCTGCCGCTGAGACACTTCTGGGTGACGGGCCTCGGCTCCTACATCGAGTATCCGCCGAGCTACTGCGGCGGGATCCTCTACGTGAACACCTTCGGCGGCAAGACCGTGGCGCTGAACTCGCACAACGGCCACGTGATCTGGATGCACCGCGGCGGACGCAAGCCGTCGACGCCCGCGATCGCCGGCCCTCGGCTGATCGTGTCGTCCCACGACGGCACCGTCACGGCGTACGACCGCTTCAACGGGCGCCGCCTCTGGCGGCTGAAGGTCGCGGCCAAGGTCGAATCGTCACCGGTCGCCGTGGGGCGGCTCGTGTACTTCGGTGCGACCGACGGCCGCCTCTTCGCCGTGTACGTACGCACCGGCCACATCAAGTGGGCGTACAACACGGGCGGCCGCATCAACTCCAGCCCCTCCATCCTCGGCAACCACATCTACATCTCGACGTACGCAGGCTCGATCTGGTGCCTGCGTCGGAGCGACGGCCACAAGATCTGGGATCACTACCTTCGCCGTGACGTTCTGCGGTACGAAAGCTTCTATGCGAGCGTCTCGACGGACGGCAAACGGCTCTTCACGATCTCGCGCTCGGGGGGGATCTACGCGCTGTCGGCGAGCGACGGACATGTGATCTGGCGGTCGAGCGTCAACTCGTGGGGCTACTCGACGCCCGCCGTCGCGCATGGCCGCGTCTTCATCGGCGGCTTCGACGGGCGCGTGCGGGCGCTGCAGGCGAGCACGGGCCGGGTGATCTGGAGCCGGCGGCTCGGCGGTCGCTTCCTCGGGCCGGCGTTCGTCGCCGGCAAGTACGTCTTCGTCTCGAACCTCGAGCGCCAGACGTACGGGCTTCGCGTGGCGGACGGCAAGCCCGTCTGGCACCTCAAGATCGGCAAGTACTCACCGGGGATCGTGACCGAGCGCCACTACTTCTTCACGCTCAACGGGATCGTCCAGGCCTGGCACGGGCGCAGGAGCCCGCAGATCCTGGAGCTGAAGCGGCGGAAGCTAGCGAAGCGGCGGGTGACGACGGCGCCAAAGAAACGATCGCCGTAACGCGAAGCTCGCCCCACGCCACGCGAGTGCACGCCCAGCGTACGACACCCGCTTGATGCGGCCCTTCGCGTCGGTGTCGTGCAACGTCTCGTAGCCGAGCTCGTGCAGGAGATCGCCGGCGATGTGCCCGAATGCCGCGACGTCCACGGCAGACATCTCCGTGCGCCAGTCCCGCAGCCCGGTCGTCGGCGGCTGCTCGAGGCTCTGCTGATGCGGTTTCGCCGAGACGTCGACCTTGCCGGCGTAGTCCGCCATCGCCGGCTCGTACCCGAGCCGCGCGAACTCGCAGATCCTCCGCAGCGCGCCCTCGACGTCTGCGACGAGGTCCTCGTAGCGGATCTCCAGGTATCTGGGTCCGACGCGGCGGCCGAGCCGGCGCGCGGCCACCACCTCGGTCCGCCATTGGCAGGCGAAATCGGCGGGCGTACGAGGATGCATCCATGTCTCTGTGACGATGCCCGGCGGCATCGCCAGGAACGACATCGCGGCATCGCGGCCGTCACGGATCAGGTGGACGAAGAGCGCGTCGGGAAACAACCGCTCCAACAGGCGCAGGTTCTGCATGTACATCGGCGTCTTGTCGCCCCAGCGCGGTTTGCCCCGCTCCTCCGCGTAGACCGCGTACACGACGCCGATCGCAGCGCCGGTCGGCATGGCGGGCGAGAGGCGGTCGCGCACCTTCTCCAGCGGCACCTCCCACTCGGTGAGCGTGTTCAGGCGCCGCACGTCGTCGACAAACTCATCCGGGTTCAAGCGGCGGAGGTGGCGGTCGGCGAGCTGCGGCACGAAGTACGACTCGTCCGGCATCGCCAGCTGCGAGTGGCGGTCGAGCATCACGCGCAGCAGCGTCGTGCCGGAGCGTCGCACGCCGAGGATCAGGAGCGGCGGCCCGCCCGGTGTGGTCGTCACCGCAGCGGTGCGGCCGCGGAGCGGTTCCCGGCGAGATCCTCCGCCAGGATGGCGAGGCGATGGTGCCGGGCAGGGACGGCACGGCCGTTGACGCGGCCGTACCAGGTGAGGCGGCCGTGTCGCCGCGTCGAGTAGGTGTAGACGGCACGCCGCCCGTCGACGACGAGGATTGCGTGCGCCGGCTCCGAGACCGTGTACAGCACGGTCAGCTTCGGCCCGTTGCTGCGGAGACGGGTAACGGTGATCGACGGTGGCCGGGTGTCCAGTCGGATCGGATTCGGCAGGTCGATCGTGCGCTGCGCTCGTCGCATGTGGACGACGGGGTAGTAGATGCCGTCCGGGACGACCGCGCCGGCGGCGTCGCGCCCGTTCCAGTGCGCGTGGACGAGACCTTTGGCGAACTCGCCGTCGGCGATGGTCACCTCGTGCGCATCGAGGCGGATCGCAATCCGCAGGTGATCGGCGTGACGCAGCGAGAACTGGATGTCGGCCGCCTGTGAATCGCACTCGCAGACGGGCGAGAAGACCTTAGCGACGCGTGTCTGCGAGATCGGGCTCGGCTCGAGCTTCAAACGCTGCGTCACCGCGAAGGCCGTCGCCGTCGCCGCCAGCAGGATCAGCGCGAGGACTGTCGGTGCGTTGCGGCTCACGGCCGCGCGATTGTACGCCGAGCCAAACCAGGAACGCCGTCAGGCCGAGCCCGACCCCGACGGCGATGACGTAGCTCGACTGCGGCACGTTGAGCAGCTTGATCCCGCTCAGCGCGAGCACACCGGCGAGACCGAGCCGGAGGGCGTCCTGCGGCAGCCGGAGCGTGAAGCGGCTCGCCACCCAGATCCCGGGCACCGACCCGAGCAAGAGCCACGCCATCGCGTGGAGATCCACATTGCCCTGAACGAGGTGTCCGAACCCGGCGACCCACAACAGCGCCGCCGCGTGGAAGATATCCGTGCCGACGATCTTCGCGATCGTCAACGGCTAGATCATCACCATCACCAGGCCGAAGAACGTGCCGCTGCCGACGGACGTGAGCCCGACGATGAAGCCGAACACCGCGCCGAGCAGGACCGCACGCACCTTGTCCTTGCGCTGCAGGATGAACGGAGCATCGCTCGGCTGCACCCCGCGCTTGATGAAGGTCTTGGCAGCGAGGCCGGACGCGCCGAGCAGCAGCGCGGCCCCGATCGCGTAGCCCTCCGCGGACTGGACGCCGTCGCCATACGCATGCTGCAACCGGCTCGCGACCGCGACGCCGAGCAGCGACATCGGGCCCGAGCCGGCGAACATCCAGAGCGTCAGGTGCCCGTGCACGGTTCCGAGCCGGCGGTGGCGCACGGCGCCGAACGTCTTGAAGATTGCGCCGTGGAGAATGTCGGTGCCGACCGCGTACGTCGGCTTGAAGCCGAACACGATCACCAGGATCGGCGTCATCAGCGAGCCGCCACCCATCCCCGTCAGGCCCACGAGGACGCCGATCAGCAGGCCCGTGAGCGTGAACTGCCAGGTCAAGCTCGGTATGCCTCGATCAGCACTTCGGCGACCTCGGGACGCGAGAACTCCTGCGGCGGCAGCTCGCCGGCGCCGAGCAGCTCTCGCACCTTGGTGCCCGAGAGAAACACGTGCTCGTCCACGCCGTGCGGGCAGGTCTTCGCAGAGGCCATCGAGCCGCACGCCCTGCACCAGAACGAATGCTCGAAGAACATCGGCTCGATGTCGAGCTCGTGCGGCTCGAACTCGTCGAAGATCAGCTGGGCATCGTAGGTGCCGTAGTAGTCGCCGACGCCGGCGTGGTCGCGGCCGACGATGAAGTGCGAGCAGCCGTAGTTCTTGCGGCAGATCGCGTGCCAGATCGCCTCGCGTGGCCCCGCGTAGCGCATCGCCGCGGGGAACGCGCTCAGCACGACGCGTTCCGGCGGGTAGTAGCCGCGGAGCAGCACGCGGTAGCACTCGACTCTCGTCTCCGCGGGTACGTCGTCGGACTTCGTGTCGCCGACGAGCGGGTGAATCAGCAGCCCGTCGACCGTTTCGAGCGCGACCTTCGTCAAATATTCGTGCGCGCGGTGGATCGGGTTGCGCGTCTGGAAGCCCACGACACGTTTCCAGCCGCGCTCGGCAAACGCCGCGCGCGTCTCGGCCGGGTCGAGCGCGAGCTCGGGGAACGGCGCTGCGGCGCGCTCGAAGACGGTGACGGTGCCGGAGAGGTAGAGGGGCTGCTGCTCGTACAGGCGCGCGACACCGGGGTGCGAGGCGTCCGTCGTCCGGAACGACTGCTGCGCCTCGCGCTCCTTGTCGTACTCGAAGACCTCTTCGACCTCGAGCACGGCATACGCCTTGCCGGCTGCGTCGACGAGAGCGACGCGGTCGTCCCGGGGCGCCTCCGCGACCGAAAGGCACACGGGCAACGCCCACGGGAGTCCGCCCGCGAGACGCATGGTCTCGAGGACCGCCTCGTAGTCCTCGCGGCCCATGAAGCCCGCGAGCGGGGAAAGCGCACCGCAGGCCAGCATGTCCAGGTCGGAGAGCTCCCGCGAGGTCAGCGTGAGGGTCTGGAGCGACTCGAGGTCGGCCGGCCGCTCGCTCGTGCGGTCGACGAGCTCGCCGCCGTGCGCCGCGATCAACGTCGCTTCGGTGGCGACGCTCATGCGGGCACCGCCGCGGGGATCAACCCACGCTGCTCCAGCAGCTCGAGGATGCGCTCGGCACTCTCGTGCGGCTCCTCGTGCTCGGACTCGATGCGGATCTCCGGATCCTCCGGGGCCTCGTACGGGTCGGAGACGCCCGTGAACTCCTTGATCTCGCCGCGCAACGCCTTGTCGTACAGGCCCTTGACGTCCCGGCGCGCGCATTCTTCGACGGAGGCGTCGACGAAGACCTCGACAAACGTGCCGTTGGCCTCCACCATCTCGCGCGCCTGCAGCCGCGCCTCGCGGTAGGGCGAGATCGCAGAGACGATCACGGCCGCGCCGTGGCGTGTCAGGCGCGAGGCGACCCAGCCGATGCGGTCGATGTTCGTGTCGCGATCCTCCTTCGAGAAACCGAGGCCCTTGGACAGGTGCTCCCGCACCTCGTCGCCGTCGAGCCACTCCACGAGCCGGCCGCGCCGCTCGAGCTCGGGCCGAACGAGCTCGGCGATCGTCGTTTTGCCGGCACCGGAGAGGCCCGTAAACCAGAGCGTGAATCCCTTAGTCATTCGACTCCTTGATCAGAGGTGCGTTGATGTGGATGCCGCACTCGAGCTTGTTCGAGCCGGCCCAGCGCCCTGCACGTTCGTCCTCGCCGCCCACAACGGCACGCGTGCAGGGAACGCAGCCGATCGAGGGATAGCCCTGGTCGTGCAGCTGGTTGTACGGGATCTCGTTCACGTGGATGTACGCCTGCACGCGCTTCGCGTCCCAATCGACGATGGGCTGCACCTTCCACACGCCGTAGCGCTCGGACCACTCGATCTTCTGCGCGTTCGCACGCGTCAATGCCTGCTCACGCCGGATGCCGGTGATCCACGCGTCGTACGGCGCGAGCGCGCGCTCGAGCGGCTCGACCTTGCGGATGTGGCAACAGCGGTCCGGTTCCGTCTCCCAGAGCCGGTCGGGTGGATCGGCCGGACGGAAAGACTGCAGCTTCAGCCCGTAGCGCTCGACGAGGCGGTCGCGCGTCTCATAGGTCTCCGGGAAAAGAACGAGCGTGTCGAGCTCGACGATCGGCACGTCGAGTCCGAGCTCGTTCAGCATGTGGATCAACACCGACGACTGGCGCTGCCAGGAACACGTGAGGCACATGCGGTCGCCGAACTGCTCGTGCGCCCAGACCAGCACGTCCTCGGCGCTCATCGCCTCGACGTCAGGAAGCTGGAGTGCCCGCGCGGTCGCCAAGCAACACCTCCTTCAGCGTGTCGCCGCGCAGTCCGAGCCGCAGCGTCTCGAGCGGGATCACTTCTTCGGGCGGGATGTTCCCGAGGTTCACGGACGGACCGAACTGCTTGATGAACCACGCCTGGGCCGCCTTGGTCGGTGCCTCGAAGACGACGTTCGCCGGTCCGACCGTCATGGCGATCTCGCCGATCAGCTCGGTGCGCATTCCACCGGACGAGTCGAAGATCCCGGCGGTGCCCCCTTCACGCGCCTCGGTGATCACCTTCCACGCGCCTGCGTCGAGCTCCTCTTGGAGCCACTGCACCCACTCCTCGGCGGTGTACTCGACCGACGAGTCCTTCGATCCAACCTCGGACAAAACGGTGAAGTCGCGCGCGAAGTCTGCGATCAGCTCGAGCTTGTGCTCCCGCGGAATCTCGACGGTACCGTCGGAGATCTCGACGTGCTGCAGCCCGAGGCCGTGGAGCCAGCCCTTGTAGTCGTCGAGCCTGCCTTTCGCGTAGACGACCTCGAAGTACGTCCCGCCGATCACGACGGGCTTCTCGCGCAGCACCTCGAGCTTGCGCTGCAGGTTTCCGGTGACGGCGGCAGTGCCCCAGCCGAGCTTGATGATCGAGATGTGATCCCCCGCAACCTCGAGCAGGTCCTCCCACGCGCGCGGGCCGAGGCCCTTGTCGATCACGTGCGTCAGCCCGTGGTGCGGCTCAAAGACGAGCATTGAGCTCCTCCAGCTTCTTCTTGGCGCGTTCCTGCACGTCGTGGAAAAGCGAGTTCCCGTGCGCGTCGATGCCGACGGTGAGCGGGCCGAAGTCCTTGACGCGGAACTTCCAGAGGCATTCCGGCATCAGCTCCTCCCAGGCGACCTCCTCGATCTCCTCGATCTGCGTCGTCTCGAGCGCGGCCGCGCCGCCGACGATCGCGAAATAGACCATCCCGAGCCGCTGCATCGGTTCGATCGCCTCGTCGGGCAGGCCGCCCTTGCCGCAAATCGCCCGCACGCCGTACTGAGCGCCGAGGCCTTCGGTGAAGCGCACCATCCGTGCGGAGGTCGTCGTCCCGATGCAGACCTTCTCGTACTTGCCCGCGGCGAGCTTGCGCACGCCGGGCGCAGTGTGCAACAGGAACGCGCCCTTGAGATCCATCGGCGGCTCGATCCCTTCGTCGAAGATCCGCATCTGCGTGCGGTCGCGGA
>VAXY01000077.1 GCA_005885085.1 Actinomycetota bacterium | reverse complement strand
TCCGGCGACGTGAAGACCTCCTCTGTTGGCAGGTTCGCCATGTGCGGGACCCCGTCGACGGTTTCCTCGCCCCCGCCGATCCAGCGTGACGTCGGCAGCAGTCCGACCGTCAGGTCGGTGCCTCCTCCCTGGAGCTGGATGGCGTCGAACGCGCGCTCGGAGAGCCGCCCGGCGACGCCCTTCAGGGCTTTGCTCCGGTCACGCCAGGCCGCTTCGGGCTCGTCTTCGTCGAGACGGCAGACGTGCTCGACCTGATCCCAGAGCCTCTCCAGCGCGGACTCTTCGTCGAGGTCCGGGTGCACGAGCTGCGCCCACTTCAACGACGGGCCGGCAGCCACGCACCAGTTCACGGTGCGATCGTTGATCACCTTCGACCATTCCTTGACCCGCGGGAACACGTCACGTCCGAGCCGCTCCGGATCGAGATCGTCGAACAGGTGCGGCTCGATCGGCCCGCTCAGCGAGATCGACGCGCCGTGCTCCTCACCGAGCTGCAGCGTGCGCTCGCCGTACCAGGACGGCACGAAGTCGAGGACGTCGTCGGCGGCGTATTGCACCCGCGCGCGCTTCAGATACGGATCCCAGTAGTAGACGTCGACGAACTTCGCACCGCGCCTGTAGGCGCTGGCCGTCAGGGCACGAGTCAGCTCCTCCTTGCCCAGGCCGGTCGCGATGTCGAGGATCTGGCCGCTCTGGACGTTGGCGCCGAAGTTGACGATCAGATCGGCGTAGCGCTCGACTCGCTGTTGCATGAGCAGGCGATGCTAACCGGGCCGCGAATGGGTCCGCGTGCAAGCACGGCGGGCAATCGAGCGCTTCCTCGCCTCGCCGAGGCTCGGCGAGGCCACCCGGCGCGCCTATCGCGGCGACGTCGAGGAGTTCGGCCGCTGGCTCGAGCAGCGGCAGACGACCGTCGAGGCGGTCGACGTGCGCGTCCTGATGGAGTACGTCACCGACCTCGGTCGCGCGCGGCCACGGAAGCTCGCGCCCGCGACGATCGCGCGCAAGATCGCGGCGGTGCGGAGCTTTCTCCGCTTCACGCTCGGCCCCGCCCGGGTTCCGGACGGCTCACTCGCACCACGCAGGCCGCGCCGTCTGCCCGACACGCCGAAGACGGCGGAAGTCGAGGCCGCACTGGATGCGCTCGACGGCGACGGGCCGCTCGCCCTGCGGAACCGCGCGCTCGTCGAGCTCGTGTACTCGGCCGGCCTGCGGAGCTCGGAGGCCGTCGGGCTCGACCTCGTGGACGTCGACTTCGACCGCGAGCAGCTCCACGTTCGGGGCAAAGGCGGCAAGGAGCGCATCGTGCCGCTCGGCGAAGAGGCGGGTCACCTGCTGGCCCGTTACCTGCGCGACGCGCGGCCGGAGCTCATTCGCGAGGCGCAGAACGCCGTGTTCGTGTCTGCGCGCGGAAGGCGGCTCGACACGTCGACGCTGCGCCGCATCTTCGCTCACCCCCACCGGCTGAGGCATGCGTTTGCGACGCACCTGCTCGAAGGCGGGGCCGACCTGCGCACGATCCAGGAGCTCCTCGGCCACAGCTCGCTCTCGACCACGCAGCTCTACAGCCACGTCGATGGGAGGAGGCTGCGACGGGTCTATGACCGAGCGCACCCTCGATCCTGAGGTCGAGGGCTTCCTCGCACTCCTCGCGACCAGCCGCGCCCCCAAAACGGTCGAGGCGTACCGGCACGACCTGGCGGCGCTGGCGGCCTGGCTAGACGGTCCGGTCGGCCGGATCACGACCGAGCAGCTCGAGCACTACCTGGCAGAGTTGCGCGCCGCCGGCCTGTCGCCGGCGACGATCGGGCGGCGCGTCGCCGCGATCCGCTCCTTCTTCCGCCACCAGACGCTGCTCGGTGCGCGCGCCGACAATCCCGCCGCCGAGCTCCAGCTCCCGCGCCGGCGCCGCACGCTTCCGCGCACGCTGTCGCCCGCCGAGGCCGAACGACTCGTCGAGGCGGCTGCCGGGACGACGCCGCGCGCACTGCGCGACCGCGCACTCGTCGAGCTCCTCTACGGCGCCGGGCTGCGCGTCAGCGAGGCGGTCGGGCTGCAGAAGTCGAGCGTCGACCTGGAGGCGCGCCTTGTGCGCTGTCTCGGCAAGGGCTCGAAGGAACGCGTCGTGCCGATCGGGCGCCAGGCCGTCCAGGCCCTGCGTCGCTATCTGGCCCGGGGCCGGCCGTTCCTCGACTCACGCCACCGCCCGGAGCTCCTTCTCAACGCCAAAGGCGGCGGGCTGACCCGCGCGGGCGCCTTTCTGATCCTGCGACGCCTTGCCACCAAGGCCGGGCTCGAGCCGGAGCGCGTGCATCCGCACCTTTTGCGCCATTCGTTCGCGACCCACCTGCTCGAGGGCGGCGCCGACCTGCGCTCCGTCCAGGAGATGCTGGGGCACGCCGACCTCGCCACGACCGAGCTCTACACCCACGTATCCGATCGGCGCCGTCGGGAGTTGTATTTCCAGGCGCACCCTCATGCGCGCCGGAAGACGAGCTGACAATCATGGACTTCGATCCGAACATCGCAATCCTCGCCGTCCTCACCTCCGGCGTCGGCTACCTGATGGTGGTCTCGGGCATCCACAAGAGCATGCTCGAGTGGCGACGGAGCGCGCGGCTCTGCCCGAGCTGTGGACGCGTGATCACAGCGCGCGTCTGCGGCTTCTGCAGCAGCGCCTAGCCCTTCGGGCCCGCGCGCTTACGCAACTCGGCTGCGACGGTGCGCGCCCCCTTGCGCAGCTCCGGCTCCTCGTCGTCGTCCTCGGCGAGGCCGGTGAGGAGCACGATCGTCTCGCGCTGCGGAGAGCCGTTGCGCAGGCAGACGATGGCGAGGCGCCGCACGGCCTGGTTCGCGTCGGTCGACGCCATCGTGTGGAGCAGCGGGCGCATCGAGTTGACGAGCCCGGGGCTATCCTTCGAGAGCTGCTGCACCGAGACGAGCGCCGAGCCGCGCACGGCCGGGCTGTCGTCCTCGAGCCCGCGCCGCAGCAGCTCGAGCTTCTGGCGAAAGCGGAACTGCCCGATCGCGCGGTACGCGACCGCCCGCTCGCGGTAGTCCGCGCTCCGCGCCGACGACTCCACCTCCTCGTCCCACTGCTGGCGCAGCGTCGCCAGCTCGCGTTCCGAGCCGGACTGCGCGAGCTCATCGGCCTGCGCTGCCGCTTCGACGAGGGTCATGGGCGCGTGATGCTAGCGCCCACAAGTACCATCCGCCGCCGTGGGTCATCGCGTGACTCTGATCCCCGGCGACGGCACCGGGCCCGAGCTGACGGAGGCGACCCGGCGCGTCCTCGAGGCGACCGGCGTCGAGTTCGACTGGGACGTCCGCGAGGCAGGCGCCGACGTGATGGAGCGGTACGGCGGCAATCCCCTCCCCGACGAGGTGCTCGACGCGATCCGCGAGACCGGCGTCGCACTCAAAGGGCCGATCACGACGCCCGTCGGCGGCGGCTTTCGCTCGGTGAACGTCGCGCTCCGCAAGACCCTCGACCTCTACGCCCAGGTGCGTCCCTGCAAGACCTACCCCGGCGTGCGAACGCGCTTCGAGGACGTCGACCTGATCGTCGTGCGCGAGAACACCGAAGACCTCTACGCCGGCATCGAGTACGAAGAGGGGACCGAGGAGGCGCGCGAGCTGATCGCGTGGATCCAGTCGAAAGGCGGCAAGCTCGCACACGACGACGCCGGGATCTCGATCAAGCCGATCTCGATCACCGGAACGCGCCGGATCGTCCAGTTCGCCTTCGACTACGCAAGGCGCAACGACCGCCGCAAGGTGACGGCCGTACACAAGGCGAACATCATGAAGTTCTCGGACGGCCTCTATCTGCGCGTCGCGCGCGAGGTCGCGGAGGAGAACGACGACATCGAGTTCGACGACCGCATCGTCGACAACATGTGCATGCAGCTGGTGCAGCGGCCCGAGGAGTACGACGTGCTCGTGCTGCCGAACCTTTACGGCGACGTCCTCTCGGATCTGTGCGCGGGGATGATCGGCGGGCTCGGCCTCGCACCCGGCGCAAACTTCGGCGAGGGGATCGCGATCTTCGAGCCGACCCATGGTTCGGCCCCGAAGTACGCCGGCCAGAACAAGGTCAACCCGATGGCGCAACTGCTGTCGGGGATGTTGATGCTGCGTCATCTCGACGAGCAGGACGCGGCCGACGGCCTCGAGCAGGCGATCGCCGAGGTGATCCGTGAGGGCAAGAACGTGACCTACGACATGAAGCCGCGCCGCGACGATCCGACCGCGGTGGGCACGAGCCAAGTCGCCGACGCGATCGTCGAGAAGCTGGGGGCGCGCGTTGCGTAGGAAGGTCACCGTCGTGGGCGCCGGCCTGGTCGGCCGGACCGTGGCGCAGGAGGTCGCGCGCCGCGACTACGCCGACGTCGTGATCGTCGACATCGTCGAGAACCTCCCTCAGGGCATCGCGCTCGACATCAACGAAGCCGGCCCTGTGCTCGGCTACGAGGCGAACGTGACGGGCTCGAACGGCTACGAGGAGACGGCCGGCTCGGACGTCGTCGTGATCACGGCCGGCGTCCCGCGCAAGCCGGGCATGAGCCGCGACGATCTCGTCACGACCAACGAGAAGATCGTCGGCTCCGTCACCGAGCAGGCGGTCGCGCAATCGCTGGAGGCGACCCTGATCGTCGTCTCCAACCCGCTCGACGCGATGTGCCACGTCGCCAAGAACGTGGCGGGCTTCCCGAAGCAGCGCGTCTTCGGCCAGGCCGGGATCCTCGACACCGCCCGCTTCCGGACCTTCATCGCCTGGGAGACCGGCGCGTCGGGCAAGGACGTGCAGGCGCTCGTACTCGGCGGCCATGGCGACCAGATGGTCTCGGTCGTCTCCGCCGCGACCATCGGCGGCGTGCCCCTGACGAGCCTCGTCGGGCGCGACCGCATCGACGAGCTCGTCGAGCGCACCGCCAAGGGCGGCGGCGAAGTCGTCGAGCTGCTCGGAACCTCGGCCTGGTACGCACCCGGCGCCGCGACGGCGCAGATGGTGCACGCCGTCATGCTCGACGAGAAGCGCGTGCTGCCGTGCACGGCCTACCTCGAGGGCGAGTACGGCATCGACGGCCTGTACATGGGCGTGCCCGTCAAGCTCGGCGCCGGCGGCATCGAGGAGATCGTCGAGCTCGAGCTCACCGACGACGAGCAGACGATGCTGAACGAGTCTGCCGACGCCGTGCGCGAGGTCGTCGGCGTCCTCACCACGTAGGCATGGACCTCGGTCTCAAAGGCCGCACCGCGATCGTCTGCGGAGCGTCCTCCGGCCTCGGACTCGCGACGGCGGAGGCGCTGGCCGGCGAAGGCGCCAACGTGACGATGTTCGCGCGCCGCCGCGAGGTGCTCTTGCGGGAGGCGGACCGGATCGGCGCGCTCGCCGTCCGCGGCGACGTCACGACTCCCCGCGACCTCGCCGCTGTCGTCGAGCGAACGGTCGAGGCGTTCGGTGCCATCGACATCCTCGTCTGGAACAGCGGTGGGCCGCCACCGGGCCCGGCGGCGAGCATGACCGCCGACGACGTGGAGGAAGCCGTCGAGCTGCTGCTCCTGCCGGCGATTCGCCTGGTGGAGCTGTGCCTCCCTCAGCTCGTGCAGAGCGCCGGCGGGCGCGTCCTGATCTTCACGTCGAGCGCCGTGAAAGAGCCGAGCGAGCACCTGGCCCTGTCGAACACCGTGCGCCCCGGCGTCACCGGCTGGGCCAAGTCCCTCGCCCGCGAGCTCGGGCCGCAGGGCGTCACCGTCAACTGCATCGCCCCCGGGCGGATCGAGACGGCACGGCTCGCGCAGCTCTACCCCGACGGCCCGAGCGAGGCCGACCTGAAAGCGATTCCGCTCGGACGCTGGGGCACGCCGCAGGAGTTCGGCGACGTCGCCTGCTTCCTCGCCTCCGACCGCGCCCGTTATGTCACCGGGACGACGGTCGTCGTCGACGGCGGCCTGACGCGCGGGCTGCTCTGATGCTCACCCGCCTGCTGTCGCCGGTGCGGCTGGCGGCCGCGGGCGCGGTCGTCCTCGCCGCGGCGATCGCGGTCGGGGTGACGCAGAAG
Organism: Actinomycetota bacterium; assembly: GCA_005885085.1. Taxonomy (GTDB): domain Bacteria; phylum Actinomycetota; class Thermoleophilia; order Gaiellales; family Gaiellaceae; genus 3-1-20CM-4-69-9. The sequence continues at coordinate 6,341 of VAXY01000077.1, read as the reverse complement.
AGCGACAAGTTCCTCGAGCTTCCGGACCCGGCACACCCGCTCACGAGCCTGGTGAGAGTCCCGGGAGGCAAGCCGCACAACGACGGCGGCGGCATCTACTACGTCGACGTGCTGGTGAAGAAGGCGTCGCTGCTGCAGGCCTCTTTCTCGTTCCTCCGGCCCAACGGCGCGGACCTGGTCAAGCAGAGCTCGATCGTCGAGCCCGGCATCTCCTACCAGCAGCAGCTCAAGCTCGAGCAACAGACGATGAAGCTGTCACAGGAGAAGGCTTCGATCGTTGCGCTGCGAGCGCTCGGCCTGAGCGTCCACGCGGATGACGCCGGCGTGCGCGTCGTCGACATCGAGCGGGACTCCCACGCCCGCGGTGTGCTCAAGGACGGCGACGTGGTCGTCGCCGCGGACGGGCATCGGATCCACAACGAGCGCGACCTGTTCCTCCTCATGGCCCATCACCGGATCGGCGACGTGGTCAGCCTCGCCGTGGAACGGGGCAAACAGCGGCTCACGTTCAGGATCAAGACGATCGGCGACAACCAGAACCCCGGTCGAGCGATCATCGGCTTCATCCCATTCGAAGTGCTCCACGTGCGCCTGCCGTTCCACATCGGCTTCAACCTGCAGGACGTCGGTGGGCCTTCCGCCGGACTGGCGTTCGCACTCGAGGTGCTCGAGCAACGCGGCCGCGACGTCGACCACGGGCTGAAGCTCGCGGCGACGGGCGAGATCCAGCTCAACGGGACCGTCACGCGCATCGGCGGCGTCAAGCAGAAGACGATCGGCGCGCGCGATGCCCATGTTGACGCGTTCCTCGTGCCAGTCGATGGGGACAACGCGAAGGTCGCGAAGCGGTACGCCCATGGCCTTCGGATCATCCCTGTGAAGACTTTTCAACAGGCGTTGCAGGCACTGGCAACGCTGCGGCCGAAGGCCTGAATGGACTTAGTTTTCGGCAGTTTCGAAACTCGAGGAAAATGCGCAGTTTTCAGCTGCGGCAACCCTTGCGGGTCGTGGCCACCCTCGTAGTATCCCGCCTTGTCACTGCGGCCCTTTCGACCCCGTTGAGGCAGGCGAAAATTGAGCAAGCGGACCCAACAGACGTGCGACGACTGCTACTTCAGGCGCGCCGGACTTTGCGCGCTTCCCACGGACTCACCCTGTCCGACCTTCCGCCTGCACAGCCGCGGGTCGCTCGTGCCGCCGCGGCAGCCGCGACTCGTGCCGCGACCGCTCAGGTAGTCACGGTCACCGGTTGATCGACGATGGCCGCGAGGCGATGGACGCCTTCGTGGATCTCGTCCGGTGACACGTAGCTGAACGCCAGCCGCGCGGTGTTCGGGGTGCCGCCGAAATCCGTTCCCTTGACGAAGGAGACGCCAGGCGCCTCGGCGGTCTCCCGGGGCAGCTCGAGCCAGATGAAGTAGCCGCCCTCGGGCCGGCTCCACGTTGCCGACGGCAGCTCGCGCTCGAGCGCCTCGACCATCGCATCACGCCGCACGCGCAGCAGCGCGCGCACGCGCTCGAGGTTCGGATCGAAACGGCCGCGGCGGAGGAACTCGAACACCGTGGCCTGGCCGATGAGCACGGGCGTGATGTACGTCGAGACGGCGAGCGCCTCGAGCTCGCGGCCGAGTGCCTGCGGCAGGATGAAGTAGCCGACACGTAGCCCCGGGGCGATCGTCTTCGAGAACGAGGACGAATAGACGACACGCTCGCCGCCGTCGAGCTCGAACAGGGTGGGCGGCGCGGCCCCTTCGAACCGGACCAGCCCGTAGGGGTCATCCTCGAGCACGAGCAAGTCGTGCTCCCGCGCGAGCTCGACCAGGCCCTGCCGGCGCTCGCCACTCAGCGTGCGGCCGCTCGGGTTCTGGAAGGTCGGGATCGTGTAGAGGAACGCAGGCTTCGGACCGGCGGCGAGGGCCTGAGCCAGCGCGTCGAGCTCGAGCCCCTCGTCGTCCATCGCGACCGGCGTCACGTCGACGCCTCCGGCGGCAAGGAGCTTCAGCGGCCGGTCGTAGGTCGGTGACTCGACGAGGACGCGCGCGCCGGCGAAGCGGTCGGCGAGGAACGCGATTCCCTGCAGCGACCCGTTCGTGACCAGGACGCGGTCCGGCTCGACGCCGTGCCGCTCGGCGATCCATTCGCGCAACGGCTGGTAGCCGCCGACCGGGCCGTACGAGAGCACGGTTGCGCCGTCGCGCTCGATCGCCTCACGCGCGCAGTCCGCGAGCTCTTCGACGGGAATGCATTCTGGCGCCGGGATGCCGCGGGCGAACGAGATCGTCTCCACAGTCTCGAGTGTAGAGACCCGAAAGGCTAGATCCACCTTGGCCGCCGTCCGGTTGCGCCACGGCCGTTCCGGCCATGGCAGGGGACTGTCCCCCAGACGCGGCCGCGGTAGCCATGTCCGGGACGACCTGTTCGAGAAGGGCTGGGGTCTGACCCTTCGGGGTCAGACCCCGGCAGTTCAGGTGCGGGCGCCGAAACGGTCCGCGACGAGCTGCGCCACCTCGGTCGGCGTGGTGCCGACCTCGATGTCGACGGCCTCGAGCGCTTCCTTCTTCGCCTGCGCCGTACCGGCGGAGCCGGAGATGATCGCCCCGGCGTGCCCCATCGTCTTGCCCGGCGGTGCGGAGAAACCGGCGATGTAGGCGAGCACCGGCTTCGTCACCTGCTCCTGGACGAAGCGCGCCGCTTTCTCCTCCTCGTCTCCGCCGATCTCGCCGACGAGGACGATCAGCTCCGTCTCGGGATCCGACTCGAACCGCTCGAGGACGTCGATGAACGACGATCCCACGACCGGGTCTCCACCGATGCCGACGATCGTCGAGTTGCCGAGACCGAGCTGGGTGAGCTCGTGCCCGATCTGGTACGTGAGGGTCCCGGAGCGCGACACCAGGCCGATCGATCCCTCGGTGAAGATCTCCGCGGGGATGATCCCCACGTTCGCCTTTCCCGGCGAGAGGACGCCCGGGCAGTTCGGCCCGATGTGGGCCGGAATGTGCTCTGTGATGCAGATGACCGTGCCGAGGCCGGCGTCGACGGCCTCGTAGATCGCGTCGGTTGCAAAACGTGCCGGCACGAAGATGAGCGTCGTGTTCGCGCCGGTCTCCGTCACGGAGTCCGCGACGGTGTTGAAGACCGGGATGCCCTCGACGTTCTGACCGCCCTTGCCCGGCGTGACCCCGGCGACGACGTTAGTCTCGTAGTTGCGATTGCGGAGACCGTGGAAGCGCCCCTCGCTGCCGGTCAGGCCCTGCACCACGAGGCGCGTGTCCCGGTCGACGATGATCGCCACTACTTCTGGCTCTTTCGTGCCTTCAGGACGATCGAGGCGAAGCCGAGCATGCCGTCTTCGATCTCGCCGGCGAGCAGCTCGCGGATTCGGGCGGCGGTCTCCGGGGGTGTCTCGACGCGCTCGAGCCACGTGTCCGCGCTTTGGCGACGCGCGAAATGCTCGACCTGCTCGACCTCGAAGCCGGCCTCGGTGACCATTTCCTTCCATTCGTCTTCGGAGTAAGAGCGGACGTGTGTCGGATCACGGAGTCGCTCGGCCTCCTCGACGTGCTCCCCGCGAAACACGTTGTCCTCGATCACGAGCAGTCGCCTACTCACGCGCGCCATCTCGGCGACCGCCCGACGAACGTCTTGAAAATGGTGTGCGGCAATACGGCACGTCACCACGTCGAAGCTTCCGTCCGCGAAGGGCAGCTCCTCAGCCGGCGCGACGACGTCGGGCCGCATGCCCGGCGCCGGGTCGACCGTGATCACCGTGCAGCCCTCCTCGCGGAGGCGCCGCGCCACGTGGCCCCCGCCGGTGGCGACGTCGAGCACCTTCACGTCATGGCCCGGCTCGCACCACTCGACGAGGAGGTCGAGGTCCGGCCCTTCGCGGTGCGTCGGACTCTCGCGAAACGCGTCCGCGCGCTGTGACCAGACATCGGTCATGCCGCCAGCTCCACCGCCCGTTGCGCGGCCTCGAGCATGGTCGGCTCGACGTGGAGATTCGGCGGAGCCGCCTCCGCGAGCAGCCGGCGACCCTCCTCGGCGTTCGTTCCGTCCAGCCGCACCACGATCGGCAGGTCGATGCGCATCTGGTCGAGCGCGGCCAGGATCCCGCGCGCGACCTCGTCACCGCGCGTTATGCCACCGAAGATGTTGAAGAAGATCGAGCGGACCTGGTCGTCGCTTGTGATCACCTCCAGAGCGTCGACGACGCCCTGCGCATCGCCGCCGCCGCCGAGGTCGCAGAAGTTCGCCGGCCTGCCGCCGGCAACCACAACGACGTCCACCGTCGACATCGAGAGCCCCGCTCCGTTCCCGAGGATGCCGACGTCGCCATCGAGCTTGACGTAGGTCACGCCTTTCTCGCGTGCGAAGCGCTCCTGTGGATCGGCGGCTTCGACGTCGCGCATCTCGGCAATCTCCGGATGGCGGAACAGCGCACTGTCGTCGACCGTGAACTTCGAGTCGAGTGCACGCACCTCGCCCTCGGGCGTGACGATCAGCGGGTTGATCTCGCAGAGCATCGCGTCCGCTTCGACGAAGCAGCGGTAGAGCTTCTCGATGATCGCGAGCAGCTGCTTCTGCTCGTTCGGGTCGTCGATGCCAGCGCCGTAGATCAGTCGTCGCGCCTGGTACGGCTGGAACCCCTCCAGCGGATCGACGTGGAGGCGCGCCAGCGCGTCGGGATTCTCGTCCGCGACCTGCTCGATCTCGATGCCGCCTTCCGTCGTCAGCATGTACAGCGGCTTCTTCGCGCCGCGGTCGAAAGTGATCGAGAGGTAGTACTCCTTCGCGATCTCGGAAGCCTGCTCGATCCAGAGCCTGCGGACTACGTGGCCGCGGATGTCAAGGCCGAGGATGTCCCGCGCCTTCGCCTCGGCGTCGCCGGGACCGTCGGCGAGCTTCACCCCGCCTGCCTTGCCGCGTCCGCCGGTGAGCACCTGGGCCTTGACGACGACGGGCCCGCCCAGCTCTTCGGCGGCCACCCGCGCCTCGTCGGGCGCCGTGGCAAGACGCCCGTCCGAGACGGGAATCCCGAAGCGCCGAAACAGCTGTTTGCCTTGGTACTCGTAGAGATCCACGGCGCGGGCGAGTGTACGTGTCAGTCGCCGCTGACGATGCAGATGACCTGGCCGGTCTTGACCGGCTGGCCGGGCGCGACCGACAGCTCGGTGACGCGCCCCGCGCGATGGGCGTGCACCTCGTTCTCCATCTTCATCGCCTCGACGATGCACACAACCTGCCCGGCCTCGACCTCGTCGCCCTCGGCAACCTCGACCGCGAGCACCGTTCCCTGCATCGGGCTCACGATCGCATCCTTCCCCGCGCCGCCCGCGCCACCCCCGCGTTTGCGCTCGCGACGGCGGCGCGCGAGCTCGGCGGAGGGCGGCTCCGGTCGCAGCACCCGCACTTCGAAGCGGCGGCCGTCGACCTCGACCGTCCGAACTGCTGGGGTCAGACCCGGGGTCTGACCCCGAGAGGGGTCTGACCCCAGCAGTTCACCACGGCCGTTTTCCAACTCCGCCGCCCGGGCTGCGAGCAGCTCCGACTCGACGAGGCCGTGACACGTCCCGCCCTCGATGAAGCACGGATGCATCAGCAGAGCCTTGTGGAAGCCGATCAGCGTCTTGACGCCCTCTACCAGGAGCTCGTCGAGCGCGCGCAGCATCCGTCGCCGTGCGTGCTCCCGGTCGACGCCGTGGACGACCAGCTTCGCGATCATCGGGTCGTAGAGCGGCGAGATCTCGCTGCCGGCAAGGACACCCGAATCGATGCGCACCCCGGGGCCGGCGGGCTCATGGTACGCCGTGATCGTCCCCGGCGCGGGCAGAAAGCTGTTGCCGACGTCCTCCGCGTTGATGCGGCACTCGATCGCGTGGCCGTTGAGGCGGACGTCCTCCTGGCGCAACGAGAGCGGCTCGCCGGCCGCGATCAGAACCTGCTCGCGGACGAGGTCGAGACCGGTGACGAGCTCCGTGACCGTGTGCTCGACCTGGATGCGCGTGTTCATCTCCAGGAAGAAGTACTCGCCCTCGCGTGAGAGCAGGCCCTCGACGGTGCCCGCGCTCTGGTAGCCGACTGCGCGCGCCGCGTCGACGGCGATCGCGCCGATCCGCTCGCGCAGCTCGTCGTCGACCGCCGGGGACGGCGTCTCCTCGACCAGCTTCTGATGACGGCGCTGGATCGTGCAGTCGCGCTCGCCGAGGTGGATGACGTTCCCGTGCGCGTCCGCTAGGACTTGCACCTCGACATGGCGCGGATCCTCGAGATAGCGCTCGATGTAGACGGCGGCGTCCGCGAAGTACGCCTCCCCCTCGCGGCGGGCGGACTCGAACGCA
>VAXY01000277.1:4026-6423 GCA_005885085.1 Actinomycetota bacterium | reverse complement strand
ACCGCCCTCGCCGACGCACGAGCAGCCGACCAGGCCCGGCGCAACGGCGACCAACGTCCGCTGCTCGGGATTCCGATCATCGTCAAGGACAACGTCGACACCACCGGCATGCCGACGACAGCCGGCTCCTGGGCACTCGCCGGGAGCACGCCCGGCGACGCGTTCATCGCGCAGAAGCTGAAGGCCGCCGGCGCGATCATCATCGGCAAGGCCAACCTGTCCGAGTGGGCCAACTTCCGGTCCGGCCCATCCTCGAGCGGCTGGAGCGGCATCGGTGGCCAGACGAACATGCCGTACGTCCTCGATCGCAACCCGTGTGGCTCGAGCTCCGGCTCCGGCGTCACCGCTGCTGCTGATCTCGCGGCCGCAGCCGTCGGCACGGAGACGGACGGCTCGATCGTCTGCCCGTCCGGCGCCAACGCCGACGTTGGGATCAAGCCGACACTCGGGTTGTGGAGCCGCGCGGGCGTCGTCCCGATCAGCGCCAACCAGGACACGGCCGGCCCGATCGCCCGCAACGTGACCGACGCTGCGGTACTCCTCGGCGCAGCGACCGGGGTCGATCCGAACGACGCCGCGACCGCCGCTCAGGCCGGGCACGCATTCAGCGATTACACGCAGTTCCTCAACGATCACGCCCTCCAGGGCAAGCGGATCGGCGTCTGGCGCGCCGGCACCTACGACCCGACGTTGGTGGGCTCGGTCGTCGAGCCCATCCTCGACCACACGATCGCCGCGCTCGAGGCCCAAGGTGCAACTGTCGTAGACGGAACCGACATCGACCTGTCGGCGACCGCCAACGAGTTCCCGGCCCTTCTGTGCGAGTTCAAGACCGACATCGCGACGTACCTCCAGACCTACGTCCACGGTACGAACCCGGTGACGCACGCCGCGTATCCGCAAACGCTTGCCGGGCTGATCGCGTTCGATGCGGCCCATCCGAACCTCGAAGGACCATGGAACGATGCGGTCTTCGACGCTGCCGAGGCGACGAACGGCCGTGACGCAGATTGCGCCGCCCTACGGCAGGCGACGACGCCTCCCGTTCAGGCCGGAATCGACCAGCTCATGGCCGCCAACCACCTCGACGCGATCATCGCCCTGACGAACGGTCCGGCCTGGCCGACGAACGACAACCCGAATGAGGGCGACCTCAACGGCCACTTCGAGTTCTTCGTGGGCTCGTCGACTGCGGCTGCGGTGTCGGGTTACCCCGACATCACGGTGCCCGCCGGCTACGACGCGGGACTGCCGCTGGGGATCACCTTTATCGGCGGCCGCTGGGGCGAACCGAAGTTGCTTGGCCTTGCTTACGACTACGAGCAGGCGACGCACGTTCGCGTCCCGCCGCAGTTCATCCAGACGATTGGCGACGCTCTCTTCCCCGGCGTCCCTAACCCGGCCGATCAGGTGCAGGCGCGGCGGCAGCAGGCGACCCAAAGTCAGCGCGATCTCGTCGTGCGCTTCCGGTAGAGGAATTTCGCGGAGGCAACGAAGCCCCGCCAGTCGGCGGGGCTTCGTGCTGCTCCACGGCACACCAAATAGACAGACGTGCGCCATTCCTTTGGGATCAGTCACACCATCTCTTCTAACCGCGAGTTCGCTTCTCGCGTGCGAGACCCAGGGGCCGGCTGCACCGTCGTACGCGCCGCGCCGCCGCTTCGCAAAGGGGCTTGTCCGTCCGCAGCGGCTCGGAGAGTGCCAGCGAGTCATTGCTCACGCGCGCCCAGGGCACGCACCGGCGACCTGACGGCGTGGATGTGTAAAAGAGAGGGTGATCATGGCCAAGCTGATCTACTCGGCGATCACGTCACTCGACGGCTACGTCGCGGACGAAAACGACAACTTCGACTGGGCTGCGCCGGACGAAGAGGTCCACTTGTTCGTCAACGACCTCGAGCGGCCGGTCGGCACCTACCTCTACGGGCGCCGGATGTACGAGTCGATGGTCGCCTGGGAGACGATGCACACCGTTCCCGACCAGCCACCCGTCGTGCGGGACTTCGCGGAGATATGGCAGGCGGCCGACAAGATCGTGTATTCCAAGACACTAGAAGCGGTATCCAGCGCCAGGACACGGATCGAGCGAGATTTCGAGCCTGAAGCGGTCCGGCAGCTGAAAGCCACGGCGAGTCGTGACATCACCGTCGGCGGCCCCGACCTCGCCGCGCAGGCAATCAAGGCCGGATTGATCGACGAGTACCACCTGTTCCTCGCGCCCGTAGTCGTGGGAGGCGGCAAACAGACTCTCCCCAACAATGTCCGCCTCAGCCTCGAACTGCTGGACGAACGCCGTTTCGGCAACGGCGTGGTTCACCTTCACTACCGCACCGGGACGTGAGGAGACGGCGGCGCCCCCGAGGTGCCGTGCCTCCCTTTCGCGCGGGGTCACGAACC
>VAXY01000277.1:1872-3977 GCA_005885085.1 Actinomycetota bacterium | reverse complement strand
GTTCGTGAACGAGGCTGAGTACGCGCATGCCGTGGACATAGACGATCGCTCCGCCGAGCCAGCCGCCGAGCGTGAGTAGGCCGAAGCCGATCAGCGTCAGCACAAACGCGCCGGCGCTGACGTCCCCGTGTTTGTAGCTTGCGTGACCGAAGATGGCTGCGAGCGCAAAGAGGACTGTCGCGCTGATCATCGCCAGCATGTGTGTCGTCGCGGTCTTCCAGATCTCGCTGCCCCACTCGAGCGTCAGCCAATCGGCGAAGCCGGTCAGCGCCGTGAAGACGGTCGTGATCAGGCCGACGACGAGCGCGATCCACCAACCGTAGGCGCCGCTTGAGTGGGTGATCCCGACGACCTCGATGAAGGCGGCGATCGTGGCGAAGGTGTAGATCCCGATCGTTGCGTCGGTCAGTGGTGGGTGAATCGGGTGTCCGGGTAGACCATTGAGTACGGATCTCTATCTACGGTTACCACGTTTCTAGAAATGATGCATCGGCTTGATTCGATCGGTGATCGCGAGCTCCGCGAGACGCTCCTCTTCACCCGTGCGCAGCCGCTGCCCGTGACGGCGGACGAGGTGGCCTCCGCGCAGCGGATCCACCGCAACGTCGCCCGCGGTCGACTCGAGCGGCTCGCGGAAGCGGGTCTTTTGGTTGTCTCGTTCGAGCGGCGGACAGGACGCACTGGCCCCGGCGCCGGGCGGCCGGCCAAGACGTACCGTGTCGCTCCAGAGCTGACGGCGATCGAATTTCCGGAGCGCCGCTACGAGCAGTTGATCGGTCTCGTGGTCGATGCCTTGCCCGAGCCCGGGCGCCGCGAGCGCCTGCACGAAATCGGGATCGCGTTCGGTCGAGAACTCGCCCGCGAGGCGCGACTTCGTCCGGCAAAGAGTCTCCGAACAGCGCTCGGACGTGTCTGCGCCGCGCTCGGCAGCCTCGGCTACCAGGCATCCGTCGCGGAGGTAACCGGCGACCACGCCGTGATCACGACCGCGACCTGCCCGCTCCGTCCGCTTGTTCGTACGCGGCCACGGCTCGCCGACCTCGACCAGGGCATGTGGGCGGCGCTTCTCGCACGAGCATTCGCAGGCACCGCCGTGGACCAAATCGGCTGCGATACACCCAATTGCCAGCGGGACGATGCCGACTGCCGCGTGCTTCTAACCCTGCGAACTCGCCGGGGCCAGCCCCAAGCCGGTGGTTGATAAATACATAGTGGAGGTATAAAGACGGTCTCTGAGCGAGCCTCTCGCTCGCTCATGCGAACAAAGGAGGCGTAATGAAGTGGGCTGCGCTGATCGCCTGGGTGATCACGGCAGGCGGCGGCTTCGTGCTGCTTTCAATCTGGCTGATGCGAGGCGGGATGCGACAGCAACAAGAGGCGGGTAACCGAATCCGGCCACCGCTGATCCTGAGCCACTTCCTGCTCGCCGCGGGAGGGCTGATCGTCTGGATCATTTACCTGGTCGCAGACAAGGATGTGCTTGCTTGGGTCGCTTTCGCGATCCTCGCGGTCGTTGCCGTGCTCGGTTGGACGATGTTCGCGATCTGGTTTCGGCGCCGTCAGGCGCGAGCCGGTGGAAGCGAGATCGCGCCCGGCGTTCCGGCGGAGCAGCACTTCCCGGTCTCGGTCGTGACCCTTCACGGCCTGCTTGCCGTCACGACGGTCGTGCTCGTGCTGCTGACCGCGCTGAAAGTCGGCGGCTCGTAGGTTGCGCGCGCGCGTCCCCGAGAAGCGGGAGGTCGCAAAAGGGACGCTGCTCGTCCTCTGGCTGACGATGACCGAGGACGCGTCCTGGAACGGCGAGACGCGGCGGATCGCCCCCGAGCTCCTGAGCGACCATCTCAGCGACGATCTGCGCTCGTACGCATACCTCGTCGCTGGCCCGCCAGCGATGGCCGATTTGATCGGCGAAACGCTCCATGCCGCAGCCGTTCCCGAGGAACGGATCTCCGCCGATCGATTCAAAAACGTCTCGTGACGCCGCCCCTGTAACCGATGGGGCGCCTCGGCGCGGCAGGCGCGACTTTCCCTCGATGATCGGCGAGCGGATCGACGGCTACGCGCCCATCGCTGACTATGGCGCCGTCGGCGACGGGCGCATGGTC
>VAXY01000277.1:0-1848 GCA_005885085.1 Actinomycetota bacterium | reverse complement strand
ACTCACCGGGTGTGTTCGGCGCCTTGCTCGATAGCGAGCGCGGCGGCCGCTTTGCCCTCGAGCCCGAATCGGTATCGCAGACAGTGCGTCGTTACCTACCGGGCACGAACGTGCTCGAGACGACCTTCACGACGGCCGCCGGCGTCGTGCGCGTGACGGATGCGATGACACTGCCCACAGCTGGGCTCAGCCCCTACCGCGAACTCGCCCGCAAGATCGAGGGTCTCGCCGGCGAGGTGCCCGTGCGCTGGCGGGTCGAGCCCAGGTTCGGCTACGCGTCCGGAGCCACACAGATCAACCATCGAGCCGGCATACCAACCGCGACGGCCGGCCGCGACGCGATCGCCGTCTGCTCGTTCGGAGCCGGCGAGGCGACGATGAGCGACGCCGCGATCGCTGGCCACTTCATGGCGCGGGCGGGCAACAGCAGCCTGCTCGTCCTCAGCGCCGCCCACCAGGAACCGCTCGTCCTGCCCGCCCGCGCCGAGGTCGAGGCCCGCCTCGAGGCGACGAGCAGTGCTTGGCGCGAGTGGACTGATCGACGCGACTACGACGGACCGTGGAAGGACGCCGTCCTGCGCAGCGCGCCCGCACTCAAGCTGCTCGTTTACGCCCCTTCGGGCGCGATCGCCGCGGCCGCGACCACCTCGCTGCCAGAGGAAATCGGCGCTGACCGCAACTGGGACTACCGCTACTCCTGGCCGCGCGACTCGGCCTTCACGCTCGACGCCCTACTTGCGCTCGGCTGTGCCCCGGAGGTACGCGCCTTCTTCTTCTGGCTTCTCCACGCCTCGCAGCTGACCCACCCACGCCTGCAGGTCCTCTACCGCCTCGACGGCCGGGCCGAAGCGGACGAGAAAACGCTGCCGCTCGCCGGCTACCGCGGCTCGCGCCCCGCCCGCGTCGGTAACGGTGCGGCCGGGCAGACGCAACTGGATGTCTACGGCGAGGTGTTCGCCGCCGCCGCCCGATTCGCCGACTTCTCCGGCGGACTCGACCGCGACCACGGATACCGCCTGGCCGAGATCGCCGACCACGTCTGCCGGATCTGGGAAGAACCGGACGCAGGCATCTGGGAGCTGCGCGACGAGCCGCGCCACTTCACACAGTCGAAGATGATGTGCGCAGTCGCCCTCGACCGCGCCTGCGAGCTCGCCGAGCGTGGGCTCCTGCCGGCCACGCACGTCGAACGCTGGCAGCACGAGCAAAACCGGATCCGCGAGTTCGTCGAGACGCGCTGCTACTCGCAGGCGAAAGCGAGCTATGTACGCAGCGCCGGCGAAGAAGAACTCGATGCCTCGCTGCTCCTCGCCGTCCTTGCCGATTACGACGACCCCGCCTCACCGCGCTTGATCGGAACCGTCGACGCCGTCCGCCGCGAGCTCGGCCGCGGTCCACTCGTCTACCGGTGGGGCGACGAGCCGGGGGCATTCCTCACCTGCTCGTTCTGGCTGGCCGACGCCTACGCCCGCCAAGGCCGCCTCGAGCAGGCCGCGACCCTGATCGACGAGCTCGTTGACCTCGCCAACGACCTCGGCCTCTACGCCGAAGAACTGCAAGGTGAAACAGGCGAGTTTCTCGGCAACTTCCCGCAGGGCCTGACCCACCTGGCGCTGATCAACGCTGCCATCTCATACACACGCGCGCAGGAACCCGAACAGTGATCTGGGGAGCGATCCTCGGTGGACTCGCCGGCACGGTCGTCCTGACGACGATCCTGCGCGCGGCCAGCGAGCTGGGCCTGACGCGCATGGATATCCCCTTCCTCCTCGGCACAGCTGTCACCTCTGACCGAGTCCGTGCCAAAGCGATCGGTTACGCGCTCCACTTCGTCTTCGGCCTGCTCTT
>VAXY01000278.1 GCA_005885085.1 Actinomycetota bacterium | reverse complement strand
ACGGCGTCGACGGCGACTTCTTCCACCAGAAGCGGGTCCCGGCACACCCGGACTACGTGGGGGAGCAGTTCGTGCAGTTCCCGAGCGGCCACTCGACCGTCTTCGCATTGATCGACAACAAGGCGGCGCTCGCCTGGGTGATCAACCTCGGCTGCATCGAGCTGCACACGTGGCACTCCCGCGCGCCCGAGATCGAGAAGCCGGACTACCTGCTCATCGACCTCGACCCGTCCAAGGACGGGCAGTGGCCCTATGTGCGCGAGATCGCGCTCGTCGTCCAAGAGGTGATGGAGGAACTCGGGCTCGCGGCCTATCCGAAGACCTCGGGCGCGACCGGCCTGCACATCCTGGCGCCGATCAAGCCCGAGCTCATGTATCCGGAGGTCCGCCGGTTCGCGAAGGCGCTCGCGGAGGAGGTCGAGCGGCGCCTCGGCGACCAGGAGGTCGCAACGACGACGTGGCGCGTCGCCGAGCGGCACGGGGTCTTCGTCGACTTCGGGCAGAACTCGCGCGACAAGACGATCGCGTGCGCGTACTCGGTGCGGCCGATGCCCGACGCGCGCGTGTCGGCGCCGTTGCTGTGGGACGAGGTCGCCGGCGTCGATCCCGCGGCGTTCACGATTCCGACGATGCGTGACCGTATCGCCGCGGTCGGCGACCCGACGAAGGGCATGTGGCGGCGCAAGCGGTCGCTCGTGCCGCTGTTCGCGAAGCTCGGGCTAGACGCGCCCGGCTAGGAGGCTCTCGAAGGTCGGGTCCTCCTTCCGCCGCGGCGGCCGCACCTCGCGCCACGTGCACTGCTCGGGATCCTTGTCGTCGCGGAAGCGCAGGAACCGCGACCCGTGGCGGAAGCGATTCCCCTGCACCTTGTCGTAGCGCACCTCCGCGACCAGCTCGGGGCGCACGGCCGATTCCGCGAGCTCGCCCGTGCCCCAGCGGTTCGGCTCCGAGAAGCCGCGGTCGGGCGCGCCCTTCAGCAACGGCTCGATGCGTTCGAAGATCTCCTTGTGCTTGCTCGCGGCGACCGCGGCCGAGCCGACGTAGTCCATCTTCCCGCCCTTCCCGTACAGCCCCAGCAACAGCGTCGCGATCCGCGTCGGCTTCTCCTTCCACCGCACCCCGACGATCACGCAGTCGGCGGTCTTGTACGGCTTCACCTTCAAGACGCCGTCGCGCGAGCCGGGCAGGTAGGGGAGGCCCAGCCGTTTCGCGATCACGCCGTCGAGACCGGCCGCTTCGAAGCTGTTCAGCCACTCCTGTGCCTCGTCGGTGTCGGCTGTCGTCGGCGAGAGCCGGAATCCGTCGGCCGAGCGCTCGAGCTCTGTCCGCCGTTCTTCGAGCGGCTGCTTGTGAACGGGCTCGCCGCTCCAGAGCAGCAGGTCGAAGACGACGAAGTCGGCCGGAATCTCTGTCGCCAGCTTGCGCACGCGCGATTCCGCAGGATGCAGGCGCATCTGCATCGAGTCGAAGTCGAGGACGCCGTCGCGCGCGATCACGATCTCCCCGTCGAGCGCGGAATGCGGCGGCAAGAGCTCGCCGAGGGGACGCAGCTCGGGGAAGTAGCGCAGCAGCGGCCGGCCGTTCCGCGACCAGAGGGCGAGCTCGCCGCCGTCGTTCTCGAGCACGCCGCGGAAGCCGTCCCACTTCGGCTCGAACTGCCAACCGTTGGAGTCCGGCAGCTCTTTGACGAGCTGCGCCTCCATCGGTGGGAAGGGCACGTTTGGTCCGGGCACCGCCGGGGACCCTACTTCGCGTGAGCGAGCTCGATGGGGTCTGGGCGGTCGACCGCGTCTCCGGCGCGCTGCCGCCTTTGCACGGCTGTGTCAAGCGGATCCGCGGCAGCCGAGGGACGACGGAATTTCCGCGTTTGCCGCGGATGCCGTTCGACGTGCGCGGCCTCGAGCTCCATTACCGGCCGCCGTTTGCGATGCTGGTCGACAAGCTCGAGCCGCAGGACGGCGGCTACTTCGGTTATGCGACGATGCTCGGCCGCGAGTTCGGCCAGTTCACCTTGAGGAGGCTCGATGTCATGGACCAGTTGAAAGCGCAGCTGATCAAACACATAGACGAGGCGCATGCGATGGAGCAGAACGTCCTTCGCATGCTCGAGGGGATGATCGCCACCACCGACGATCCGGAGATCCTCGACGCGCTGGAGCATCACAAGCTGCAGACGCAGAACCACGCCGATCGGATGGCGGAGCGGCTCGAGGCGCACGAAATGGCGCCGTCGACCGTGAAGCAGATCGGCGGTGTGCTCGGGGCGCTCGCGAAGATGCCGCTCGACTTCGTTCGCGGCGAGAAGGCCGGTCGCAACGCCCGCGACGGCTATGCGACCGAGCATCTCGAGATCGCGAGCTACGAACTGCTGTGGCGCATCGCCCAGAAGGCGGGCGACGAGGTAACCGCGCAAGCGGCGCAGGAGATCATCGCCGAGGAACAGGCGATGGCTGCCCTGCTCGAGCAGAACTGGGACAAGTTCGCCGAGCTCTCCCTGATCGAAGAAGGCGTCACCGTCTGAATGCGACAGGTCACAGGGACTGTCCCTGGGACCCGTCTAGTTCAGCCACGGAGCGAGAACAGCTGGGGCCAGGTCTTGCATTCGGTCACGGAACGGCCTGCTGAGTAAATGCAAGACCCCATAGAAGACAGGTCCCGGGGACTGTCCCCGGGACCTATCTAGTTCAGCCAGGGGGCGAGGAAGCCCTCGATCTCCCGGCACCCGCGGGGACGTTCGAGGCGCCCCGCGACGGACCGTCCCTCGACGACGACCAGGGTCGGGAGGGCCTGGATCTTGAAGCGCTCGAGCAAGTCGGGGCGTTCCTCCTCGGCGACGCGGACGACGTGGAAAGTGCCGTGATTGCGGCGCCGTTGCAGCACCTGCGCGAGGAAGCCCTCGACGCGCCGGCAGTGCCCGGACGAGCTCGAGTGGAAGAACACCAGCCTCGGCTGCTGCTGCTCCAGAGCTGGTGTGGCCACCGCCATGTCGCACCTCCGTGGTTCTGAAGGGCGAGGACTTGGCCCTTGCTAGGAATCGTCGGATTCCTTCCCGAAAGCTGCGCTTTCGTAACCCAACACGCCGAGCCTTTTCGGGGGAACCTCCCGGTTCCGCTCCCGATTCGTAACTTCCGTCTGAAGCACGGTGTCTAAGCTCACGCGATGCGGAGAGTTGCCGTCACCGGCCTCGGAGCCATCACCCCGATCGGCAACGACGCACCCTCGACCTGGCGGGCGGCCGTCGCCGGCGAGAGTGGGATCGACTGGATCCGCTCCTTCGACGCGACGGGGCTCCCGGTTCGCGTCGCCGCCGAGGTCAAGGACTTCGACCCGACTCAGGTCGCTTCGCCGAAGGACGTACGCAAGCTGGAACGGAACGTCCTGCTCGCCCTCGGCGCGGCGCGCGAAGCGATGAGTGACGCCGGGCTGAACGGGTTCGATCCCGCTCGTGTCGGCGTCGTCT
This sequence comes from Actinomycetota bacterium, assembly GCA_005885085.1. GTDB lineage: Bacteria > Actinomycetota > Thermoleophilia > Gaiellales > Gaiellaceae > 3-1-20CM-4-69-9. Next base: position 222 of record VAXY01000278.1, on the reverse strand, counting down.
TCGGGACGGCGATCGGCGGTGTCAACGGCATCCTCGAGCAGGACGAGATCCTGCGCGAGCGCGGTCCCGACCGCGTGTCGCCGAACTTCCTGCCCAACGTGCTCGTCGACTCGGCGAGCGGCCAGCTCGCGATCTCGCTCGGCATCAAGGGGCTCAACTACGCCGTCGTCTCTGCGTGCGCGACCGGCTCCCACGCGATCGGGGAAGGGGCGGAGATCATCA
>VAXY01000082.1:16044-24907 GCA_005885085.1 Actinomycetota bacterium | reverse complement strand
CCGGTCTACCTCGCGGCGTGCGCCGTCCCCGACGGCGGTCTCTTCCGGGCGGCGCGTTACCGCGACGTCCACCTCTACCAGGGTTTCGCGCACGCCGTCTTCGACGGCCGTGTCCCGTATCGCGATTTCTTCCTGGAGTACCCGCCCGGCGCACTCGCGGTCTTCCTGCCGCCCGACGTGTTCGGTTCGAGCCATTACGACGCGGCTTTCAAGACGCTGATGGCGCTGTGCGGCGCGGCGACGATCATGGTCGTCGCGCTCCTGCTCGCGCGCGTCGGCGCATCTGGCGTCCGAGTCTGGACGGCGGTGCTGCTGCTCGCCATTTCACCGGTTGCGCTCGGACCGATCTCGCTGAATACGTACGACGCGTGGCCGGCGTTCTTGACGGTGGCCGCGCTCGCGCTGCTGATCGCGGGTGCGGGGACAGTGGCGTTCGCGCTGCTCGGGCTCGCGTTCGCAGCCAAGGTGTATCCGATCGTGTTGGTGCCGCCTGCCCTCCTCTACGTCTGGCGTACGGCCGGGCGAAGAGCGGCGGCGTGGGCGGCGGCGGCGTTCGTCGCTGTTGCCGCTGTCGTGATCATCCCGTTCCTCGCCCTTGCACCGGACGGGTTGGCCGACAGCTTCCGCGCGCAGGCGGGGCGCGCGTTGCAGGTCGAGAGTCTGGGCGGCTCGCTGCTCGCCGCGGCGGATCGCCTGGGCTGGTACAGCGCGACCGTCGTGCATCGGACCGGGCACGCGATCTCCTACGACCTCGCGGGCTCGTTCCCGCGCGCGCTCGCGGCCGCGAGCTCGGTGGCCCAGGCGCTCGCCGTGCTGGCCGTGGCCTGGCTCTATCTCCGCGGTCGGGACGAACCGCGACGGCTGATCGGCGCCTGCGCCGCCGCCGTGGTCGGCTTTCTCGCCTTCACGCGGTTCTTCTCGCCGCAGTATCTCGTCTGGTTCCTGCCGTTCGCCGTTCTGCTGGGACCGGTCGAGTGGTTGTTGACCGCGCTGGCGCTCGTCCTGGCGCAGGTGTGGTTCTTCCACTACCGGGACGTGTTCTCGCTCGGCGGCTACGTGTGGCTCGTGCTCGTGCGCGATCTGGTGGTCGTCGTGCTCTTTGCGGTCGTGCTGCTTGCGCTACGCCGGCGCACGGTGGAAGACGAGAATTCCGTCCTGCTCGAAGACGAGGCGCCAGTCCGGGTTCCGCCGTAGCGCCCCCAGCTCGATTGCGGTGGGCAGTGGTGCGTAGCGGTCGGCGTACCCGGGCTGCGTCTCATCGGCGGCGATCCAGAGGGCGTCCTGTACGAACGGGAAGCTGAGGACGCGCCGCCGTGCCGAGAGGTGAGCGCCGAGCGTGTTCGTCGCGCTGACCACGGCTCCCTGCGGGATCAGCGCGAGCGCGCGGGCTGCGATGCGGTCGTGGCGTGTGACGCGCGCGGCTGTCGCCTGAAAGTGGCTGCCGCCGGGCACATGCCGCCAGCCCGGAATCGGCCCGAGCCGGTAGCTGCCGGCGAGCGCCGCGAGCACGACCACCGCGGTGACGGGGAGCGCCCACCTCCCGAATCTGCTCGCCCCGAGGATTGCGGCGACCACGAGCGGCGGGATCAGCCCGGCGGTGTAATGGAAGTGAATCGACGTCTGTGTCGGTGCCGCGGACAGCAGGTTGATTGCGAGCTCCGGTAGTGCGGCGACGAGCACGAGCGGTGCCAGTAGGCAGAGCCCGGCCAGCGGGGCGACGAGGTCGAGCAGGTAGCGGAGGTCGCGCCCGCTGAACGCCGCGTGCGCGATCCGCAGTGGATGCGTGAACGCCGTTTTCACGATCCCCGCGGCGGATCCCCCGACCTCGCTGTAGCGGCCGTAGAAGTCGGACTCGCCGCCGGCGTGGTAGTGCGGGATCACGACGCCGATCGCCAGCGCCGACCACGCGAGCCCCAGTGCCGCGATCGCTGCGCCGTCGAGTCGACGTCGCTTCGCGAAGGCATACCAGACGCCGAAACCGGCGATCACGAGCCCGATCTCTTCCTTGCACGCTGCCGCCGCGACTGCAAACACCGCGAACGGGACGAGCCGCTCGTTGTCGAGGTACCAGAATGCGAACAGCAGGAACGGCGTCGCGAGCGCGACGGGATGGAACTCGTTCAGGCTCAGCCAGCCCGTTGCGGGATAGAGCAGGTAGACGACCGCGAACCCCAGCCCGGCGCGCGGGGAGCCGAGGTGCTTGCGCCCGAGCAGGAACACCGGCCAGGCCCCGGCCGCGACGACGAAGGCCTGCGTCACGAGCAGGAGGTCCGGGCTTGGCCAGAACCACCACAACGGTGCGAACACGACGAGGATCGGGTCGACATGAGCGGCCAGCCGCGAGATCTGGGCGCCATGGAGGTTTGTCATCTGCAGTGGGTGGCCATGCGCCGTCGACCACACGGCCTGCACCATGTTCCCGAGGTCGAAGCGTCCGGTGGCGAATGCCCGATAGCGGAGGACGGACAGGGCCGCGAAGCCGGCCGCGTAGGCCGCGGTGGCGGCGAGCAGAGCCGGCAGCACGCGGACCCGCGTCACAAGAGGCCTTCGATCAGCTCGCGCCAGCGTGAGCCGAGCACCGCTTCGCTCGCGCCGCGCTCGTAGGCGGCTCGCCCGCCTGCGGCGATGCGCCGCGCGAGCTCTCCGTCGGTGGCGAGCCTGCGAACCGCGTCCGCGAGCTGGGCGGGATCCCCCGGCGGGACGAGCAGAGCGCTCTCGCCGTCCACGAGCAGCTCACGTGCGGCCGGTGTGTCGGCCGTCACGACCGGCACGCCGCAGGCGAGCGCCTGGAAGACCTTGTTCGGGATCACGCGCTGGGCCTTGGCGGTCGTTCCGAAGATCCCGAGCGCGCAGCCCGCGTGGTGAAGCTCGCCCGGCAGCCGTTCGTACTCGACCCACACGACATGTTCGACGTTCGCCGGCCGGTCGCGAAGGAGCGGGGCGAGCTGGCCGCTCCCGACGAGCCGGAACGGCAGCTCCGCCGCGAGCCGTGCGGCGGCGATGATCGTCTCGACTCCCTGGAGGGGGATCAGCTTGCCGACGAAGAGTGCGGTGAACGGCGCCGGTGGTTGCCAGTCCGGACGGAAGAGCCGCTCCTCCGCGCCGACGAAGCAGACGGCGAGGTCGGCGCGACCGGTCAGCTGCGCGAGAAACCGCGCGTGCGCGTGGGTGTCGGCGACGACGAGGTCGGCCGAGCGGAAGGCGTGGCGGTCGATCTGCTCGAGCAGCCGCGCCGGCAGCGACCTGGGCCCGAAGCGGCCGCGGTCGGAGACGAGTGTGTCGGCGAGCGAGACGAGCGGGTTGAAGACCACCGGCCTGCCGCCGGCAGCCCTGTGCGCCGCGGGCAGGTCGAGGTGACCGGGATAGCCGACGATGAAGGCGTCGAAGGCTGCCGGGCGACGCGTGAAGAGTCGCGCCTCCGCGGCCGCGAGCAGGAGTGCCCGGCCCGGGCCCGCCTTCCAGCCGTCCCGTAGGTCGTCCCAGACGGAGACGTGCTCTTCGTGCACCTCGGCGCCCGCTCGCCGCAGGCACGAGATCACCTGCGCGTTGCGTGGATACGCGCGCTCGTACGTTCCGAAGTAGCAGAGTCTCAGGAGAGAATTTCGTCGACGAGCAGCTCGGCGCGCTCGCGCTCGGGCGCGCGCTCCTCGTGGTGGCTCGTGATCATCTCGCTGATCAGACCGAGCGAGAAGAACTGCATGCCGATCACCAGCAGCAGGACGCCGAGCATCAGCAACGGTCGTTGCCCGATCGCGTGCCCGAGTGCCTTCAGCACTGTCAGGTAGACGAGGATCACGGTCCCGAAGATGCCGAGGATCAGGCCGAGGCCGCCGAAGAGGTGCAACGGCCTGTGCCGGTAGCGGCCGATGAATGACACGGTCAGGAGATCGAGGAAGCCGCGCAGGTAGCGCTCCACTCCGTAGCGCGAGCGGCCGTGCTCACGGGGACGGTGGTTGACTGGCAGCTCGGCGATCCGGAAGCCGCGGTAGTGCGCCAGCACCGGGATGAAGCGGTGCAGCTCGCCATAGAGGCGCAACCCGTGCACGACCTCCGCTCGATAGGCCTTCAGGCCGCAGTTCATGTCGTGCAGGTGGACGCCGGAGAACGCGCTCGTGACGCGGTTGAAGATGCGCGACAGCAGGCGTCGTGAAAGGGGATCGCGCCGGTGCGCCTTCCAGCCGGAGACGAGGTCGAACCCTTCGTCGAGCTTCGCAAGCAGACGGGGGATCTCTGCCGGATCGTCCTGCAGATCGCCGTCGATCGTGACCACCGTCTCGCCGTGGGCCTGGTCGAAGCCGGCCACGAGCGCCGCCGCCTTGCCGAAGTTCCGCCGCAGCCGCACCACGCGCACGTTCTCGTGGGCATTGTGCAGGCGCGTCAGCGCGGCGAAGGTGCCGTCCGACGACCCGTCGTCGACGAAGATCGTCTCCCACGCGGTCTCGAGGGGCTCGAGCGCGGAGCGAAGCTCGTCGTACAGCAGCGCGATGCTGCGCTCTTCGTTGTGCACCGGCACGACGACGGAGATCACGGCTGCGAGGTTATCGCGGCGCTAGGCTGCTCGCGAGATGGCCGAGCTGCTCTCGCTCGCGGAGGCACAGGCGCGCGTGCTCGAGCAGATCGCGCCGCTCGACGGCGGACGCGTCGCGGTTGCGGACGCCGCCGGCCGCGTGCTAGCCGAAGACGCGCGCGCCGTCGTCGATCTGCCGCCGTTTCCGAGCTCTGCGATGGACGGGTTTGCCGTACGCGCTGAGGACACGCCAGGTCGTCTGCCCGTCGTCGGACGCGTGGCCGCGGGCGTGCCGGCGCCACGCGCCCTCGAGGCGGGCGAGGCGATGGCGATCGCAACCGGGGGTGTTGTGCCCGACGGAGCCGACTCGGTCATCCCGATCGAGTATGTTGTCGAACATGACAACGATGTCGAGATTCGCGGGACTGTCGTCCAGGGTGACAACGTTCGCCCGCGTGGAGGCGATGTCCAGGCCGGCGACGTCGTCGTGCCGAGAGGCGCCCGCCTGGGCGCGGCGCAGGTCGGCGCGCTCGCTGCCGCCGGGATCGCCGACGTGCTGTGTGCGCGCCGCCCGCGCGTCGCGATCCTCGCGACGGGCACCGAGCTGCGGCGGCCGGGCGAGACACTCGGACCCGGAGAGGTCTACGAGGCGAACGGTGCCTTGCTGGCGGCCGCACTCGCCACCGCGGGGGCGGACATCGAGGCGCTTCCCGCCGTCGCCGACGACAAGGCTGCGCACCGGTCGGCGCTCGAGCGGGGGCTGAATGCCGACGTCCTCGTCACGTCAGGGGGTGTCTCGGTCGGCCCGCACGATCTCGTACGCGGCCTGCTGCGTGAGCTCGACGTCCGTGAGGTGTTCTGGGGCGTCGCGGTCAAGCCCGGAAAGCCGGTGGCATTCGGCGTGCGCGAGCGCACGCTCGTGTTCGGGCTGCCCGGCAACCCCGTCTCCTCCCTCGTGGCGTGCGAGCTCTTCGTTCGTCCGGCCGTGCTCGCCCTCCAGGGCGTGGCGGAGCCTGGTCCGGTGTACCAGGAGGGGCGCCTCGCCGCGGCCGTTCGGCGAAACGAACAGCGTGACCAGCTGGTGCGCGCGCGTCTGCATTCGTCCGACGACGGTGTCGTGCTCGAGCCGGTGACCGGACAGGAGTCGCACATGATCGTCCGCGCAGCCGGGGCCGCGGCGCTCGTGCTCGCCCCGCGCGGCAAGGGCGAGCTGGCCGCGGGAGAACGCGTGCGCTACCTGCCGCTTGCCTGAGCGAGCGCGCTGACGTCGAATGCCGCGGCCCCACGCGGCTCGACGCGGATCAGGCGTGCGTAGGCGATGTAGCGGTGGGACGCGAAGAAGCGCGGGTGACACGCCTGGAGTTCGACGACCTCGTGCCGCGGCGACCGGAGCACGGAGAGGTCGGTCGCGTTGACGATGCGGTGATGTGTCACGGAGTAGATGAACGTGCCGTACGGCACCTCGAGGATGACGCGGTCGCCCGGGCGCAGCGAGTCGATGTGCGAGAACGGTGCGAGGTAGGTCGTGCGGTGCCCGGCGATGTAGACGAGCCGGTTCTCGCCGGGCATGAAGGTGCGGAGGTCACGGCCCGGGCCCTTCTTGAGCGTGTCGTGGTCGGTGCCGTTGACGAGGATCATGTTCACGCCCATCCGGGGCACGCGAATCCGGCCGATCGCCTCCCCCCGTTTCGAGCTGAGCCGGTAGCGGCGGGCCTCGCGGGCAATGCTGCGACGTTCCGCCGCGAGCGAGGCGGTCGAGATCGGGGCATGGAAGGCGCGGACCCGACGGTCGTACTGCGATGTGAGCTGGTGCTGTCGCCACTTCGTGTAGAGCGCGGTGAAGGGGTCCTGCCAGCGCCAGACCACGAGCGCCCAGACGAGCGTGAGCGTGCCGGCGGCGATCAGGACGGTGCCGAGAATCCGAACCGAACGGCGCATCAACTCTCCAATGCTTCCGGCACCTCGTCAGGTCCGCGTCGTCGGCGGTCACGCATTGCGAGGTAGGCCCGCCGCAGAACGCGCCGGGCCGGCCCCTGCGGAGGCACCTCCGCCGCGTCGGGATAGGGCGCGTAGCGGCGTGCGGCCAGCGCCGAGAGTTGGGCGCCCCCCGCCAGCCAGACGACGAGGAACGGCATCACGATGAACGGGATGTAGCCCACGGCGCGGAGCTCGGCGAGGTACCAGAGCGCATCCCACCCGAGCCCGTAGCGGCCCGCGAACTCCCCGACGAGCAGCACCGGGCCCGCGAAGCCGAGCGCGAGCACCGCGAGGCGGAGAGCCGCCGCTGTGCGCCGCACCTGTGGCAGCCAGAGCCAGGCGTGCAGCGAGGGCAGCAGGAGAAGCAGGGCGAAGGGATTCGTTGCGACGACGAGCATCGCCAACGCGCCGAGCGCCAGCAGTGCGGCGGTGTGACCGGCGAGCTCCTCCTCCGGGGTGACGGTGCGGCGCGGCAGCAGCCGCTCCCGTGTCGTCAGCCAGCCGGCGAACGCAAACAGGGCGAGCACGAGCAGCATGCGCGCGGGCCAGTCGGTCGCGGCGGTGCTTCGCGGCGAGACCGGGCGCGCGGCGCCGTCCGGCCACGCCCCGAGCAAGCGGAAGAGCTCGAACAGCCCCAGGACCCAGACCCAGAACCCGAGGCGGCTGCGCAGCGCGCGGAGCGCCGGCGCGAGGGGGATTCGCCGCCGCCGGCAGCGGGCGAAGAGGTCGACCGCCGCCGCGAGGAACGGCAGCAGGCATGCAATCAGCACCAGCTCGATCGCCCAGCCGCGGATCAGCCGCGAGCCGAGGTAGAGGAAGCTGGAGGTCCCTTGCGCAAATTCGAGGCCCGCGTCGAGCGTGCCCAGCAGATCCTGCGCCGAGCGGCCGACCTGGGTCAGCTTGTCGGCTCGAAGGCCGTCGGTGGTGTCCGTGACCGGGTCGGGTCGGTTGTCGCCCGCCGTGGTGAGGGTGACGGCGCCGATCCCCTTCGCGACGAACGGCGCCTGCTCGTAGAGCGAAAACGGAAACGCGAGGTCGACGAGCTGGCGCAGGATGCTGGACCGCGCCGGACTGCGCCCGATCTGGGCCGCAACCCGCGTCGCCGTGGTCTCGACGAGCGTTCCGGACCCCGTGCGCGCCGTGTCCCCGTCGAGCTCGAGCCGGATCGGCCCGGGGCCGCCGACCGAGTCCAGATTGACGACCGCGGCGACGTCGTGACGGAGCGGAGAGTGCGCCGCGAACCACGCCGCGCCGAGGCCGCCGAAGGCGCCGCCGTCGGTCGAGACGAAGAGGATCGTGTGATTCGGGTGCAGCGCTCCGCTCGGGAGTCCCGGCGGCGCTCCATAGGCGCGGGCGAGTTGGATCAGCATTGCAGTCCCGGAAGCGTTGTCATTCGCTCCCGGACCGCTGCCGTCGTTGTCGCGGTGGGCGATCACGACGATCGTGCGCGGCGAGCGGCCGATCGCCTCCGCGACGACATCCTGCATCTGGACGCGACCGCGGCCGGGAATGACGGCGCTGAAACGCTCGGTCCGGATCGGCAGGCCGTAGCTCCTCAGCTGGTCGCGGAACCAGTCGGCCGCAGCAAGCGAGCCCGGGAAACGGTTGGGATAGTCCGTCGCCAGCTGTACGGCGAGCTGCTTCGTGGCCCGGCCGTCGAACTCTGGCAGGAACGCACGTGGCAGCGGCGTCGGCCGTGCGACGCTGAAGGCGAGCACGAGGAGCGGGAGCCCGACCAGCAGCCACGTCCCGCGGTAGAGGCGTCCATTGACCGGCAGCTCGACCGATCCAGGACGTGCTCGGCGCCGCTCGGTCCGAGGCGGAACGGTGGCCATCCAGGGCTATAGTAGGTCGCGTCTCCCCTGGCACCAGGACGACGGCAGGCAGCCGACAGCCGAGCCGACATGCCCGACTCCTCGACCATCCTCCTCGTCGACGACGAGGACTCCGTCCAGCAACTGCTCGCGTACCCGCTCGAGCGCGAGGGCTTCCGGGTGCTTCAGGCACGCGACGGCGAGGAGGCTCTCGCGCGTTTCGCCGAGGAACACGTCGATCTCGTGGTGCTCGACCTGATGCTGCCGAAGCTCGATGGGCTCGAGGTCTGCAAGCGCCTTCGGGCGGAGAGCGAGGTGCCGATCATCATGCTCACCGCGCGCGACGACGAGCTCGACAAGGTCGTGGGGCTCGAGCTCGGCGCGGACGACTACATCACGAAGCCCTTCTCGATCCGCGAGTTCCGCAGCCGCGTTCGGGCCCTCTTGCGGCGAGCTGCCGCGACCCGGCCGAGCGGTGGAGGCGACGTGATCCTCGCTGACGGGCTCAAGATCGATGTGGGCCGCCGCTCGGTCGAAGTCCGGAACGGCCCGGTCAGCCTGACCT
>VAXY01000082.1:0-15975 GCA_005885085.1 Actinomycetota bacterium | reverse complement strand
CTGCTCGAATCCCTCTGGGGCGCCGCTGACTTCCGGGAGCCGCGAACGATCGACGTCCACGTCCGGCACCTACGCGAGAAGCTCGAACGTGACCCGGCAGAGCCGGAGTACATCCTCACCGTGCGCGGCGTCGGCTACCGCTTCCGCGACCGGTGAACCCCCTGCGCAGCGTCGGGGGCCGTCTCGGCCTCGGCCTTGCCCTCGTGGTTGCGGGGGCGCTTGTCCTCGTCGAGCTGATCGTCGTGCCGTCCCTGGAGCGGAACCTGATCAACTCGAAGCTTCAGCGCCTACGTGAGGCCGCGCCTTCGATTGGATCCCAGCTCCTGAACAGCTCGAGCTTTACGCTCGACGACACGATCCAGCAGGCGTCCGACAGCGCCGATGCCCGGGTCGTCTATTTCCGGGTCCTCACCTATTCACCGCCCCGGCTGACGGTCTACGCCGACTCGAACCCCGTCACCTCCACGGATGTGGACGGCGATCCCCTCGTCCCGAAGGCGTTTGCGGCGTACCCGCGCCCTGTGAGCGGCACGATCAGCTCCGGGGGCGAGCGTTATGCGGAGGTTGCCTACCCCGTCTTCGGTGGGCCCGTCGTGCTGCTCCGGGCGCCGCTGCGCGACTCACTCCAGAGCATCCACCTCGTCCGGAGGCGGCTGGTGATCGCCGGCTTGATCGCACTGGCCGCCTCGCTGCTCGTCGGGTACGTGGCGGCGTCGATCTTCGCCCGCCGGATCCGTCGCCTCGAGCGGGCCGCCGACCGGATTGCCGGCGGCGACTTCGGCCAGCCCGTGGAGGACACGGGCAAGGACGAGGTCGGGCAGCTCGCGACCGCGTTCGAGCGGATGCGCCAGCGCCTGGCGCAGCTCGAGCACGCCCGACGTGAGTTCATCGCGAACGCCTCCCACGAGCTCCGTACGCCGCTCTTCTCGCTCGGCGGCTTCCTCGAGCTCATGACCGACGAGGATCTCGACGCAGCGACGCAACGGGAGTTCATGGCGACGATGCGCGAGCAGGTCGCACGCCTGACGAAGCTGGCCACCGACCTGCTCGACCTCTCGCGACTCGACGCCGGCCGTCTGACCGTCGAGGAGGAGCAGGTCGACCTCGCGGCCCTGGCGGAAGTCCTCGCGGACGAGTTTCGCGCCGTTGCGTTGTCCAGCGGGCACGAGCTCGCCGTCGAGAACAGCGCCGAGACGTCGGCTGTCGGCGATGAGGAGCGCGCGCTCCAGATCGGGCGGATCCTCGTCGAGAACGCGCTCGTCCACACGCCTTCTGGCACGGCGGTGCGGATCCGGACAGCGAGGCGCAACGGCTCGGTGGTCCTGATGGTCGAGGACGAGGGCCCGGGCATCCCGGCCGAGCACGCGGCCCACGTCTTCGAGCGCTTCTACCGGGTCGAGGGGGGGTCGGTGGCCTCGGGCAGCGGCCTTGGCCTGGCGATCGCGCGCGAGCTCGCGGAGCTGATGGGCGGGTCGGTCGAGCTCCACGTCGCCTCGGGCCGGACGATTTTCGCTCTCGTCCTGCGGACCGCGGCGTTTTCCCGTGAAAAGGGGTCTGTGCCAGAACCGGCGCTACAGTGAGCCGATGCGAGCCGGGAGCCTCGCCGCCGTGACGATCGTCGCCGCCGTCCTCGGCGGCGGCGCTGCGTTGGGCATCGGAAAGGGCGCCGGTTGGCTCGGGCACGGCACGCGCACGGTTGTCGTCAAGGCACAGACCGCCGCGCCCGCGGCGCTGCCGGCGTCTGCGACCTCGAAGGTGGCGCCCATTCCCGGCAAGGGCTTCGATCCGGAGCGGATCTTTGCCGACCGCTCGCCCGGCGTCGTCACGATCTTCGCCTACTTCGGCGATCCGGCCTCGCAGAACACCGAGATTTCACAGGGCTCGGGGTTCGTGATCTCGCGCAAGGGCTACGTCCTCACGAATTCACACGTGATCACGAATGCAGGCGAGTCCAACCGCGTCCGGGCCGCCGACCACCTCTACGTCGAATTCGCGGATGGCAACCGTGCCGAGGCGAGCATCGTCGGCTGGGACCTGTACGACGACGTCGGCCTGATCCGGATCCAGCCGAGCGCTGATGCGCTGACTCCCGTTCCGCTCGGGGAATCTGCCTCGGTGGCCGTCGGCCAGCCGGTGGCCGCGATCGGAAGCCCGCTCGGCAACGAGAACTCGCTGGCTGTGGGCGTCGTCTCGGCGATCCATCGGTCGATCGACGCGATCACCGTGCGCACGTACAAGGTGGTCGACGCAATCCAGACGGATGCGCCGATCACCCACGGTAACTCCGGCGGGCCCCTCTTCGATGCGCGGGGCCGCGTGATCGGCATCAACGCGCAGATTCGCAGTGCCAGCGGGAACGGCAACGACAGCGGCGTCGGCTTTTCGATTCCGATCGACGCTGCCAAACGTTCCGTGCAGCAGCTGATCGCGAAGGGACACGTGACCTATGCCTACGTCGGGATCACCACCGACGACATGACACCGTCGATCGCGCGTGCCGTCGGCTCCAACGTCGACCACGGGGCGTTGGTCGTGGATGTCAAGCCGGGTAGCCCGGCGGCCAAGGCCGGCCTCCGCGGCGGCAACCATGAGGTCAACGTTCTCGGCATCCAGAATCTCGTCACCGGCGGCGATGTGATCGTCGCGATCGACGGCATTCCGGTGCACCGGGCCGACGACGTCGTCCGGGTCGTCTCCTCCTCGCTCAAGCCGAACGACGTGGCGGTCTTCACCATCGTCCGTGACGGGCACCCCAAGAAGGTCGCGGTGACGCTCGGTGAGCGTCAGCTGCCGACGGGTTAGATCACCCGACACGGGGCATAAAGTCGGACGGCGGAGGGCCTGCCGACGAGTGCGTAGGTTTAAGTAGTTTCGTTTTGTTTCTGTTGGGTAAAGCTGACGGAATGACGGCGGACGAGGCGATGACTCTGAACAGCAACGGCGACGGTGCCACGGTACGCCTCACGATTCCGGCCCGGGCGGAATACATCACTCTGTGCCGGCTCGCCCTGACGGGAATCGCGCGTGTCCGCTCCCTGTCCGACGAGCTGCTCGCCGACCTCAAGCTCGCGCTGACCGAGGCGGCGTCGAACTCGGTCCGCCATGCCTACGGCGAAGATCGGCCCGGCGTCGTCGAGATCTCGTACGAGCTCCTGCCGGACCGGCTGGTGATCGAGGTGACCGACGAGGGAGGTGGCTTCGATCCGGGAGAGGCCAAAGGCGCACCGGAGGAGCTCTCCGAAGGAGGGCTCGGGATCGCGATCATCCGCGCGATCGCCGACGCGGTCGAGATCGGCAGGCAACCGGACGGAAGAGGATCCCGCCTTCGTTTCGAGAAAGCTCTGAACTAGCCCCAGTCGGGCTGTATGCTGCGCGGCCGTTCGCTGTTCGAGAGCGCCTAGACCATGCTCCAACTCGTCAACGCCGGACACAAGTCGCTCGCGGACTACGCGACCATCGCGACGCGAGGGCTGATGGACGAGATCCGCCGTCTCGCCGAACCGCTCGCGGGCAAGCGGGTCGTGCACCTGTCCGCCACCGCTTTCGGCGGCGGCGTCGCGGAGATCAACTACACGCTCATCCCGCTGATGCAGGACGCCGGCCTCGAGGTCGAGTGGCGGATCATCCGCGGCGCGGAGGAGTTCTACAACGTCACGAAGACCATCCACAACGCGCTCCAGGGCAATCCGCAGGGGCTCGACGCAGAGCAGCGCGAGATCTTCACGCGCTACCAGCAGCTGAACGCGCAGGAGTTCGAGGACGACTACGACTTCGTCGTCGCCCACGATCCGCAGCCGGTCGGGCTGATCGACTACTTCCCGCGGTCCGAGGCGCACTGGATCTGGCGCGGCCACATCGACTTCTCGACGCCGAACCAGGGGGTCTTCGACTTCGTGCTGCCGTCGATCCGGCACTACGACGCCGCCATCTTCCACATGCGCGAGTACGTGCCGCGGGCCGAAGGCCTGCCGCCCTGTTACATCTGGCCCCCCGCGATCGACCCGCTGGCGCCGAAGAACATGGCACTGTCGCCCGAGGACGCGGCGTACATCGTCGACCAGTTCGGCATCGACGTCGAACGACCGCTGCTCACGCAGGTGTCGCGGTTCGACCCGTGGAAGGATCCGCTCGGCGTGATCGACGCGTACCGCGTGGTGAAGGAGCGCTTCTCCGACGTGCAGCTCGCGCTCGTCGGCTCGATGGCGCACGACGATCCGGAGGGTTGGGACTTCTACAACCAGACAGTCGCGTACGCCGCCGGCGATCCGGACATCTACATCCTCTCGAACCTGAACAACGTCGGCTCGGTCGAGGTGAACGCGTTCCAGGTGCACTCGGCTGCGGTCGTACAGAAGTCGATCAAGGAGGGTTTCGGACTGACCGTGACGGAGGCGCTGTGGAAGACCCGACCGACGGTCGCCGGACGGGTCGGCGGGATCGTGGCCCAGATTCAGGACGGCGAGACCGGCTGGCTCGTGGACTCATCGACGGAGTGCGCGGAAGCGTGCGTCGAGATCCTGCGCGATCCGGCGGAGGCAAGGCAGCGTGCGCTGCGCGGCAAGGAGTTCGTCAGGCGGCACTTCCTGACGCCCAGGCTGCTGCGCGACTGGCTCGTGCTGTTCAACCAGCTGCTCGGAAACGACACCTCGGGCGCCGAAGTCGCGGTCGTTTCGACTCCGGCCTAGCCGGATACGCTGGCGCCGTGCGCCGCAAACTGATCGTCGTCTCCAACCGTGGTCCCGTCACGTTCCAGGCAGACGGGTCCGAGCGCCGTAGCAGCGGCGGCCTCGCGACCGCGCTGCGGAGCCTCCTCCGGTACCACGACGTGACGTGGATCGCGAGCGCGACGAGCGAGGAAGATCGCGCCCGTGCCGGTACGACGCTCGACCAGACGGCCGAGGACGGGTCGCCGTACCGTCTCCACCTGATCGCCCACGACGAGCAGGCCTACGACTGGTACTACAACGTCGTCGCGAACCCGATGCTGTGGTTCATCCAGCACTCGTTGTGGGAGCTCGCGTATACGCCGAAGGTCGATCGTGCGTTTCACACCGCCTGGCGCGACGGCTATGCGGCCGTGAACGCGGGCTTCGCGGCTTCTGTCCTGACGGAGCTCGAGCGCGATCCGGACACGGCGGTCTTCTTCCACGATTACCACCTCTATCTCGCGCCGCGCCTCGTGCGTGACGAACGTCCCGATACGACGCTCATGCACTTCGTGCACGTGCCGTGGCCGCAGCCGGACTACTGGAGTGTGCTGCCGCGCGCGATCCGCTCTGCGATCCACGATGGACTGGTCGCAAACGACGTGATCGGGTTCCACACCGACCGCTGGCGGCGTAACTTCATCTTCAGCACGCGCGAGCTGCTCGGCGAGGACGTGACGCAGAAGACCGTCACGGCCCCGATCTCCGTCGAGCCGGCGGAATTCGATGCGCTGGCCGAGAGCGACGCTGTCCTCACCGCCGAGCGCGACATCGTCGCGCGACGACCGGAGAAGCTTGTCGTGCGCGTCGACCGCACGGATCCCTCGAAGAACATCGTGCGCGGGTTTCGCGCGTTCGAGCTCTATCTCGATGCGCACCCCGACATGCGCCGGCGCGTGGGGATGCTCGCGCTGCTCGATCCGTCGCGACAGGACATTCCCGAGTACGCCGAGTATCTCGCCGCGATCGAGCGTGAGACGCGCCGCGTCAACGATCGGTTCCAGGAGAACGGCTGGATGCCGATCGAGCTTCAGATCGACGACAACTTCACCATGGTGGTGGCGGCCTACAAACAGTTCGACGTGCTGCTCGTCAACGCGATCTTCGACGGCATGAACCTCGTTGCGAAAGAGGCGCCTCTGGTCAACACCCGCGACGGTGCTGTTGTCCTATCTGAAAACACCGGTGCACATGCAGAGCTCGGCGAATGGGCGTTGAACGTCAACCCCTTCGATGTCGCAGGCCAGGCGGAGGCGATCCACGAGGCGCTCTCACTCGACCTGGGAGAGCGGCGGCGGCGGCTCGAGGCGATCCAGGAGTACGTGCGCGGGCACGATGTGAGCCGGTGGATCGAGCTCCAGCTGGCGGCGCTCGACCGCGTCAGCGCGACCGCACGGCGCTAGCATCGCCGCTGGATGGCTGAGCTGAGCCACGTCAGCGAGGCGGGCGACGTGCGGATGGTCGACGTCGGCGGTAAGCCGGCGTCGCGACGCCGCGCGGTCGCGCGCGCGACGGTGCGCATGGCGACAGCGACGGCCGGCCGCCTGCGCGGGCTACCCAAGGGCGACGCGCTGGTGACCGCGCAGCTGGCCGGGATCATGGCGGCGAAGCGCACGAGCGAGCTGATTCCGCTCTGCCATCCGCTGTCTCTGTCGCACGTCGACGTGTCCCTCGACGTGGGCGAGGCGGGCGTGGAGATCACGGGCGTGGTCGAGACGACGGCGCAGACCGGCGTCGAGATGGAGGCCTTGACCGCCGTGTCAGTGGCTGCGTTGACCGTCTACGACATGGCGAAGGCGATCGACAAGGGCATGTCCATCGGCGACGTGACGCTGGTCGAGAAGACGAAGGAGCCGGAGTGAAGGCGGCTGTCGTGACAGTCTCGGACGGAGTGGCTGCGGGCGAGCGCGACGACGCGAGCGGGCGGCTGCTCGTCGAGCTGCTCCAGGCCGAGCATTTCGACGTCGAGCACCGGGTCGTGCCGGACGAGCGTCCGCAGATCGCGGCCGCGATCCGCGAGCTCGCGCGCACTGCCCGACTCGTCCTCACGACGGGCGGAACGGGTGTCTCTCCGCGCGACTTCACGCCCGAGGCCACCGAGTCGGTGGTCGAGCGACCCGTACCGGGGATCGCGGAGGCGCTTCGCGCTGATGCGATCCGGCAGACACCCCACGGCTTGCTCGGTCGTGGCGTGGCTGGAGTGCGCGGGCAGTCGCTGATCGTGAACCTGCCAGGTTCGCCTGGTGGCTGCCGCGACGGGTTCCTGTTGATCAAGCCTGCCCTCGAGCACGCCCTCCGGTTGATCGCGGGCGATCAGACCGACCACGTGCAGACGTGAGCACGGCCGTTGCCCTGCCGCGCCGCTTCGCCGCGCTCGTCAAGATCGAGCACACCGTCTTCGCCCTGCCGTTCGCGTACATCGGCGCGCTCCTCTGCGTGCGCAGCATCCCCTCCGCGCACGATCTGGTGTGGATCACGCTCGCGATGGTCGGGGCGCGGTCGCTCGCGATGGGGCTGAACCGGATCGTCGACGCCGAGATCGACGCCCGGAATCCGCGCACAGCCACGCGGGAGCTTCCCTCCGGGTTGCTCTCGCGCGCTCAGGTGGTCGTCTTCTGCGCGCTCGCGTTCGGCGTGTACCTGCTCGCGTGCTTCCAGCTCAATCCCGTGGTGCGCTGGCTCTGGCCGATCCCGCTGGTCGGCTTCGCCGTGTACCCGTACCTGAAGCGCTTGACCTGGCTCAGCCATCTCTGGCTCGGTGCGGTCGACGGTCTTGCGCCGGTCGGGGCGTGGGTTGCAATCACGGGCCGGCTTCCCTGGGAGGCGTGGGCGCTCGGCGGCGCGGTGGCGGTCTGGATCGCCGGCTTCGATCTCTTCTATTCGTTGTTCGACCGTGCGGTCGACGCCGAGCAGGGGCTGCATTCGGTGGCGGTGCGTTTCGGTGTCGGCGGCGCCTTCTGGGGAGCGCGGCTGCTGCACCTCGCCACCGTGGTCCTGCTCGCGGCGGTCGGGCTAGGTCTCCATCTTGGCTGGTTGTACTGGCTCGGGGTCGCCGCCGTCGCGCTCCTGCTGGCGTACGAGCACTCGCTCGTGCGCCCGGACGACCTGCGGCGGCTCGACGCCGCGTTCTTCACCGTGAACGGCGTGATCAGCGTCGTCTTCTTCGCGTTCGTCCTCGCCGAAGCCGCGCTCTAGTCGCGTCCCGGAAGATCGCGATCTGGCCGGCTCCGCCGGCGGTCGAGTGGAAAAGCCCGTCGGATTCCGACCGGTTGTGGCCGAATCGTCACACTCTCGGCACGAAGTCCATGCCCGCGAACGCCCCGCCGGCCACGTCCCCGCGTACCACGGCCGGGGACAGTCCCCCGCCGCGTCCCGAAGAGACGAGGCGCCGCGAGATCTGGCGTTGCGCACGTGGTCTCGACGGATGGGCCACTAAGGTGGCTCGGTGATCCGCGCCCGTGCACTCGAGAAGCGGTACGGGGACAAACGCATCCTGCGCGGGATCGAGCTCGACGTCGGGGCGGACGACTTCCTGCTCGTCACCGGCCCGAACGGCTCCGGCAAGACGACGCTGCTCCGTCTCTGTGCCGGGCTCGCGGCGCCGACGCGTGGCGACTTCGAGCTCGGCGTCAGCCGCGGACGCATCGGGTACGTCGCGCACGAGCCGCTCGTCTACCGCGAGCTGACGGCGCTCGAGAACCTCGACCTCTACGGCCGCCTCTACCGCATCTCCGAGCGACGGGAACGCATCGGCATGCTCCTCGAGCGCTTCGGCCTCTGGGACGCGCGCCACGAGCGTGTGGCCTCCTACTCCCGCGGGATGCTGCAGCGGCTCGCCCTCTGTCGCGCCTTCCTTCACGAGCCGGACCTGCTCCTGCTCGACGAGCCCTACAGCGGGCTGGACGGCGAGGGCGCGCTGGTGCTCGACCGCGAATTGACGGAGCGGGCGCCGCGCACGGCCTTCGTCGTTGCGACCCACGAACCGGAACGCCTGCGGCGCCACGCGACCGACCTGCTCGCGCTCGCATGAACTACCTGGCCGACGTCGGCGCGCTCGCGCGGAAGGATCTCCTGCTCGAGTTGCGCGCGCGCGACACGCTGCCCGCGATGCTGCTGTTCGTCGTCTCGGCGCTGGTCGTGTTCCACTTCGTCCTGCCCGCCGGCTCCTCGGATCTCGCCGCCACCGGCTTGCTCTGGGTCGCGCTCCTCTTCACCGCGCTGCTGGGCCTCTCGCGCGCGTTCGCCGCCGAGCGGGAGCAGGGTGTGATCGACGGCCTCGTGCTCGCCCCCAGCGACCGCAGCGCGATCTGGCTCGGGAAGGCGCTCTCGATCCTCGCCTTTCTCGCGCTCGCGGAGCTGATCGCCCTACCTGCGTTCGCCCTCTTTTTCCGGCACATCGACGGGACGCTGATCGGCGGGGTCGCCCTGGCGGACGTGGGGATCGCCGCCGTCGGAACGCTGCTGGCCGCGATGGCTGCCGCGAGCCGGGCGCGGGAGCTGCTCCTTCCTTTGCTCTTTCTCCCGCTCGCGATCCCGATCGTCGTCGGTGGAGTCGGCGCGAGCGTGGCGGACGACCCGGCGCGCTACCTCGGCTTGCTCGGCCTGTACGACGCGCTCTTTGCGATCATTTGCTGGGCCTCCTTTGAGTACGTGGTCACGGAATAACCGCCTGCCGGCGCTCGCGACGCTCGCCCTGACATTGACGGCGGCGGCGATCGCGCTGATCTTCTTCTACGCGCCGCTCGATGAGGACGGCCTCAACCAGAAGATCTTCTACTTCCATGTCCCGATTGCGTTCACCGCCTACGGGTGCTTCGCCTGGGGCGGCTGGAAGGCGCTGCGCCACCTCTGGAAAGGGGAGGAGGGCGCCGACCTCGAGAGTTACGTCGCCATCCACCTCGGCGTGATCTTCGGCGTCCTCACGCTCGTGACCGGATCCATCTGGGCGCGCTACCGCTGGGGTCACTGGTGGGTCTGGAGCGAGGACCAGCTCGTGCTCTTCCTCGTGCTCTTCCTCTTCTACTGCGCGTACTTCATGCTCCGCTTCTCCGTTCCGCCCGGGCCGCAGCGCGCCAATCTGAGCGCGGTGTACGCGCTATTCGGCGTTGTCTTGATCCCCGTGAGCGTGCTCGCGATCAGGTTGTCCGAGCGTTTCATCCATCCGGTCGCGTTCGACAAAGGCGGACCGAACATGGCCGGTTCGCAGTTCTTCACCTTCTGTGTCTCGTGCGCCGCAATGTTCTCCCTCGCCGCGACGCTCTACAACCTCGAGCTCGTCGGGAAGCGGCTCGACATGCGCCTGCGCGAGCTGCGGGAGGCGCTCCAATGAGTACGGAGGAGAAGTACGTCGCCGCCGTCTACCTGATCGTGTTCGTCGTGCTGCTCGCGTACGTGCTGATCATCGCGCTGAAGCTGCAGCGGCTCGAGCGGGAGCTGGCGGAGCTCGTCGAGCTCGCGCAGCATAAGGCGGTGGCCGTTGGCTGAGCTCCTGTTCTGGCCCGCTTTGCTGGCGTATGGCGAGGCAGCCGTCGCCTACCTCGGCGAAGCGCGGCGACCCGGCCGCGCGGGCCGGTTGGCGACGTGGGGCGTGCGGATCGGCTGGCTCGTCCAGACTGCGCTGCTTGCGGTGCAGGCCGCGCGGGCCGACGGTTTCCCGTGGTCGAGCTGGGCCGGCTCGCTCAATCTCTTCGTCTGGCTGGTGGTCGGCGCGTACCTGATCTGGGGCTGCCGCCCTCGCTACCGGCTGCTGGGCCTGGCGGTGCTGCCGCTGGCCGTCGTCCTCTTCGCGCTCGCCCGCGTCGGCGGGGGCACGGGTATCGGTGGGCGCAGCCACTACTCGAACCTCTTCCTCGTCCTGCACGTGGGGCTCGTGCTCGCCGCGTTCGCCGGCTTCACGCTCGCGGCCGGGCTGTCGGCGCTCTACCTCTGGCAGGAGCGGCGCCTGAAGCGGCGTGAAAGCACGATCCTGCGCCTGCGCGCGCCCGCCCTCGCGAAGCTCGACGACGTGGTCGCGCGAACGATCGCGGTCGCCCTACCCGCGCTCACGCTCGGCATCGCCGTCGGGGTTGCACGCCTGCACAACCGCGGCGGCGGATTCGACGCGCTGATGGCCGTCACCGTTCTGGCCTGGACGGTCTACGCCGCGTATCTTGCGCTGCGCCGGCTCGCGGGCTGGCGCGGGCGCCGCGCCGCGTACCTCGTCCTTGCCGGCTTCGTGCTTGTCGCGATCGTCCGGCTCGCCCTTCCCGTCACCCACTTCGGATCATGAGCGTCGCTCGCCTTCGGCTCGACCCCTTCTTTAGGCCCCACGCCCCTTCCCTTGCTCATCGGCGGAAGGCGTGCCGATGAGCGTCGTCCTCGTCGGCATCTCGCATCACCAAGCGCCAATCGAGCTTCGCGAGCGCGCGGCGCTCGATTCCGAACGGGCGGGCGAGCTGGCCCGCCGTCTTGCCGGCGGCGGCGCCGAAGCCGTCTGCCTGTCGACCTGCAACCGAACCGAGCTCTACCTGGCGGCGGAGTCCGGTGACGAGGCCGAACGGAAGGCCGAGGCGGCTCTGCTCGCGCTCGAGGAAGAGCTCGGCCCTGCGCTCTATCGTCTCCGGGACGAGGCGGCTGCGCTCCACCTCTTCCGCGTGGCGGCGGGGCTCGACTCGATGGTTCCGGGGGAGGGAGAGATCCTCGGACAGGTACGCGCCGCCCACGGCGCCGGCGCAGCCGGCCCGATCCTCGACCGCCTCTTCCGGCATGCCCTGCACGCCGGCAAGAAGGCCCGCACGGAGACGGCGATCGGTGAGAGCCCCGCATCTGTGTCGTCTGCCGCGGCGGCGCTGGCGGAACAGGTCTTCGGCGATCTCCGCGGCCGGACGGTCCTGGTCGTCGGCGCCGGGGAGACCGGCGAGCTCGCCGTGAAGAGCCTGGTCGCGCGGGGAGCCACGATCGCGTTCGTCGCGAACCGGACGGTCGAGCGCGCGGAGGAGCTCACGCAGCGCTTCGGCGGCACAGCGCTCGCCCTCGCGGACGTCGAGCACGATTTGCAGCACGCGGACGTGGTGCTCTCGTCGACGGCGTCGCCCGGCTGGGTGCTCACGCGCGAGCAGGTCGAGCGCACGCTGCGCGACCGTAGAGGTCGTCCCCTGTTCCTGATCGACCTGGCGGTGCCCCGCGACCTCGATCCCGCAATCCACGAGCTCGACGGCTGTTACCTCTACGACATCGACGACCTCGAGGCGGTCGTCGCCGAGACGCTGGCCGGCCGGCGGCGGGAGGGCGAGCGCGCCGAGACGATCGTCGCGGCCGAGGCGGACCGCTTCCGCGAGTGGCAGGCATCGCTCGATGTCGTCCCAGCGATCGCGTCGCTTCGGGCGCGCGCGGAGGAGATCCGTGCGGCCGAGCTCGAACGGGCGAAGCTGAGTGGCCCCGAACGGCGCGCTGCGGAGTCGGTGACCACGGCGGTCCTGAACAAGCTCCTGCACCTGCCGACAATCCGCATGAAACAGGCCGCCGCGGCAGCCGACGGCGTGATTTATGCTGATGCGGTGCGCCACCTGTTCGGTCTCGAGGACGAGCGCTGAAGACCGCGAACCTGATCGGGCGCCCGCTGCCGGTGCAGGTTCCGACGGCGTTCGTCCGCATCCGCCACCGCAGGCTGTGCGCCGGGAAGACGAGGGCGCAGCGCGGATGGTGCCGTGCTGATCCGCGTCGGCTCCCGCGGCAGTAGGCTCGCGCTGACGCAGGCTGGGCGGGGCGCCGCGCACCTGCGGGCCCCGGGCATCGAGATCGCGCTCGTGCCGATCACGACTGCCGGCGACCGCGACCGCACACGACCATTCGGAGAGATCGGCGAGCGCGGCGTCTTCGTGAAAGAGCTGGAAGAAGCCTTGCTGGACGGACGCATCGACGTCGCTGTTCACTCGGCGAAGGACATGACCTCGACCGACACCGATGGGCTTTGCGTGGGCGCCTACCTGACGCGCGAGGATCCTCGGGATGCGCTCTGCGGCTCGGACGAGCTGCGTGCCGGGATGCGCGTCGGCACTGCCTCAATCCGCCGGCGCGCACAGCTGCTCGCGCTCGAGGCGACGCTCTCGATCGAGCCGCTGCGCGGCAACATCGACACGCGCTTGCGCAAGCGCCGCGAGCGCGGGCTCGACGCGATTGTCCTGGCCGCGTGCGGTCTCGACCGGCTCGGCCTTGCCGGGGAGATCGGCCGGCGTTTCGAGGCCGACGAGATCGTTCCCGAGGCGGGCCAGGGGGCGCTCGCGCTCCAGGTGCGGACAGGTGACGAGCACCTCGTCGCTGCGGCCGACGATGCCGAGACCCGGCGGCGCGTCGAGGCCGAGCGTTCGTGCGTGGCCGAGATCGGCGGCGGCTGTCTCGCCCCGGTCGCCGCCCATCACGACGGGCGGCAGCTGACCGCCCTGGTCGCGGCGGAAGACGGCAGCTGGATCGAGCGTCGCAGCGGCTCCGACCCATCCCAATTGGCCGCAGAGCTCCTGGCGTGTCTTCGCTAAGGGTGCTCGTGACGCGGCCGCGCGACCAGGCGACGCAGTTGGTCGACGCGCTCGAGGCACACGGCTTCGACGTCGTCGCCGAGCCGCTGCTCGAGGTCGAGCGGCTCTCGGACGATCCGATCGACGTCCGCGACTACGACTGCGTGATCGTCACGAGCGCGAACGGCGCCCGGGAGCTGGCCCGCCGGATGAGTGGGCGGCCTGCGCTGATCGCTGCGATCGGCCCCGGCACGGTCGCTGCCCTGCGGCAGGAAGGGCTCGAGGCGGACGTGACTGCTGACGTGCACACGCAGGAGGGGCTCGTCGCCGCTTTCAAGGGACGCCCTCGCCGCACGCTCTTCGTCGGCGCGGAGGGCGCGCGCATGCATCTCGTCGACGAGCTCGCCGCGGATTTCGTCCCGGTGTACCGAACAGTCGAGCTCGCGGTCGCCGAGCTCCCGGATGCCGATCTCGCGCTGCTGATGTCGTCGTCCGCCGCCCGGGCTTACGCGCGCGCGGGCGGGCGCGGCCCGGCGGCCTCGATCGGACCGCAGACCACGGCCGCAGCGCAGGCCGCAGGCGTCGAGATCGTCGCCGAGGCAGAGTCGCACGATGTGCAGGGCCTCGTAGACTCCGCCGCGGCGTGGCGCGCTTCATTACGTTCTTGACGGATTTCGGACTGCAGGACGACTTCGTCGGCACCTGCCACGGTGTGATGAAACGCATCGCCCCTGACGCGGAGATCATCGACATCACGCACGGCATCGCACCGCAGGGAGTTCTGCAAGGCGCGCTGACGCTTGCGAACTCGCTGCCGTTCATGCCTGCCGGCGTGCACCTCGCCGTCGTCGATCCCGGGGTCGGGGGCGCGCGCCGCGCGCTGGCGCTGCGCGATCGTGAGGGTCGGCTGCACGTGGGGCCCGACAACGGCCTGCTGATCCCGGCCGCGGAGAAGTTCGGCGGGATCGCCGAGGCGTACGAGCTCGTGAACCCGGAGTACGCGCTCGAGTCGGTCTCGCGCACGTTCCACGGACGCGATCTCTTCGCCCCGGCCGCCGCACATCTTGCCCTTGGAGTCGAGCTCTCGCAGCTCGGCCCACCGATCGCGGCCGACGCCCTGGCACGCATCGACCTGCCGCAACCCGAGGTCGGCACCTCCCGGATCTGGAGCACGGTGCTCGGGATCGACCGCTTCGGCAACGTCCAGCTGAACCTCGACCGCTCGCACTCGGACCGGGTCGGAATCGTGCCGGGAACACGTGTGGAGCTGCAGATCGGTCCGGAGCGCTACTACGCCGTCGCCGCGCGGACCTTCGCGGACGCGCGGCCCGGCGACCTGATCCTCTACGAGGACTCGTACCGGAACCTGTCGATCGCCATCAACGGGGGGAACGCTGCGGCGATGTTCGGCGTCGCCCCGGGCCGGGAGGTGCGCATCCACCTCGAGCCGTCATGATCGGCCAAACCATCGGCCGGAAGTTCGCGCGGCTGGCGACGAATGCCGCCGTACGGAACCCAGGCGTCTGGCGCCTCTTCCGGCCCCTGATCCGTTGGCAGTTCGATTCGCTCGCGTCTGTGTGGGCGTCGATGCAGCTCGAGGATTCGCTGGCGTCGTACGAAGCCGGCCTCGAGGCGCTGCCCGCTCCGCCTGCGCATGCCCTCGATCTCGGCACCGGGACTGGCGCCGGTGCCGTCGCGATCGCGCGCCGCTTCCCGGCTGCAGCGGTGGTCGGGGCCGACCTCTCCGATGCGATGCTTGCAGAGGCACGCCGTCGTCTACCGGATGAGCTTCGCGCGCGCGTCGAGTTTCAGCGGGCCGACGCGTCAGCGCTGCCGTTCGCGGACGGGGCGTTCGAGCTCGTCGCGCACGCAAACATGATCCCGTTCTTCGACGAGCTCACGCGAGTGCTCGCACCCGGCGGACACGCGTTGTTCGCGTTCTCCGGCGGGCCGACGACGCCGATCTACGTCACGCCCGGCACGTTGCGTGCCGAGCTGGAGCGACGCGGATTCACGGACTTTGCGGAGCTCGCGGCGGGCCGGGGCAACGGCCTGCTTGCCCGCAAGGGCGATCATGCTTAAGCTTCCGGACACAAGGTCGTTCGCGGCGCGGTAGCACCGGCCCGGACGGCCTTTTTTCGTGCCGACGCCTAGTTCAGCTCGGCGATGACGTCGAAACCGCGGGCCTTCGCTTCCGTTACGAACGCCTGCGCCTCGCGCTGGTCGCCGAAGCCGGCGAGATAGGCCTCGAAGCCACCGCATGGGTCGCTGCGTAGCTTCACGCCCGGGAAACCCTCTGCGGCGGCGTGGTTGATGATCGCGTTGCCGGCGACGCGATCGCGGCTATGGCCGAAGACGACCTCCCAGGTTTGGCCTGGATGCACTCGAGCGTGACCGCAAAGCCTTCGCGGCGTGCCTCCCCCTGAAGATCGACGCCGATGTCGAAGGTGTCGATGCCGCGGATGACGACGCGGAACTCGTTGCAGCCTTCGATGATGTTTGCGTTCACGAAACCGCGGCCTGTGACCTGGCTGCGGAATGTGAGCGCCTGCTGGTGAGTCTTGAAGCGCCCGAAGACGGCCTCGAGCCCGCTCACGAACTCGACTCGGCCGCAGGCCTGGTCAGCATGTGCCGCCCTCGGCCGCGACTTCGAGAGGCCCAGCGACGGGATGGACACGGCCAGGAGTCCCGCCAGCATGGCCAAGCCAAAGAGACGAGCGGCCCTCACGGCGCACAGTCGTACCAGACCGCCCCGAGAAGCGACGCAGTCTTAACGAATC
>VAXY01000274.1:5840-6290 GCA_005885085.1 Actinomycetota bacterium | reverse complement strand
AGGGCTTTCCGGGAACACCGGATGGCGACATCGACGCCCCGGAGGCGTGGAACGTGACGACCGGCAGCGCCGGCGTGACCGTGGCGGTGATCGACACGGGCGTCGACTGGTCGCATCCCGACCTCAGCTCACAGATCTGGATCAACCCGGGCGAGAACTGCAGCGGCTGCCGGACGGACGGGATCGACAACGACCACGACGGCTACGTCGACGACTGGCGCGGCTGGGACTTCGTGAACAATGACAACAACCCGATGGACGACCACGGCCACGGGACGCACGTCGCCGGCACGATCGGCGCTTCCGGGAACAACGGCGTCGGAGTCAGCGGCGTGAACTGGAACGTGCGGATCATGCCCGTCAAGTTCCTCAACGCCCAGGCCTCCGGGACGAATGCGAACGCGGTCAGCGCCGTGCTGTACGCCGCGCAGGACGGCGCTGACGTGACGA
>VAXY01000274.1:2451-5794 GCA_005885085.1 Actinomycetota bacterium | reverse complement strand
GTTCGTGGCAGCGGCGGGCAACGACGGCACCAACAACGACACGACCCCGACCTACCCGGCCTCGTACGCCCTGCCCAATGTCGTGTCGGTGGCGGCCACCGACAACTCCGACGGGCGCGCCTACTTCTCCAACATCGGCCGCCAGTCCGTCGACCTCGGCGCCCCTGGCGTCAACATCTACTCGACGTGGCCGGGCGGGTCGTACCAGTACCTGAGCGGCACCTCGATGGCGACGCCGCACGTCGCAGGCGCGGCCGCACTCGCGAAGGCGGCCTTCCCGTCGGCGACGGCGGTCGGGCTGAAGGCGCTGCTGCTCGACAGCGTCGATCCGAAGTCGTCGCTCGCCACCGTCACCGCGAGCGGCGGACGGCTCAACGTCGGCAATGCCGTCGCGTGCAGTGCGAGCCCGCAGGTCTGGCTCGATTCACCTGGGTCCGGCTTCACCGTCGACGTCGGGAAGCCGATCTCGTTCTCGTTCATCGCGACGAACTGCGCGGACAGCGCCGGCGTCAGCGCCTCTGCGACCGCGAACGGGACGCCGGTCTCGGTCACGCCGCGCGGCGACGGCCTCTACACCGGAACGTTCACGCCGACCGCGGGCGGCGCCGTGACATTTTCGGTCACCGCGTCGGTCGGCAGCCGGTCGACCACGCGCAGTGTGACGTGCAGCGCGACGCAGGTGTATTCGATCACGCCGGGCGGGCCGTCGGTGACAGTGACGGCCGCCTCGTCTGGTGACAGCCCGCAACTCCGCTTCAACGGCACCGCAGGGGAGAACGTCAGCCTTGCGATGTCGGCTGTGTCGTTCCCCTTCGCGCAGGTCTCCATCCTGGCGCCCGGTGGCGGGAGTGTCGCGAGCACGTACGCCGGCTCGTCGGGCGGGTTCCTTGACAAGAAGACGCTGCCCGTGACCGGCGTCTACACGATCGTCATCTCGCCGTTCGGCTACACGGGCTCGATGACGCTGAACCTGTACGACGTTCCTCCCGATGCCGGCGGCACGATCACCCCGGGCGGCCCGTCCTCGTCCCTTTCGATCTCGGTGCCGGGCCAGAATGGGCGCATGACGTTCGCCGGGGCAGCGGGCCAACGGGTCAGCGTGCAGTTCTCCGGGGTGACGTTCTCGCTCGCGCTCGCGTCGATTCTCAAGCCCGACGGGACGGGGCTCGTGACGAACCGGTACATCGGGACGGGCAGCGCCTTCGTCGATACGACCGTCCTGCCGACGGCGGGAACGTACGCGATTTTCATCGACCCGCAGAGCAATGCGACCGGTTCGGCGACGTTGACGCTGTACGACGTCCCGCCCGACGCGGGGGGGCCGATCACGCCGGGCGGGTCGAGTGTGAGCGCCTCCACCACCGTGCCCGGCCAAAACATCCGCCTGACGTTCAGCGGCACCGCAGGTGAGCGCGTGAGCGCGACGATCGGCGCGGTGACGTTCTCGTCCGGGACGGCGTCGATCATCGGCCCGGACGGGAACGCCGTCGGCGGGAGCACGTTCTTCGGGTCGGGCATGACCAGCTTCGTGGACGCGCGGGTGCTGCCGACCACGGGGACGTACGCGATCGTCGTCGACCCGCCGGGCACGACGACGGGCTCGGCCACGTTCCAGCTTTACGACGTGCCGCCGGACGTGAGCGGGACGCTCACCCCGGGTGGGCCGTCGGCGACGGCGTCCATGACGACACCGGGTCAGAACGCGAAGCTCACGTTCAGCGGGGTTGCCGGTCAGCGCGTCAGCCTCAACGTCTCGCCGTCGACGCTGTCGGTGGCGTACATGTCGATCGCGAGGCCAGACGGCAGCTCGCTCGTCGGCAACACACTCTTCGCGACATCCGGTGCCTTCGTCGACACACGCACGCTGCCTGTCGCCGGGACGTACACGATCACGGTCGACCCGCAAGGCACCGCAACGGGCTCGGCCACGCTGACGCTCTACGACGTTCCCCCGGATGTGACGGGCAGCTTGGCGATCGGCGGGCCGCCGCAGCCGGTCTCGGTGGGCACTCCCGGACAGAATGCGCGGCTGACGTTCGACGGCCACGCCGGCCAGACGATCACTCTCAAGCTGACGTCGGTGACGGCCTCGATCGGCTACGTGTCGATCCTGAAGGCTGACGGCTCGCCGGTGGTGTCGAACGCAATCTTCGGCAACTTCGACCGGACGATCACGGCGACGCTGCCGGCCGACGGCAGCTACACGATCGTGGTCGACCCGCAGGGCGCAGCCACGGGCAGTCTCTCGCTGACGCTGACCTAACCAGCACGAGCGGCGAGTGGGTCGGAGATTCGAATCGCCGAGCGTACGACCACTAGCGCCCGTGTGGAGCGTCTAGAAGTGCGCGCCCCGCTTTTGCCAGAGCGCGACCAACTCCGGGTTCAATGCCGCTTGCTCGTCTCGGCAATCGAGACAGCGCAGTGAGCCGACGACCGACAACGCAGCTTCAACCGGTTTTCCGCAAGCCAAGCAGCGAACAGGTCTTGGCGGCCTTTCCTTCGCGCGGTCGGATAGGGATGCCACCCACACGAGATAGGTGGAGCGAGTGAGATTCGCGCCGGACGTTCGGCCAGGCCGGCCCAGCCACCGAGCGGTCCTGGATTTACTGCGACAGGCGCGCACCGTAGATCTCGTGTTGCGGCCGACGAAGGTCTTAGGTGTCGATCCAGAGCGCCTGCGGCACGTCCGAGCTGAGGGGCCCGTCTCGAGCCAACATTGTTGTGAACAAGCAGTAAGACTGTAGAGGTGGCTGATCCTGTTTCGTGGTTGATGATCCGGGCTGGCTGGAAGGTCGTTGCCGCTGATGGCGGCGAGGTCGGCGAGGTCGACGAGGTTGCTGGGGACGACACCGAGGACATCTTTGATGGGTTGGCGATCGCGACGACGTCGTTTGGAAAGCCGCGCTATGTGCCCGCGGAGCAAGTCGCGGGGATCACCCAGGGTGTGGTGCGGCTGTCGCTGACGCGCACGGAAGTCGCGCAGCTGGGCGAGTATCTCGAGCCGGCGACGAGCGCGGAGATCGAACCCGACAGCAAGGGTGGTCTTGGCGAGACGCTGGCTGCCGACGCACGCGAGCTCGAAGCGAAGGTGCTCGCGCCAACCCAGCGCCATGAGCAATCGATGAACATCTGGCGCCGGATTGCGTTCTTCTTCCGGCGCCTTGCCGGCTAGATGTAGGTGCTGAACGCCGTGGCGCCCGCCTGAGGGAGCGTTGTCGCGGTTCCACCAAAACGCGGCAGCGGCGTCGCTTGGCTTGGGTTGCTGTGAGCGCCGCCCATCGCTCGTCTGACGGGGAACTGCCGCCCCCCGCTCTCAACCTGTTCACCTTAGAGATCACCGGGC